>CAZIPT010000012.1:0-41440 GCA_964541375.1 uncultured Eubacteriales bacterium
CATCCCTGGCATGCGTGGGTTCCGATCACGATCGGCTGCAACAACTTCTGCACGTACTGCATCGTTCCATACGTGCGGGGACGTGAGATCTCACGTCCTATGACCGAGATCGAGTCGGAAGTGCGGTCGCTTGTCGCCGATGGAGTCCGAGAAGTCACGTTGCTCGGGCAGAATGTGAACAGCTACGGGCGCGATATCTACGGTGACTCCCGCTTCCCGGACGTTCTCCGAATGGTCGGTGACACCGGGATCGACCGCATCCGTTTCGCCACGTCGCATCCCAAGGATCTTTCGCAGCAGACGATCGCAGCGATGGCGGAAGTGCCTGCCGTCATGCCCTATCTGCATCTGCCGGTTCAGTCGGGTTCGGACCGGATACTTGCGGCGATGAACCGCCGATACACGCGCGAACACTATCTGGGGCTTGTCAGCAGCGCCAGAGAGGCCGTGCCCGGACTGGCGCTTTCAACCGACGTCATCGTCGGCTTCTCCGGCGAGACCGAGTCCGACTTCGACGACACCATGGACGTGGTGCGTCAGGTTGGCTTCGACCAGGCATTCACCTTCATCTACTCCCCACGAGAGGGCACACCCGCCGCATCGCTTGGCGATCGGGTTCCCCGCGAGGTCTCGCAACCTCGTTTCGATAGGCTCGTGGAGCTGGTGCATGCCTCGGCATTCACCAACAATCAGAGATTGGTCGGGACCGTCCAGCCGGTGCTCTTCGAGGGCGTCAGCAAGCGAGACGAGCTGACGCTAGCCGGTAGGACGCCGACCAACAAGATGGTCCACGTGCCCGTTCCCGCAGGCAGCACGGGCGCCGACTACTCCGGCCGGATACTCGAGGTCGAAGTCACCGAAGCGCAGACGTGGTTCCTCGGCGGTAGACTGCTGGGTAGAGAGTAGGTGTGCAACGGCGTGTTGCCGCCTATCTGAACTCGGCAGGGACGGTGAATCTCAAATGGCTTCCGGTTCGTTTGGAATCATCGCGCCGCATCCGCCCATCTTCTTCGCGTCGGTCGGAAAGCAGGCGCGGCACGTCGCCGATGCCTCTCTCGAGGCGCTCGGCGCGGCATCACGTGCGCTGAACGCCTACCGTCCGGACACGGTCGTTCTCATCTCGCCGCACGCCCCGCTCGCAGCCGACGCGTTCCTGGTCGACACCAGCGATCTGCTGGCGGGTTCGCTGTCGCAGTTCGGGGACGATCGGGAATACTCGTGGCCCGGAGACCCGGAGCTCGCATCGCTCATCGTCGACCGGCTGGACGGTGACGACATTCCGTGCGCCTCGCGGGATTCCGACACCCGCCTTCGTCCGGGCTGGGCGGATCACGCGACGATCGTCCCGCTCGCACTGCTGGAACTACCGCCGCACGTGCGCGTTGTGGTCCTGTCACTCTCATTTCTGCCCAGCGACTACCACCGCCGGTTGGGCGAGACCGTCGCCTCGACTGCCGAGGAGTTGGGGCGCAAGGTCGCCTTTGTGGCCTCGGGGGACCTCTCGCACCGATTGACGAACGAGGCCCCCGCAGGCTATTCACCGAGAGGCACGGAACTCGACGCAGCGATCGTGGAGGCCGTGCGCCGCGGCGCGCTCAGCGGGCTCGCCCAGCTTGACCCTGCGCTCGTTGAGGCAGGAGGGGAGTGCGGACTGCGCTCGATCATCGCGTTGGGGGGATTCTGCGGTGACGACCCGCTACCGACCCGGGTGCTCGCATACGAAGGTCCGTGGGGCGTGGGATACCTGACGGCCCTGGTGGGTGAAGACGCTCTCTCCAACCGCGCCGCTGATCCGGAACCGCAGTCTGACTCAGGCCGAAAGGGCGGGATGCCCGGCACCGCGGAGAGCGAGATCGTATCGCTCGCCCGGCGCACCATCCAGCAGTATGTCGAGTCCGGACAGGTCACCGAGTCCGAGCTTGCCTGCTCGGACTACCCTCCATCGGCGGGCGTGTTCGTTTCGCTCCATCGCGCTGGGGAACTGCGAGGGTGCATAGGAACGATTGCCCCCGCCTGGCCCTCACTCGCCCAAGAGGTCGTCCACAACGCCATACAGGCTGCTACACAGGATCCGCGGTTCACTCCCGTTCGCTCCGACGAACTGCGGGAGCTGGACATCAAAGTCGACGTACTGCATGCCCCCGAAGGGTGCGAGCTTGGCGACCTTGATCCGAGCCGCTACGGCGTGATCGTGGCAAGCGGTGGTCGCCGAGGATTGCTTCTCCCGGATCTCGAAGGCGTTGACGACGTCGCGCAGCAGGTCTCGATCGCGCTCCAGAAGGCGGGGATCCCCGCTGGCGCGCCCTGTTCGCTTCAACGTTTCCTTGTGGATCGGTACGTCTGAACTCATGACCACGCCGGCGGAACACTCACCAAGCGAGCAACGTACTGGCGCTCCTACGGGTTCGCGCATCCGCGTATTGGCAGTCGTAGGCCCCACGGGAGTGGGCAAGACGGCGCTCGCCGAGGAAGTCGCCGTCCGCCTTGGGAGCGAGATCGTCTCGGCGGACTCGATGCAGGTCTACCGGGGCATGGACATCGGTACCGCCAAACCCTCTCCGTCCGAGCGGCGCGTACCGTACTGGTGCCTTGACGTCGTCGAACCGGGCACACCCTATTCGGCGGCCCTCTACCAGGTAGCCGCACGCGACGCGATCGAGAACATCTCGGCACGCTCGCTTACTCCTGTGCTCGCCGGGGGCACAGGACTCTACGTGCGTGCAGCCCTCGATGACCTCTCCTTCCCGGCCGGAGAGCAGGAGGACAACCCCGTACGACGACAGTACGAGGAGTACGCCGAGACGCACGGCGCGGATGCCCTCTACGAACTGCTCGTGGAGCGCGACCCGGACTCCGCGGCGGTCGTGCATCAGAACAACACCCGACGCGTCATACGTGCGCTTGAGATGCTAGACGCGGGCATTCCCTATGCCGAGCAGCGCGCGGGGTTCTCAACCCGCGAGAGCATTTACGACACAGGTCTTTTCGGGCTCACGATGGACCGTGAGCGTCTCTACGCCCGCATCGACAACCGCGTGGACGCGATGGTGCGCGCCGGGCTTCTTGGCGAAGTCGAGGCGCTGCTGGACTCCGGGCTCCGATCCACGCTCACCGCTTCACAGGCGATCGGGTACAAGGAGTTCGTGCCCGTGGTTGAGGGTCAAGCTGAGCTTGAGGATGCGGTGGCCGCTGTCAAACAGGCATCTCGGCGCTACGCGAAACGCCAGCTGACGTGGTTTCGCGCCGATCCGAGAGTGGTCTGGCTCGACATGGATACTCTGACGTTGGAGCAGGCGGCGGAGAGCGTTATCGGTACGCTAGACTAGCCCTAGAATCGTCCGCAGAATACGGCACGTGACCGACGCGTGAACAGGGGAGAGACGCGATGGAACTCGCATTCGTGAAGATGCACGGTCTGGGCAACGACTTCATCATCATGGAGGACCTCACCGAGGAACTCGAGCTGTCCGCTCAGGCCGTCGAATGGTTCTGCGACCGCAACTTCGGCATCGGCGGTGACGGGCTGATCCTCGTGCGTCCCTCGACCACCCCCGAGGCGGACTTCTTCATGCTGTACTACAACTCCGACGGCACGGTCGCCGAAATGTGCGGAAACGGCGTCAGGTGCTTTGCCAAGTACCTGGTCGACAGCGGGCTCGTGCCCGCCGACCAGGACTCGCTAATCGTCGAGACGCTGGGTGGCCTCAAGCCTGTCAACATCACGCGTTCGTACGATGGCACGATGTACCTCGCGACGGTCGACATGGGAGAACCTGTTCTCAACCCAGCTGCAATCCCGACCGCTATGCGCTGCGGAACCAATGAAGACATGGTCATCGCGTGTCCCCTGGAAACCGATCTGGGCACCTTCGACGTCACTCCGCTGTCCATGGGCAACCCGCACTGCGTTCTCTGGGTCGATGACGTCGATTCGGCGCCTGTGTGGGAACTCGGCGAGCTCATCGAGAACCACCCGATGTTTCCCAAGAAGACCAATGTCGAGTTTGCTCAGATGGTCGACGAGAACGTGATCAGGCTGCGGGTGTGGGAGCGGGGCTGCGGCGAGACTCTCGCGTGCGGCACGGGCGCCTGTGCCGCGGCGGTCGTGGCGTCGCTGACACTGCGTATCGGCCGCGAGGCCACCGTCGAGCTGCCAGGCGGCGACCTCGAGATCCGCTGGGCCGAGAACAACCACGTGTTCATGACCGGCCCCGCCGAAACGGTCTTCGCAGGAACGATGGTCATCCCTGAGGACGACGGGGACCAGTGATCCGGTCGTCTCGACGACCATCCGAGTGGATGTGCCCGGACTGTTGAGTATGCGTAACGCGCGCGCAATCTGAGCCGTTACGCCGAGTGTTACCATGGCAGCCACGACCTCCGTTCACGGGGTCGCGACACTAAGCTGGCCCCGACTAAGGAGAGATTGCCCGGTGAGAACCGCCAAGCGAATCGACCACCTCCCGCCGTACCTGTTCGCCGAGATCGACCGTAAGAAGGCCATCAAGACGGCGCAGGGCATCGACGTGATATCGCTCGGTATCGGGGATCCCGACACCCCCACTCCCGACCACATCGTGCAGGCGATGATCGAGGCGACCAAGAACCCCGCGAACCACCAGTACCCCAGCTACGTGGGAGCGCCCCGCTATCGTGCCGCATGCGCCGAATGGATGAAGCGCCGTTTCGACGTGGAGGTGGATCCGGCGACAGAGGTGCTCGCGCTTATCGGCAGCAAAGAGGGCATCGCGCACCTATTCACGGCGTTCGTCGACCCTGGCGACTACACGCTGGTGCCGGGGGCAGGCTATCCCGTCTACCACACCGGCGGCATCATGGTCGGTGGCGAGACCTGGTGGATGCCGATGACCGAGGAGAACGGCTTCCTCGCAGACTTCGAGTCAACGCCGCCCGAGGTGCTCGCCAAGGCCAAGATGATGTTCCTGAGCTACCCCAACAACCCGACCTCGGCGATCGCCAACGACGAGTACTTCGACCGGGCGATCGCCTTCGCCAAGGCCAACGATCTGCTCATCGTGCATGACAACGCCTACTCCGAGATCGGCTTCGACGGGTACGTGGCGCCGAGCTTCCTTCAGCGCCCGGGCGCCAAAGACGTGGCGATCGAGCTGTTCAGTTCTTCGAAGGCGTACAACATGACCGGCTGGCGTGTCGCGTTCGCCTGCGGCAATGCGCAGGCCATCAAGGCGCTCGGCACCGTCAAATCCAATATCGACTCGGGTGTCTTCACCGCGGTCCAGGATGCGGCGATCGAAGCGTTCCTCGGCCCGCAAGACTCTATCGCCGATCTCAACGCGCTCTACCAGCGTCGTCGGGATCTCGTGCTCTCGGCACTCGACAAGATCGGCATTGTGGTGCCGATCAAGCCTGTCGCGACCATCTACGTTTGGGCAAAGGTGCCCGAGGGATACGATTCCGCAAGCTTCGCCGGGATGATCCTCGAAGAGGCGAACGTGATCGTTGCGGCAGGATCGGCGTACGGGACGAGCGGTGAGGGCTACATCCGCATCTCGCTCACAACGCCCGACGACCGTCTGGAAGAGGCCATCAAACGCATCGAGAACTCCCTCTAGAGGAGGCACCCCTCTCCGTGGCACAGCGCCGCATCCCTGAAACCGAAGAAGACCGACAGGATCGCCGCGAGCGGGCGATTCTGGTCGGTGTCGACCAGGGGAACCTGCAGTGGCCGCTGGAAGAATCACTCGCGGAACTCGAGCGGCTTGCCGAGACCGCCGGTGTCGAAGTCGTCGCCACTGCAACCCAGCGCCTCGACCACCCGCACACCAAGACCTTCATCGGCACCGGCAAGGCCGAGGAGGTCGCCGCGCTCGTCCGCGAACTCGACGCGAACCTGGTGATCTTCGATGACGACCTGACGCCATCGCAACAGGCCAACCTTGAGAACGTCATAGCCGACACCAAGATCGCTGATCGCACCGCACTCATCCTCGACATCTTCGCCCTCCACGCCACCAGCCGAGAGGGCAAGCTGCAGGTCGAACTGGCACAGATGGAGTACCTGCTACCGCGGCTTCGCGGGCTCTGGCGCCACCTGGACAAGTACGCCGGCGGTGGCGTGATGACGCGCGGACCCGGTGAGTCGCAGCTGGAAACCGACCGCCGGCTGGCCCGAAAGCGGATCAGCCTCCTCAAGCGGCAACTCACCGCCGTATCCAGCGAACGTCAGCTGCAGCGGCGGGCCCGCTCCCAGAGTGGCGTCTTTCGAGTCGCTTTCGTCGGCTACACCAACGCCGGCAAGTCCACGCTGCTCAACGCTCTAACCGACGCGGGCGTCCTACAGGCGAACATGCTCTTCGCCACCCTCGATTCGACCACTCGTCGACTCGGGCTGCCGGAGGGCCGAGAAGCCACGCTCACAGACACCGTTGGCTTCATCCACAAGCTCCCTCACGGACTCGTGGAGGCGTTCAAGTCCACGTTGGACGAAGTCAGCGGAGCAGATCTGCTCCTCCACGTCGCCGATGCAGGTGCGCCTCAGCGTGATGCTCAGATGCAGGCCGTGCGCGAGGTCCTCGGCGAGATCGGCGCTACGAACACGCCGAGTGTCGTCCTGTACAACAAGATCGACACGCTGCCTGCGGTCGAGCTGGAGGCCCTGAGCGCTCGACACTCCGGCGCGGTCTTCGTATCCGGCCTGACGGGTGCGGGATTGGACTCGTTGCGCTCGCGCATCGCCGAGGAGGCCTCGCGCGGGGGAGTGACGATGACCGTGCTCATCCCGTACACAAGGGGCGACCTGATCGCGCTGGCTCACGAACGGGCCCAGATCGTCACGGAGCGGCATCACGAAGAGGGGACGCGCCTGATCATCAGGGTTCCCACGGGTCTTTCGTCGACGTTCGCGCCGTTCGCGAACCTCGAGGCCGAAGACGAGCCACCGGTGGTCTAGTCACATTGTCGCTGGCCAGCCGGATGTGGGCTAGCTGCCTCAGAGTCTCCGGAAGAGAGCTACGACCTTGCCCAGGATGGTCACGTCAACGGCATAGATCGGCTCCATTGAGGCGTTTTCCGGCTGCAGGCGAATACGGTCCGTCTCCCGGTAGTAGGTCTTCACTGTCGCTTCTTCGTCCATCATCGCGACCACGATATCCCCATTGGTCGCCGTAGGCTGTTGCCTAACGACGACAAAATCACCGTCCATGATCCCGACCTCGATCATCGACTCTCCGCGAACACGCAGGATGAACGTAGCGTCATTCGCGATCTCGGTGGGGAGGGACATAGTCTGTTCGATGTTCTCAGACGCCAGTATCGGCTGTCCGGCCGCGACCTGGCCTACCACGGGCACTGCGCGAACTGAGCCGTAGTCGATTCCCCGCTCAGTCTCCCTGAAGTCAAGGACCTCCAGAGCGCGCGGCTTGGATGGATCGCGACGAATGAATCCCTTCGACTCCAGCGCGGCCAGGTGCGAGTGCACCGTCGAGGAAGAGGAAAGCCCGACGGCGAGGCCGATCTCGCGCACGCTGGGCGGATAGCCACACCGATGAACCTCAGCACGCACGTAGTCCAGAATCTCCTGCTGGCGCTTGGTCAGTTCGCGCTGATAAGCCATCGACGCCCCCTCGTTATCGAACATCTGTGCGAAGTCAGTGTAGTCGCCCAGTGAGGCCGATGCAAACATGCGTTCGTTTCCGTACTTGCGTAACGAACATGTGTTCGCTACTCTATGTACGAACACATGTTCGTTCGCGAGCTTCTCATGTCAGACCCTTCGGGCAGTATCGATTCGAAACCGCATGGCTACGCAAGGGGAGAGACATATGCGCAATCAAGCAGAACTCATGAGCTCCGTCCAGAATGGGCCGAGGAAACCACGCCGCGCCTCGCAGCAAACCCCCGACGTGGGACGCAGCTCCTCATTCCGCACCAGGCTCGAGGTGCTCCTTTTGGCCGCGATCGTCACGCTGTTGATCGTCGGCGCAGTTTCGACCGCGCGTCCGCGGTTGACGAGTCCGCATACCACGAGTGTTCTCAAGGTCCGACAAGGCGACACTCTGTGGCAGGTTGCTGAAGCACACCCAATCGACGGTCTGACGACTTCGCAGATGGTTGATGTGTTGGTCGCGGCCAATCAGCTCGGCGCACATTCGCTGACCCCGGGCCAGATGATCAGGATCCCTACCTACGACTCACGTACGCAGGTGGCCTCCCGATAGGGGCGCGCCGACGGCCAGTATGGGAGTGCCCGGCGTTCTCGGACGTTCGCTGTATGGAATCGCCGAATCACTGCATTGATGCCCCATATCTTGTGTGCTACCTTCCTTAGTAGCCTACATATGGGGGTGAGCGGTGCGCTGTCCGTTCTGTGGCCATGACGAGACCAAGGTAGTGGATTCACGTACCTCAGAGTCCCAGGATGCGATTCGTCGCAGGCGGGAGTGCCTCAGCTGCGCGCAACGCTTCACAACCTATGAGCGTCGCGAAGAGACGCCTCTTATGGTGGTCAAGAAGGACGGAACGGCGGAACCGTTCGACCGGGGCAAGCTCCTGCGTGGACTGATGGTCGCGTGCGCGAAGCGAGACGTTCATATCAGCCAGCTTGAGGCGTTGATCGATTCCGTCGAGTCGGAACTCCACAACTCCTTTCGCTCCGAAGTTGGAAGCCGCCAAGTCGGAAACATGGTGCTCTACAGGCTTCGCGACTTTGATCGGGTGGCCTACGTTCGTTTTGCATCGGTCTACAAGGAGTTCCAGGACCTCGATGAGTTCACCTCCGAACTGAAGAACCTCGGCCCGGCATGACCGTGATCGCACCGGCGCCACGCGCTGCTCTCCGGGCCAATCCCGCCATCGACTGCTCAGTCGCCGGATTTCGCGCGGCGAGTCCCGTGGCTTGGCCCGGTCGCACCAGCGCGGTGATCCTGCTCGGCGGGTGCAACCTTCGCTGTTCCTACTGCTGCTGCCCTGAAATGCTTGCAGCTAGGCCGGATTCGATATGCGTGACGGACATCCTCAATCGTATCCAAAGCCGTGAATCCTCGGTCTCAGGGGTTGTGGTGACGGGCGGTGAGCCGACCGCTTACACCGGACTCACGGAACTTCTTCGACGACTCCGTTCGTACGATCTGCCGGTTCGACTGGATACCAACGGCACGTTTCCCGACGTGCTTGAAGCGCTACTCGAAGAGGGTCTCGTCTCCTTCGTGGCCCTCGACGTGAAGACCACCCCCGAGCGCTATGACGCGCTTACCGCGAGCAGCGGCTCGTGGCGCCAGGTCCGGCGTTCCATCGAGCTGCTTGTCAACGGTCCCCTCGACCACGAGTTCCGAACGACATGCTATCCCGGTGCGGTGCCCACGTCCGACATTCCGACCATCGCTCGTTCGCTCGAGGGCGGCATCCGCTACGCGCTCCAGCAGTTTCGGCCGCAGAGGACCCTTGACCCTGCGGCTTCGGGCGTTCGGCCGCATGGAGCAGATGCGCTTCGCAAGGCCGCCCTGTGTTGTTCCGTGCACCTGCCCACAGTCGTCCGAGGAGTCTAGTGGCATTGCGTCTTGCTATCCGCCGACTGGACTCCAACTTGCCTTTGCCGTCCTACGCACACCTCGGGGATGCGGGCCTCGACCTCTTCGCAGCTCAGGCGGTCACACTCGCCCCCGGTGAGCGTGCTCTCGTGCCCACCGGCCTGGCCGTGGAGATACCTGACGGCTATGCCGGCTTCGTGCAACCCCGCAGCGGACGAGCGATCCGAGACGGCCTCTCTCTCGTTAACTCTCCTGGGCTCATCGACAGTCACTACCGGGGTGAGGTCCAGGTCATCGCCGTGAATCTCGATACTTCCACGACCCTGGGGATCGCATACGGCGAGAAGATCGCGCAACTGGTGATCCAGCCGGTTGAGCGCTGCGAAGTCGTTGAGGTCGATGCGCTGACCGACACGGTCCGGGGGGAGGGCGGCTTTGGCAGCACGGGTTCCTGATGGCCCTCGCGTTCGCGTCGCTGCCCTCATCCTGCACCAAGGTCGAGTGGTCCTCGTCAGGCACCGGGCCCGCAGCTCGACGTACTATCTGCTCCCCGGCGGTGGGGTGGACTACCGCGAGACGCTCGAACAGGCCCTGATTCGAGAGGTGTCCGAAGAGACTGGGCTTGTGGTGTCCGTGGGTCGGCCGGTGATCATCAACGACACAATCGATCCCGCCGGGACTCGGCATGTAGTCAACATAGCCTTCTTGGCGAAGGTGGTCGGGGGAGCTCTTTCCGACAGCCCACAGGACTCACGCGTTGAGGCGGTCGAGTTGTTCGACCCCGAAGCACTGGGGGGCCTGGATCTTCGTCCTCCAATAGCCGAGACCATCGGCGACATCCTGGGTGATTCACGCGCTCAGGCCCGCTACCTCGGTTCGATCTTCCGAGAGGCCGGCCCTTAGCCGCTAGCCTTCTCAGGTTGACATAAGCTACGGCGTTCCTGTTTCGCGGTCATGGGAGGGGTGTGGGCGAAGTTCATCTTCCGTACTAGGCATGGGCTCTCCGGTGCATCAGGACCACAAGAAGGGTAGGGACATGGATTCATTCTTCAAGCTCTCCGAGCGCGGAACGAACTTCCAGACTGAGTTGCTCGCGGGCGTGACGACGTTTCTCACGATGGCGTACATCGTCTTCGTCAATCCCGGAATACTGTCAGCCGCCGGCGTTCCGTTCGAAGGCGCCGCAACGGCGACAGCGCTCGGCGCAGCATTGATGTGCCTCGCCATGGGGTTCATCTCGAATAGGCCATTGGCTCTTGCCTCAGGCATGGGCCTGAATGCCGTGGTCACGTTCTCCATCATCGGATTTCAGCAGGCGAATGTGCCGTGGCAGGTGGGCATGTCCGTGATCTTCGTCGAGGGTCTGCTCATCTTCGCCCTGGTGCTCTCGGGCGCTCGCGAGGCGATCATGAACGCCATTCCGCTGGACCTCAAGCGGGCCATCGGCGTCGGTATCGGGCTTTTCATCACGCTACTCGGGCTCATCGAGGGCGGCATCATCGTCCCCAACGCCGCGACCGTGGTCTCGCTCGGTGACTTCACCAAGCCCTACGTCTGGGTCACGTTGATCGGGCTGTTCTCGATACTCGCATTCATGGCCCTCCGCATCAAAGGCGATATCCTCTGGGGAATCCTGGTGGCGACTGTTGCGGCGCTCATCCTCAACGTCACGCACCTCCCGACGGCGATTGTGGCTCCGCCCAACTTCTCGACATTCATGGCTCCGTTCCAGACTCCTGCCGGCACCAACAGCATCGCCTTGCTGCAGATATTCACTCCCGCGCTGCTCTTTGCGGTATTCGCAGTCATGCTGACCGACTTCTTTGACACGATGGGCACCGTCATCTCGGTTGGCGAACAGGCCGGCTTCGCCGATAGTGAAGGACGCGTCCCCGGCATCAAGAACATTCTGCTCGTGGACTCCGCAGCTGCGAGCGTCGGTGGACTGTTCGGCGCCTCTTCGATCACAACCTACATCGAGTCGGCTGCCGGCGTGGCCGAGGGTGGTCGTACGGGCTTGACGGCGATCATCACCGGTATCCTTTTTGCGGTCGCTGCGCTCTTCGCCCCGGTCGTCCGCATGGTGGGCGGAGGGTACGCGGTAGCCAACGCCGAGCGGTTCGCGTCGTTTGCCGGCTCGGGCTTTACGGTTCCTGCCGACGTGCCCGTGCCTTCCTTCACCTCGTTTCCGATCACCGCTGGTGCGCTGATCATCGTCGGCTTCCTGATGATGCGGACAGTACGTGAGATCCCATGGGACAACCTCGAGGAGGCCTTCCCCGCGTACCTGACGATCGTCGGCATCCCTTTGACCTACAACATCAGCTGGGGCATCGGACTCGGCTTCATCAGCTACGTGGTCATCAAGCTGTTCCATGGCAAGGCCAAGGACATCCACCCGCTCATGTGGGTCGCATCGATCGCGTTCCTGCTTGCATTCCTGCAGGTGCCGCTCTTGAAGCTCTTCAGCTAGACAACCCTGACTTGCAGTCGGGCCGTCGCATCGGCCCGTATGACGACGTTTAGGAGGGAACCGCGTGACGCGTGAGGAAGTCGTTCAGACCGACGAGACGCTGCCACTGGGCAAAGCAATCCCGCTCTCACTGCAGCACCTGATGGCGATGTTCGGCGCGACTGTGCTGGTGCCACTGTTGACCGGCCTCGACCCCGGTGTTGGCCTCATGACCTCGGGAATCGGCACCATTCTCTACTTGATCTGCGTTCGCAACAAGATTCCGAGCTACCTCGGATCGAGTTTCGCGTTCATCGCGCCGCTGATCGCCGTGGGTGGGGGACCGGGCGGGAAGAACATCCCCGCCGCGCTCGGCGGACTTGTCGTGGCCGGCTTTGTCTACATGGTCGTGGCGTTCGTCATCAAGGCGGTCGGCACCAAGTGGCTGGACCGGCTGCTTCCCCCCGCGCTGATAGGCTCGGTGGTCGTGGTCATCGGACTCGGTCTGTCCGCCGTCGCCGTGAAGATGTGCCTCTATCCCTTCGCCGACCCGACCAAACCGGTCGAGATGAAGTACCTTGCGGTGGCGGGCATCACGCTGGCCTCGGCGATCATCTTCTCGAGCTTCTTCAAAGGCTTCCTGAAGACAATCCCAGTGCTCATGGGGATCATCATCGGCTACGTCGTTTCAATCCCGCTCGGCTTGGTCAGTTTCGCCGGCGTCAAGGACGCGGCATGGATCGGGCTGCCTACGCTGACGTTCCCGGTCTTCCAGCTCGACGCCATCCTGATCATCGCGCCGGTCGCCTTCGTGGTCATCATCGAGCACATCGGACACCTGCTGGTCATCAACGAGATCACCGGCAAGGACTTCACGCCGATGCTACCCGAATCGTTGTTCGGCGACGGGATCGCGACCGCCATCTCGGGCGCCATCGGCGGCACACCCTCAACCACCTACGCCGAGAACATCGGCGTCATGGCGGTAACCAAGGTGTACGCGACGCAGCTCTTCTGGTTCGCCGGTGGATTCGCCATCATCATCGGCGGCTTCGTCCCCAAGTTCGGCGCTGCCATCAGCTCCATCCCGACGCCGGTCATGGGCGGAATCCCATCGCTCCTGTTCGGGCTATTCGCTACCAGCGGCATCCGACTGCTCTCAACCAGCGGTATCGACTTCAGTCATAGCCGCAACCTCATACTTGCGAGCGTCGTTCTGGTGATCGGTGTTGGCATGGAGGCCGGAGGATTCGCCATCCCGCTCGGCAAGTACACGGTCCCCGGCATGGCGATGGCCGCACTCATCGGCGTCGTCTTGAATCTGATCCTGCCTAAGGAAAGCGAGGGGCTCGCCATCGAGTCGCCCGCGTTCGATGCCGAGTTCCAGGCCGAGGCGGCCGCTGCTGAAGGCGGTTCTACGACGACCTCCCTGTAGTCCACCCGAGACGGGAGCCACATCGTCTCGTCTCAAGCGACGGCCCCGGGCTGCGACATCGCGGTCCGGGGCCGCTTCGTTGGCGGTCCCACGGGCCGGTCTGTCAGAATCGTGACCGTAGACCGTTCGACGGCTCGCCGTCCGTGGCATGCGGGTTGCACCCAACTCCCAGACCCCCTTGACCCCGATCGACAGAGATGGAGCCCTCCGCCAGATGCAGTTGGACCGCAGAGAGGCCCGCGCACTTCGCCGAGAAGCGGCTCGGAGGCGCAAGCAACGCGCTTGGATCCTCCTGTCGATATGTGTGGGCGTTGTCGCCCTTGGGGCTATCGGGGCATTCGCATGGACCAAGGCAACCGCCTTCGGCTTCGGACGATCGGCAACCTCCACAGAGCAGCTGAGCCAGGCGCGGGTAGCCGACCAGACGCCTGCCACTCCCGCTCAGGAGGCCTCTGTGGCGGTCACCGCGCCTCCTAAGCCGGTAGTCGACGCGGCCCCGACTCCGCCTACTGACACCGGCGATGCCGTCGCAAAGGCCGCAGTGCGCTTTCCCGATGCGCCTTCAGTCAAGCCAGCGAGCATCGGCCAGCTGAAGCCCCGACATAAGTACGTGGCCTTCACCATCGACGACGGATATGGCTTCCAGCCCGAGATGCTCGCACTCCTTCAGAAGTACGACGCCCGATGCACGACGTTCGTCCTGGGAAGCTGGGTCGCAAGCAATCCAGCGGCCGTCAAGAAGCTCGACGCCGCCGGATTCGAGATAGCCAACCACACATGGGACCACAAGCTGCTGACCAGGCTCGACTCCGAGCAGCAGCGGACCGAGCTTCTCAGGACCCAGAAGGCGATCTCAGCGATTACCGGGAACCAGGCGCCATACATGCGGCCGCCGGGCGGTGCGACAAACAGCCGCGTCAAGGGCGTCTCGGCGGACTTGGGGTACACCCAGGTGATGTGGAATCGATCGTTTGGGGACTCTGGACGGGGCGCTACGCCCGAGAAGCTCTATCAGAACGTCATGACGAGCAACGGGGGCGTCAGGCCAGGCGACATCATCCTGTGTCATTGGAGCTCGAAGTCGAGCTACGAAGCCATGAAGCGGATCCTTCCTGAGTTGAAGGCCCAAGGCTACCAGTTCGTGACGATCTCCGAGCTCATCGCCGACTCCAAGGGCAACGCAAAGCCCTCAAAGAAGTAGGAGCGCCGAGCGGCCACAGCTGAGCCCCCCTCGGCATCATTGCTCATCTCACACGTATTTGCGTGATAATACATCTTATGTCTAGTTGCGGAATCCTGAGACTATCCCCTCGATTCTCGGCCTGGAACCTGCGTGATGCCCAGGTGGTTCTACACGCGGGGAACACTCGACCTACTCGATCCCGGTGTCCCCGAGCTCGGCACCAGTGAAGTACGCGGCCTCGAATCGCGACTTGGTGAGGTCGCGGAGATCCTCATCTGCCACGGCGAGGAACTGCCGGGCGTCGTCAGCCGATCCGTACGTGGCCAGCCGCACGACACTGTCCGCATCGTCGAGTCTCACGGCCTCGACATGCCAGTACTCGACCTCCTCGCCCTGATCGATCTCCGGTTCGCGGTAGAGGATGTCGTCGTGCCACTCGAAGTCGAGGCCCTGAGTGGTATCCACACGGGTTACCCGAAGCCGCCAGAACTCGTCGGCGTTGCCGATGACCCTCACCACTTCGGCCACCTACTTCTTCGAAACCTTGACGTACTGCGGATTATTGTTGACCCACCCGGTGGTGCCACCTGCGTCCTGAATCTGCAGCCAGCTCCCGTTCTGGCTGACGAGGATGAATTGCTCGCCCTTCTTCAGGCCGCGGATGCTCACCCCCGTGGCGTCGGGATTCTGACGAAAATTGAGTCCGTCAGTAAGAATCAATACTGTCTGACCCGCGTCGTCGGGCGCTGCAGTGGCGCTGGCGTCCACCGTGGAAGAGGTCTCGCTCGATGACCGCTTTGGTGTCGCCTTCTTGTAGTCTGACCACCATCCGTTGATTGTGACAAAAAGGATGAGCAGAACCAGAAGGCCTCCCATAGCGCGGAAGACTCTACCGAGGGTCACAGGTACAAACCTCCACCGTAGACGGCCGCATCCTCTTCAAGACCACAGACCTCACACGCATGCTGAACCTCTCGTGTCGCCCTCGCGTACGTTCCGGCTATCGCGGTCAGATCGATAGAACCAAGCGCATCGAACGCAGCGTCACCGACCTGCTCATCGTGGACTTTACCCGATTCGAGGCGGTTAGCATACGCTGCGCGGCCTGGGGCGTCCGCAGCCGGTATCAGTTTCTTGGGCAGCGGCATCGAATCGAGTTCGTCGGCGAGTATTCTGGCGCGGCTGGCCACCTCGTGCAGCGTCCTGCGTTCGAGGGCATCAGGGTCTTCGGCGAAGTGGCTCAGTGTCTCGTCGCTCCCCTGCGCGAGATGCGTCACGACATCATCGAGTGCCTGCCTGACGGCGTCGATCGCCTCTCTCCGGCGCACCAGCCTGAGCAGGTACCTTCTCTCGGCGGCGCGCCAGCCGAGAATCGAACCGATGACCGCAGCTGCGATCATCAGTACACTCCCCGCCCCTATCGCGACCCAACCCCATACCGGCACGCAGCATCAAGCCCTTCACACGGGGCACAGCCCCTACGTCATCAATCGCAGCGTTTGTCCATCACACGGGTGCTCTTGCCGGCCGTCCGCTCCAGGGAACCAGGCTCGACGAGGGTGATCTTGGCGCGCAGCCCCAACACGGACTGAAGCCTGTCGGCAACGTCCTGCTGGAACGCGACCATATCCGCCATGATATCCGAAAAGACCTCCTCGGCGATCTCGAGCCTGACTTCGAGGTCGTCCAGACCCTTCTTGCGATCGACGACCACGAGATAGTGCGGCCTCACGCCTTCGATCTGGAAGATGACATCCTCTATCTGGCTCGGGAAGACGTTCACGCCGCGGATGATGAGCATGTCGTCGGTACGCGACCTGACCTTGGCCATGCGTGCGAGCGTGCGACCGCACTCGCAACGCTCGGTCGTGACGGTCGTCAGGTCGTGGGTACGGTAGCGCAAGACGGGAAACGCCTCCTTCGTGAGCGACGTGAAGACGAGTTCTCCCTGCTCACCGGGCGGCACGGGCTCACCTGAGTCCGGATCGACCAGCTCCCAGAGCACGTGATCCTCGGCGATGTGGAGTCCGCATCCGCACTCGCACTCGCCGCTGACGCCGGGACCCATGACCTCCGACAACCCGTAGTTGTCGGCGGCGCGGATCCCGAGCCGTTGTTCCAGCTCTCGCTTGGCCGCGTCGGTGCAAGGCTCGCCGCCAAAGAGGCCGAGCCGCAGCCCAAGCGAGCTGAAGTCGACCCCCATCGTCTCGCCGACCTCGGCGAGGTAGAGGGCGTAGGAGGGCGTCGAAACCAGCACCGTCGTTCCAAAGTCCCGCATCATCATGATGTGGCGCTCTGTGTTGCCGCTACCAGCGGGAATGATGGTCGCCCCTAGTCGCTCGAGGCCATAGTGCATGCCCCAGCCGCCCGTGAACATCCCGTAGAGGAACGCCATGTCCACAAGATCACCCCTGTGCACCCCGGCTGAAGCGGCGATACGTGCGGTCAGCTCAGTCCAGGTGTTGATGTCGCCCCTCGTGTAGCCCACGACGATCGGCTTGCCGGTCGTCCCCGACGACGAATGCAGCCGCACGACCTCATCGAGCGGAACGGCGAACATGCCAAACGGATAGGTGTCCCTGAGTGCACCCTTGTCGGTGAACGGCAACCGCCGCACGTCATCGAGCGACTTGATGTCCTTGGGGCGCACACCCGACTCGTCGAGCTGTCGACGATAGTGAGGTACGCGTTCGTACACCCACGCCACCGTGGTTTGCAGACGCCGCAACTGGAGCCTGGCCAGCTCCTCGCGCTCCATGCATTCGTACTCCGCGTTCCAGATCATGTGGCGTCGTCCTCCGTCTTCCATGTACCCAGGTAGATCGTGCGCACCGACTCGTCCTCTATCAGCTGCGAAGCGCTTCCCGAAAGCACGATGCGCCCCGTCCGCATGACGTAACCGCGGTCCGAGTGCTTCAAAGCGAGTTTGGCGTCCTGCTCCACCAGCAGCATCGTCACCCCTTGCGCCCGAAGGCTCTCGAGCGCCGAGAAGATCTCGGCGATCACCCGGGGAGCAAGTCCGAGCGAAGGCTCGTCGAGCAGCAGCAACTTCGGGCCGGACATGAGTGCCCGCCCCACGGCGAGCATCTGCTGCTCGCCACCCGAGAGCGTCTCGGCTGACTGATCGGAGCGCTCTTTGAGCACCGGGAACAGCTCGTGTACCTTCGCGATGCGCTCGGCAATGGTCGCCTTCCGAGAAGCGCCCGGGGTCGCGTAGGCGCCCAACGCTAAGTTGTCGGCAACAGACAGCGGGCCAAACAGCAGGCGCCCCTCCGGCACGAGCGCGATTCCCTCGGCGACCAGTCGCTCGGGGCGGCGCCCGGTCACCTCGCGCCCACCGAACCGAACGACGCCCGCAGTTGGCGCCACGAGACCTACCACGGCCTTGAGCAGCGTGGACTTGCCGGCGCCATTCGCGCCGATGAGCGAAACGATCTCGCCCTGGCCCACCGTCAGGTCGACTTCCCGGAGCACGCTGGTTCTACCGTAGCCGGCCTCGAGTCCCGCCACCTCGAGCAGCCGCTCGTCAGTCGTCATCAACGGCCTCCTCGCCCAGGTAGGCCGCGATGACCGCCGGGTCCTTTTGAATGAGCCGCGGCGGGCCCTCGGCGATCTTGCGGCCACGGTCAAGGACGACGATCTCGTCGGACACCTCCATCACCAAGCCCATGTCGTGTTCAACGATCAGTACGGTGATCCCGGAGTCGCGCACGCGGTAGAGCGCCTCGATGAGCTCGTGAGTCTCGGTGTTGTTCAGCCCCGCCGCCGGCTCGTCGAGCAACAGCAGCTTCGGGCTGGTCGCGAGTGCTCGAGCGATCTCGACAAGTCGGCGGATTCCGGCGGGCAGGTCGCCGGCGCGGGTCTCGGACCACTCGTCGATGCCGATCATGCGCAGAAGCCGCGCCCCGTCCTCGGAGGCCGTGCGCTCCTCGGCGAGAGCGGTCGGCAGCCGGAACGCCGAGGCGACGAAGCCCTGACGCTGGTGCGCCTGAGTGCCGACCATGACGTTTTCGTGAGCAGACATGCCCTCGAACAGTTGCGTGTTCTGGAAGGTGCGGGCCATTCCGGCACGAACGACATCACGCGGCCGCATGGTGGTTACCTCTGCGCCGTCGAACAGAACCGAACCCGTGTCCGGACGCTCGAAACCGGTGATCGCGTTGAAGAGCGTCGACTTTCCGGCCCCGTTCGGCCCGATCAGGGCCTTTATCGTCCGGGAATGCACCTCGAACGACACGTCGTCGACGGCGGTCAGGCCGCCGAACCTCTTGGTGACTTCGCGAACGGTGAGGAGACTCATGCACGCTCCCCTCCCCCGCGCCTGGCGCGAAGCAGCGCACCGATGCCCCCCGGGGCGAACAAGACGACCAGAATGATGGCGAGGCCGTATACATCGGGCTGGTACGACTGCACCATCTGCGCGGCCTGCCGAGAGATGCCCGGGATAAGGGCGTCCAGGTACTGGAGAAGCGTCAGCAGAACCGCAGCGATGACAGGGCCTGCTAGCGAGCCCGACCCGCCCACCACGGTCATCGCGAGGAAAGCCACCGAAGCGGCGACGGTGAAGACGCTCGGCGAAACGAATCCGACGACCGAGGCGTATAGGGCGCCTGCGAGTCCGGCGAACATCGCCGAGATGACGAAGGCGCGCACCTTCACACCGACCACGTCCACGCCGCATGCCGCTGCCCCGAGTTCACTGCCGTGCAACGCCCTCATCGCTCGACCGGGTCTGAGCGACACCATGTTTGCAGCCGCAAAGAGCGCGAGACCAGCGACAAGCCAGGTCAGCCAGTACAGACCCGCAGGGGTCTTGATCGCAAAACCTCCGACGCTCGGGAAGGGAATCCCAGTGAAGCCGTCGACCCCGCCGGTCACCGGAACCGCCTCGGCGAACGCGAGCGACATGAGCTCTCCGAAGCCGAGCGTGGCCATCGCGAGATAGTGCCCGCGCAGCCTGAGGCTCGGCAGCGCGAGCACAAGCCCGCCGAGTGCCGAGATCGCACCCGCGGACACGAATGCGACGGGCCATGGTGCGTGCGCCTTCACGGTCAGGAACGCGCACGTGTAGGCCCCGATGCCGACGAATGCCGCATGTCCCAGCGATACCTGACCCGCGTAGCCGAACAGGAGTGCGAGCCCGGTCACGACAAGGACGTTGATTCCAACGTAGGTGAGGACCTTCAGCAGAAAGCGATCGGCGACCAGGAAAGGCAGAACCGCCACCAGGACCATCGATAGCACCGGGATCCCAATGCGAACGTATCGGTTCGACATCACACCTTCTCCCTTCTCGGCCCACCGAAGAGTCCTTGTGGACGCACGAAGAGGACGGCGAGCAGCACCACGAGCGCCACCGCATCCTTGTAGAGCGGGTTGACGTACCCCGCGGTGAGGCTTTCCAACAGCCCTAGGATCAGCCCGCCGCCTACCGCCGCGACAGGATTACCCAGTCCGCCGAGAATGGCCGCCGCAAAGCCCTTGACGCCGATACCCGCCCCTACGTCGAACGCCGTCTGCGTCAGCGGAGCTACGGCAAGCCCTGCCACAGCGCCAAGCCCCGCTGCGAGCGCGAACGACCAGGTCACCATGGTGCGAGTATCGATGCCGACGAGCCGTGCCGCGTCTCGGTTCAGCGAGGTCGCGGTCATCGCCCGCCCGAATGTCGTCCGTCGATAGAGCAGGACCAGGGCGAGAACCGAGACGAGCGTGATGCCCCAGATCCACAGGGTTTGTCGCTCGACCGCAGCGCCCAGCACGAAGTGCGATGGCCCGGCGGTGAACGGTGACAGCGGCACTTCGTCCGGGCCGAGCAGATGCAGAACGAACTGGCGTATGACGATGGATCCACCAATGGTCACCATGATGATTCGCAGTGGGTCCCCGTCGGCTATCGGCCTGATGGCGAGCACCTCGAACAGCGCGCCCAGGATGGCGGTACTGACGACCGACAGGGCGATCGCCAACGGAAGCGGTACTCCAAGGCGGACATACACCACGCCGAGCATGCCGCCCAACATGAAGAACTCCCCCTGCGCGAAGTTGATCGCGCCGGTGGCCGCGTACACGATGGTGAACCCGAGGGCGACCAAGGAATAGATCGACCCGCTCTTCAGGCCCGCAATGAGGAACTGCAGCAGAGCCGACACTTATCGAGCCACCTGTGCGTCGAGTATCGGAAACGAGGTCACTTGACCGGCTCCCACGCGCCGTTGGTGACACGGTAGAGCGCCAGGTCCTCGGCGGTCAGCCCATTGTGGTTCTTATCGGAGAACGTGAAGACGCCCCCAAAGCCTGTCAGCGCCTTGGTCGCCTCGACGGCCTTGGTCAGCTCTGCCGGATCGGTAACGCCCTTCGTCCTGCTCAACGCATCCTGCAAGATCGCCAGAGCGTCAAACGCGTGGCCCGCAAAGATGTCCGGAGCCTCGCCGTAGGCATCAGAGTACCGCTGGCTGAAACCGTCAACGACCTTGAACTCAGGCGTGCCGGTGCCCCAGTTCGATGGCATCAGGCTCTTTCCAGTCCCGAACACGAATCCATCTGCTGCAGCGCCCGCTCCCTGTGCGAACTCAAGCTTCGCCTGGCCGGAACCGCCGTACAGAGGGGCTACGATGCCCAGGTCCTTGGCCGCCTTTACGATGGTGGCCCCCTCCTTGCCGGCCGTCCAAATCAACACGGAGTCCGCACCCGAGTTCTTGATCTTGGTCAGCTGGGCCGAGAAGTCGGTGTCTCCAGGGTTGAACGTCTGGTCAGACACGACGGTGACATTGGCCTTGGGGGCGGCGTCGAGTATCACGGCCCGCCCGTCTTTGCCGTAGCCGCCGCTATCGCTCAGCACGCCCACCTTGCTGTGGCCGTCCGCAGCAATCTTCTCGATGACGAACGGAACCACGATCGTGTTCGACCAGGGCGTCTGAAACACTTGCGGGTCGAACTTGGCCGTGACTGCCGTTCCCCCAGCCATCGATATCTGAGGTATCCCAGCACGGTCAACCTCACTGCGGATAGCCATCGACTGGCCCGTTCCGGTGGCGCCGAGAATGGCAACGACCTTGTCTTGGTCGATGAGCTTGCTCGCGGCCGCAACCGCCTTGGCTTCGTCGGTAGCGTCGTCCTCGATGATCATCTCCAGCTTTCGACCAGCGATTCCGCCTTCGCTGTTGATTCGCTTCACCTCAAGCTCCAGTGCCTGCTTCTCTGAAGCGCCTAGAGCGGCGTACGGGCCGGTCAGAGACAGGATGGCCCCGACCTTGTACGGCTCGGCGGAGCTCGGGCTCGAGGCCTGGCCTGCGCCGCCACTACACCCAGCGGCCATCAGGAGCGCGGCGCAGAGCGCTGCGGCCGTCAATGAACGAGCAAAGGTCGAGCGTGCCACTTCGTTCACCATCCCGTTTCTTGGGTGGTCCGAGGGCGGTCGACACCGCCCCCGGACCACGACTGATTGTCGACTAGGGCGCGATAACCCAAGTGCCGTTCTTGACCTCGTACATGTTCAGGTCATCAGCGGTCATTCCGTTGTGGTCGGTCGGCGAGTAGGTAAAGGAGCCACCGATACCCGAGAAGGCCTTCGTCTTCTCGATCTGGTCACGCAGAGCCGTGGCCGTCAGGTCACCCTTGACCTGTCGGGCCGCCTCGACGATCAGGTAGAGCGCGTCGTATGCGTGACCAGCGAAGGTACTCGGGGCCGCGCCGTAGGCCTTGGTGTAGCGGTCCACGAACTCTGTGGCCGTCTTGTATTCGGGAGTGTCCTTGCCGTAGCTTTCCGGAAGGAGGATCTTGCCTGCGGCGAATCGGAAGCCCTCGGCCGCGTCGCCGGCGCCCTGAATGAACTCTTGTCGGGCGTTGCCGTGGCTACCGTAAAGCGGAATCGTGAGCCCGAGCTGTTTGGCGTTCTTGGCGATGATCGCGGCTTCCTTGCCGGAGGTCCACATGACCACCGCTTCCGCACCCGACTTCTTGATGTTGGTCAGCTGTGCGGTCATGTCGGCATCACCGACGTTGAACGTCTGGTTGGACACGATGGTGACCCCGGCAGCCGGCGCCTTCGCCGCCAGAACGGCTGCGCCGTCCTTGCCGAACCCTCCGGTGTCGGAGATGACGCCGATCTTGGTGATTCCCTGCTTCTTGAGGTAGTCGAGCGTGAAGGGGACAACGAGCGTGTTGGACCACGGCGTCTGGAACACGAGCGGATCCAACTTCGCGGTGATCGCCGAACCGCCCGCCATCGACAGCTGGGGAATCCCCGCCCGGTCGATTTCGTTGCGTACCGCCATCGACTGCCCTGTGCCGGTGGCACCGATGATGGCGACGACCTTGTCCTGCTCGATGAGTTTGCTGGCCGCGGCGACCGCCTTGGCCTCGTCGGTCCCATCGTCCTCGAAGATGACCTCGATGGGTCGACCGTTGATTCCGCCAGCCTCGTTGATGCGCTTGACTTCCATCTCGATCGTCTTCTTCTCCGGGTCGCCGAGGCCGGCGTAGGTGCCCGTCAAAGAAACGATCGCGCCGATCTTGATCGGCTCGGCACTGGCTTTCCCAGAACCGTCCTGCCCGGTACCTGAGGTACCAGCCGAGCACCCGACCAGGGTTACCGCGAGGGCAGCGGCCAGCGCAGCCTCAAGCACCCCCATTGCGAGCCGCAGTATCCTTCCACGCATCGTCCTTACCTCCCTGTTCCCCACGCAGGCTCTTCGGTTTAGGCCTGCGCAATGACCTCCTGAGTGACGAGCACCACCGGCTTGTCCTTGAGAAGCGTCGTCGCCTTGTCGATATCCGCGACGTTGATCACGACATACGTTGAGATCAGCGAGTAAACGTACTCGATATTGACCCCCGCATCCGAGACGACCTTCAGAACGCTCGCGAGCCCTCCGGGCACATCTGGCAGGTCGATGCAAAGGACGTCGCTGACCTTCACGGCGAAGCCGGCCTCATGCAGTACCGAGCGCCCCTTTTCGGGGTCGTCGAGCACCAGGCGAATGATCCCGTAGTCGGCGGTGTCGGATACCGAGAAGCCGCGAATGCTCACTCCTGCCTTGCCGAGTGTGTCGGTGACTTCGCTGACTCGGCCGGCCTTGTTCTCGATGAACACGCTCAACTGCTTCACATTCACAGCGCGCACTCCCCTTCCCGACACGCCTGCCTGCCCAGCTCGAAGGCACGCAGGTTGGACTCGACAGTATGGGCCGGTACCCGGCCGGTTATTACTTCGCGCCACGACTCCTCGGCGAACGGCAGCCCCAGGGAGAGCGCCCCCATGAGCACGACGTTGGCGGACTTCGGACTGCCCGCCTCGCATGCCAGTTCGTCGGCGTCGATGAAGATCGCGCCTTCATCGGCGAGTATGGCCTCAAGGCCGCGCGGGAGCGGCAGCTCGCCGACAAGCACCGGTAGTGGACTGACCGAGCTCGGATTGACGAGCAGGCGCCCCTTCGGCTTCACATAGTGGACCCGGCGCATCGCTTCGATCAGCTCGAAAGCGACCAGGTGGTCGACCATGCCCGGATCCGTGACGGGCGAGAGCACCTCGTCCCCAAACCGGACGACCGTATCTACGCTTCCGCCTCGCTGGGACATGCCATGCACCTCCGAGAGCTTGACCTCAAGTCCCGATGCAGCAGCCACCTTCGCGAGCAGGTCGGCCGCGAGGATGGTCCCCTGGCCTCCTACGCCGCAGAGCATGACGGTCGTCGCGCTCACGCGAGATCAGCCCCCTTGAAGTCGCACGCGGGGCCTGTGTGGATGATCGCGTCGTACTTGCACACCTGCACGCACTGGCCGCAGCCGACACAGAGCGCCGTATCGATGACGGCCCTGGAGGTCCGCTCTTCCTTGGCGATCGCCGGACACCCGAGCTTGATGCAAGCGCCGCACTTGGTGCACAGCTCCTCGTCGACCGCGTAGGGGTCGCCTTTGTCCTTGACGAGCAGTGCGCATGGCGCCCGAAAGACGATGACCGAGAGTTCGCTCGAGGCCGTCTCTTCCGAGAGCGCCTTCTCAACCGCCGAAAGATCATGAGGATCCACGACCTGCAGCCGGTTGACTCCCAGCGCCTTGACCAAGGCCACAAGATCGACCTCATGGGAGGTTCGCTCTTGCAGCGTGATTCCGTTGAGTGGGTTGCCCTGGTGCCCCGTCATGGCGGTGATCCGATTGTCCAAAATCGCTACGGTTCCGCCGCCTCCGTTGTAGACCGTGTTCATCAAAGAGCTGACCCCTGAATGCGCGAACGTCGAGTCGCCGATGACCGCGACTACGGGCCTCTCGGCCGTGCCTCCGGCGAGCTCGACACCGTGCGCCATCCCGATCGAAGCGCCCATGTCTACGCAACTGTCCATGGCCGAAAGCGGTTTCAGGGCGCCCAGCGTGTAGCAGCCGATGTCACCCGTGACCACCGCCCGCATCTTGCGCAGGGCGTGAAAGACCGGCCGATGAGGACATCCGGGGCACATCAGAGGTGGCCGAGGAGGCAACGATGGGTCTGCCTCACGCATCTCGGGCTCCGGGAGGCCGAAAGCCGTGCGTATTGCGCCGGGTGTAAGCTCGCCGGCCTTCGGGAGGGCGAGCTCTTCGACGCGAACACCCGAGGCGCGCAACGAGCGAGCGAGAAAGCCGTCGGCCTCCTCTACCACGTACAGCTTCTCCACGCTCGCGGCGAACCGATCGACCACTTCTGAGGGCAGCGGGAAGCTCATACCGAGCTTCAAGGTGGAGGCGTCGGGAATCGCCTCACGAACGTGGACGTAGCAGACGCCAGCGCACACCACGCCGATCGACGGGTCACGCATCTCCACTCGGTTGAGTGGACTTTCCTCGGCGAATCTCTCGAGCTCGGCGATTCGACGGTCGAGGTCTACTCGGCGGAGCTTCGCCATGGCCGGCATCATGACCCACTTGCCCGGCTCGGTCTTGTATGCCGGCACAGGGCCGTTGTCGGCCCGCGGACTCTCGCGCACGAGCGACTTGGCGTGACTGACCCGCACGGTCGAGCGCACCAGGACCGGGACGTCGAAACGCTCCGATATCTCGAACGCTTCGCGCGTGAAGTCGAGCGCCTCCTGTGAGTCGCACGGATCCAGAATCGGTACGCGCGCAAAGGCCGCGTAGTTGTGGGAATCCTGCTCGTTTTGCGATGAGTGCATCCCGGGATCGTCGGCCACCAGGATCACCAGGCCGCCGCGAACCCCCGTGTACGCCAGCGTGAAGAGAGGGTCGGCTGCAACGTTGAGCCCCACGTGCTTCATCGCCACCAACGAGCGTGCGCCGGCGAGCGAGACACCGGCCGCAACCTCGAGCGCGACCTTCTCATTGGGCGCCCACTCGGCATACACCCCGGATAGCCTCGCGAACTGCTGCAGGGTCTCGGTGGACGGGGTCCCCGGGTATCCCACCCCGACAACCGCACCGGCCTCCCAAGCTCCCCGCGCAACAGCCTCATTACCCGACAGCAGCGTACGGCTCACGAGCGTCCTCTCCGTGGTCGCCGCCGAGCGGCGTAGGCCGCATGATATCAGAACGTGACCTGCGCCGATGAGCTCGGCCGAGGCAGACGGCACTGTTGAGCGGTGAGTGGCGAATCAGGGACGGCAGGCGCCCACGTAATCACCGTTGGAGGCGATTCGCCCGGTCAGCGAAGTGATGCGTACAACATCGCCGGTCGAAGGTGCGTGGATGAAGTCTCCGCCGCCCACATACATGCCCACGTGGTGTATCTGGTCGGGGTCGCCACCCACCCCAAAGAAGACCATGTCCCCGGGTTCCAGAAGGTCAAGCCGGTTGGGCGGGATGTAGGCGCCCGCATGGAACTGGGTGCGACTCGTACGGGGAAGGCTGATGCCGATCTGGTTGTAGCTGTACTGCATCAAGCCGGAACAGTCGAAACCGGAGGGACTCGTACCGCCCCATACGTACGGCACCCGAAGGTATCGCTTCGCGATCGCAACGACCTCAGGGTGCGGGGCACCGACCTTAGTGGGGTCGAAGGGCAACAGCCTGCCGTGATTGGCCCCGGCCGCCGCCTTCTGCGCCGCTGCCTGAGCCGCCGCACGGGCGGCAGCGAGCTTCTCCTGGCGGATTCTCTCGGCATCGATCAGCTTCTTGAGCTCGGACTCCAGCGACGAGAGGTACTTCGTCTGGGACTCCCGCGCAGCCATCACCTGAGCCTGCTTGCTTCGCGCCTGCTCGCGTAGCGCGACCTGCTCGTCTTCGCGCGATTCAAGTGCGCGCTTGGCGGTGGCCACACGCACGCGAGCCTCTTTCACCGAGGCGACCAGAGAGGCGTCGTTTCTGCCCACCCGACGCATGAGGTCGATGCGCGCGACGAAGTCCTGGAAGTTGGTCGCCCCCACGAACACGGCAACCATGTCGACGGCACCGGTACGGTAGATGTTCATGGCTCGGCGGTTGAGTAGCGCCTCGGAGCGGTTGACGTCGTCGGTCGCGAGCTTCAGGTCGTTCTCGGCCGCCGAGATCTGCTGGCGGGTCTTCTCGACAGCTTCCTCGATCTGAGCGAGCTCCTCGTAGCGCAACTCGACCTCGGTGTTGAGCTGATCGAGCTTCTTCCCGGCCGCCTCGGCCTGGGCGCGCTTGGCTTCAATCGCGGCGTTGGTGGGGACGGCATAGGCCGTAACAGCCCCGCAGAGGCTGGACACAGCGAGAAGCGTCGCAACGAGAAAACGCGCGACCGTGGTGTGAGGCGATGTCCGCACTCAGACCTCCTGCTGCGATTCGGCTACGACTGAAGGTGTGACTCGCCGACGTTTACGAACGGGTCAAGTGTAGCATCGGCACGGCGCCCGCCCAACCTGAGGCGATCAGTCGACGTGGATGAGGGAGACGATCCCAACGCCCTCCGGCAGCTTGGCACGACCACTCAGGAAGTCGAGCTCGATGAGAAACGCGAACCCCGCCACGCGGGCCCCCGTTGCCGTGACCAGTTCGGCCTTCGCCGCAGCGGTTCCGCCTGTCGCCAACACGTCGTCAACGATGAGAACCACGTCGTCGGCGCCGATGGCATCGGCGTGCACCTCGAGCGAATCGGTGCCGTACTCCAGATCGTAGGTCACCGAGGTGGACCGCCAAGGAAGCTTCCCTGGCTTGCGCGCGGGAACGAAGCCGGCGCCGAGCCTGTAGGCCAGCGCCCCGCCGAAGATGAACCCGCGGGCCTCGGCGCCCATGACCTTGGTCACACCGGCGCTGGCGTATGCGTCCGCCAGCGTGTCGATGCTGTCGCGGAAGCCCTCGGGGCTCGCGAGCAGCGGGGTGATGTCCTTGAAGACGACGCCCTCTTTGGGCCAGTCGGGAATGTCACGAATGTATGCCGAGAGATCCACGGTGCCTCCTTGTATGCGTTCACGGACGTCGGACAGCGTACCCCAAACTAGGCCTCAAAGGTTATCCAAACCGCCTAGTGAAGCGCGACTCTAGACGGCACACGCCCTCTCGGCGAGTACCGCGACTTGGTCAGCGGTGCCCAGGACGACCAGGCGTTCGCCGCCCGACAGCATCGAGGACGCCGAGGGATTAGCGTTCACCGTGCCGTCCGCTTTCACGATCGCGACCACTTGGGCGCCCGTCAGCTCACGGATGCGCGCCTCGGCTATCGTACTCCCGACGAAGCAGGAGTCGGGCTCCAGCTGGATCTCCTGAAGCCGGAACTCCACGCCCTCACCGCTGGAGACGATGTCGAGGTAGTCCGAGACGGTCGGGTGCAACACCATCGAGGCCATGCGTCGCCCGCCGATGACGTTGGGGGTGATGGTGCGGTTGGCTCCCGCCTTCAAGAGTTTGGCCTCGGTGGACTCGTGAGACGATCGCGCGACGATGAACAGATCGGGATTCAGCGCTCGGGCCGTGACGGTCACGAACAGGTTCTCGGCATCTGCCGAGAGGCACGTCACGATGCTTCCCGCCCTGCGGATGCCCGCGATCTCGAGAATCTCCTCCTCAGTGGCGTCACCCCGGACGAACGGCCAGTCCAACTCGCGCGCAGCAACCTCGGACTCCTCGGCGAGATCGACGACGACGAACTTCGCTCCCTCGTCCGCGAGCGAGCGCGCAACGACGGACCCCACTCGTCCGAAACCAGCGACCACCGTGTGGCCTTCGAGGCTCGAAAGTAGCCTTCCCATACGCCGTCCCTCCAAGATCTCCTGAATCCGTCCCTCAAGGAAGAACTCCACCAGTTGTCCGAAGGCAAAACCCAACGCGCCCACACCCGCGATGATGAGAAAGATCGTGAAGAGTCGCCCGTTCGCCGAGAGCGGATGAACCTCGCCAAAGCCCACGGTGCCCACCGTGATCGTGGTCATATAGAGCGAGTCGAACAGGTTCCACCCCTCGATGAGCATGTAGCCCAGAGTCCCGGCCACGAACACGCCGACCAGGATTCCGACGGCCCAATAGATGCGTCGGATCACGCGAGCACCGCCTCGTCGCGCAAGGTCGCGATACAGGGTAGGTTCCGGTAGCGGGCGCCAAGATCCAGCCCGTAGCCGACAAGAAAGCGATCGGGCATGATGAACCCGCGGTATGTGATCGGGACCTCGGCTATCCGACGCGCGGGCTTATCGAGCAACGTGCACACGTCAAGGCTCGCCGGACTGTGGGCACGCAGAAGCGACAGCACGTAGTTCACGGTCAGACCGGTGTCAACGACGTCCTCGACGAGCAGGACACTGGCACCGTCGATATCGTCGCTCAGGTCCTTCGTGACCCGGACGACACCACCCACGCCCGCCGAGTACGGCGACACCGCCATGAAGTCCATCGTCAGCGGCAGGTCGATGCATCGTGCAAGATCACACAGGAAGAACAGCCCTCCCTTGAGCACCGTGACCAGACGCAGGTCCCGCCCCTGATAGTCGTGCGTGATCTGAGCACCCAGCTCCGCGACCCTGGCCTGGATGGCCGCGGCGTCGAGTACAACCCGATCGGCTGATGCCGGCAGTCTGCAGTCCATCATCCGGAACCCTCGTCCGAAGCCACGATTCCGCCACCTTTAGCGTGTTCCACCGCCACCGAACCGACCCCGAAGCGCGCGAGCAGCCTGCGGAAGTCCTTCTGGTAGAAGATCTTCACATTGACCTCGGGATAGAGTTCCTTGAGCCGACGCAACTTGCGGTTCTTCTTGGTCACGAGTTTCTGGCTCATCGTGGTCAGTTCGATGTAGACGTCGAAATCGACTAGATAGAAGTCCGGCGAGAACGACGAGATCACGTTCCCCTTGCCGTCCCACTCGATGGGAAACGTGGTGGGTTCGTACTGCCAGCGGATTCGATAGAAGTCCAGTATCTCGGCGGCAACGCGCTCGCTCGCATGCGCAAATGGGATCTCGTCGAGCGGCGGGTGGCCGAGCGGTTCGTCGACAGGCACCGAGTGCGTGGTGTCGTCGCCAGCTGCCATGCTAGCTGAGGTCCTCGAACGCGCGCTTGAGCGATCGGCGCAGGAGCCGACTCTTCAGCTCGTCGGTCAGCGTGCCCAGCTCGGTGAGGGTCTCGGCCAGCTTCTGCTTGGTCTCGGCGGTCCGGTGGCGGAAGGCCGGCATCAGGATCTGTGAGAAGAGCGCGGCTTCACGTTCCGAGAAGGTCTCGTACATGCGCAGATGCCGCGGTTCCACTCCGAATCGCCGAAGCTCCCACGCCGCATGAGCTATCTGGACGTCACCCGGGTCAAGCGCCTCCCCTTCGTCGGTCTGGATCGTCACGACCAGCCCGAACTCGGCGAGCTCGCGGAGGAAGGAGATCGGGATCCCCAGGGCCGCAGGAGCCTCCTCCAACGTGAGTGGTGCGTCGTCCTTGGTCATCAATGGCAGCGGATCCGTCATGCCGACCGGACTGTGCTGAAGCTCCGGGGGAATGCGGCCGCGGTCGAAGTCGGCGAGTTTCTCACGAATCACCGCGAGCGGAAGGAAGTGCTCGCGCTGGAGACGGAGAATCATCTCGACGCGAGCGACGTCAGCCTGTGAGAACTTGCGGTAACCGCCGGCGGTTCGCTCGGGTGCGACCAGTCCCTCCTCCTCGAGGAACCTGACCTTGGATATCGATAGATCGGGATGTGCGCCCTGAAGGCGCTGCACAACCTCGCCGATCGTAAGGTAGTCCCGTCCCGTCATCCGAACACCATCCCTAAACGCCGCTCAGGAAGAGCATCTGAAACGTGCCGATCTGCAGGACGTCACCGTCGGCGAGCGCGGCCTCCTCGGCCACAACACCGTTCACGTACGTGCCGTTCAATGAGCCGGCATCAAGCACCCTGACTCCGTGCTCATCGGACAGAACCATCGCGTGAGCCCGAGAAACAGTCATGTCGTTGAGGAAGATGTCGCTCTTGGGGTCCCGCCCGATGACCAGCCGCGGCCGGTCCAGGAAGAAACGCTCCCCGGGCTGCGGGCCCTTTCTGACGACGAGCAGAGGGCCTTCGTCGCTGGCGGTCACCTTGGGAGTGGTCGGGCCCTCGATGGGGACGGGCTCGAACGACGTGGTGGTGCCTTCGACCTTCTGGCCGCAGTTTGGGCACTCCCGGTCGTCGGGACCCAGAACGCTGGAGCATCCCGAGCAATCGGCCATCGTCGTGCTCACCCTCTTCCGGTGTTTTAGCTGGAGTAGCCGATATCCGGCGCCTGAAACGCCGACTGGATCTCTTGCTCGAGCGCATCAATGACCTCGGAGTTCTGCAAGAGCTCTTCGCGCTTCTCTTCGCTGAGCCGGTTGCGAACGTAGGGGTCGTTGATGACATCCATCAGCTTGCGGCCGTTGTGCACTTCGCGAATGACGTACTCCACGACCCGCTCTTCGACCGGGTCGGTGGTCAGATCCTCAAGAAACTGCTTCAGCCGTTCGTTGATGCTGCTGGCCACACTTCCTCCTCATATTTGCGTCAAGGGCACCCGCGTTGGTCGGTGGGTTAGAGTTCGGCGTCTTCCTCGTCAGGCATGGACACGTCGAACCGGGACACCCCACGCAGATCGTTCGCCAGAATGTCGATGAGGCGGTCCACGTCGCGCCCACTGATGACGTCGTCACCCGCTTCGCGACCGGCCTTCAGCCGTCTGACGAGCTCCGCACGCAGAATGTCGATCTTGCCGTGCAGGACGCGGCGCCGATAAGAAACACGCTGCTCCTCGGCGTAGAGCTCGTCCAACAGCCCTCGCAGGGTGTCGTTGGACTTGTGCTCCAGATCGAGCAGAGCATCGTCGCGAGTCTCGTTCTCGTCCATTTCCTCAGCCCACTCTCCTTAGCGGTCTATCTCCTGTGATTGTAGCGCAAGCCGGTTACCGCGTGTGCCTGAACCTGAACCCTACGTTGAGCCTGCACCGGCCTGCTCGGAGGCAGCGGCCTCCGCCGATTCCTTCCGCAGCCTCGTCGCCGTGTCGAACTCGGATGCGGTCAGATCTCCGGCGACAAGCTCGATCCCAAGGCTCTCCGCGAAACCCCGGACGACGGCCTCTCGGATCGTGCTTCTTGAGGGAGGTCCGTCGAGCAACGAATCGAGGGTGACGGTCTCGTCGGCGAGCCGTTGCGTCTCCTCGGCGCTGAGAAGGAATACCCGCGATTCGCGGTCAACGTCGCGTGAGATCGTGAATGAGCCGTGTTGGAGCACGGTGTCTCGCAGCCACACCTGAGCCGACCCGGACAGCTTTCTGGCTCCGTACGAGAGGTCGGCCTTCGTCGCGTGCAGATAGCACGCAGCAGAGTCGCGGCTGCCGCGGGCCCGGGCTGTCAGGTTCGCGTCGACTCCGAGCCGCCGATACGCCGCTGCCAACCCCCCACAGAGCACGCTATAGGAGGCGCTGGTGCCTCTCGGCAGGCCATCGGAAACGCCGGCCACGACGGAGTAGGTGACCTCGTCGTCGTGCAGCACGCCTCGCCCGCCCGTGAAGCGCCGGACCACGTCGATTCCACCGGCCGAGCAGAACTCCTCGTCTATCGACTCCCGCTCCTGGAACCGCCCGAGCGTGACGGTCGGACGCTCCCAACCGTAGAGTCGCAGCGTCGGAGGGGCCTCGCCGGCCTCGCGAGCGAGCTGGATGGCCCGGTCGAGCGCCATGTTCCAGGCGCCCTGGGCCGGGCCGTCATCGATCAGCAGTCGCCACGGGGCGGTCACAACGCGTCGGTCACTCCTCGACTCGGCGATAGCGTAGGTCGGGATTGCGCGCGGCACCGGCCTCGTCGAGCCTGCGCACCGGCGTCGTGTACGGGGCGCCCTTCACGAGTTCGGGGTCGGACGCAGCCTCGCGAGCGATAGTCAGCATGACCTCGGCAAAGGCATCGAGCGCCTCAAGCGGCTCGGTCTCGGTCGGCTCGATCATCATCGCTTCCTCGACCAGCATCGGGAAGTAGACGGTGGGCGGGTGGAAACCGTAGTCGAGCAGCCGCTTGGCCATGTCCAGGGTGCGCACACCGTTCTCGCGCTTCTGGCGTCCACCGCTCATCACGAACTCGTGCATGCAGGTGCGGCCGTAGGGGACTTCAAAAGCGTCCTGCAGCAGCACCTTGAGGTAGTTGGCCGACAGGACCGCCTGCTCGGCGACCTCAGTCAGCCCCTCCCCTCCCAGCGCGCACACGTACGCGTAGGCGCGCACCAGGACCCCGAAGTTGCCGTAGTAACTGCGCACCCGACCGATGGTGTGCTCCGGCCATCCAAGGCCGAAAGACCCGTCCTCGAAGTCCACAGGCAACGGGCCGGGCAGGAAGGCAGCAAGCTCCTCGGTCACGCAGACAGGGCCGGAACCGGGCCCGCCGCCGCCGTGCGGTGTTGAGAACGTCTTGTGCAGGTTGATGTGCATGGCGTCGAAACCCATGTCGCCCGGACGAGCCTTGCCGAGAATGGCGTTGAGGTTGGCACCATCGCAGTAGGCATAGGCGCCCACGGCGTGCACTGCCTCGGTGATCTCTGCGATCTGCGAATCGAAAAGGCCGATCGTTGACGGGTTCGTGAGCATGAAGGCCGCCGTGTCGGAATCGAGTGCTGCCTTCAGAGCTTCGAGGTCGACCTCACCGTGATCGTTGCTCGGGATGGTGACCGTGTCCCAGCCGCACATGGACACGCTCGCGGGGTTGGTTCCGTGCGCGGTGTCGGGAATGATGACCTTCTTGCGGGCATCGCCCCGGGCCGTGTGCGCCGCCCGGAAGACCATCAGCGCCGTCAGCTCTCCGTGGGCGCCCGCGGCGGGCTGAAGCGTCACACCCGGGAGACCCGAAATCTCGGCGAGCACGTCGCTCAGACCGACCATGAGCTCAAGTGCCCCCTGGACCGACGCCTCAGGCTGATACGGGTGCAGCCCGGCGAAGCCGGGGAGCCGGCACGCGTCCTCGTTGATGCGTGGGTTGTACTTCATCGTGCAGGAACCCAGCGGGTACATGCCTGAGTCGACGCCGAAGTTCATGGACGCAAGATGGGCGTAGTGGCGCATGATCTCGAGCTCAGTGACGTGCGGCAGCACCAGGGGCGTCGTACGAGCACGACCGCCCAGGAGCTCGTCAACGGCCGCCATCGGCACGTCGAGGGGCGGTGCTTCGACACAACGCGATTCGGGAGAGCCGATGTCGAAAACCAGCGCGCGAGGGCCTCGTGCAGGAGCGGCGCCCGGAGTGTGTGCGAGCTTCTCGGTCACAGTGACGCCACCTCCTGGGCAAACGCGTCGATCTCCTCACGCGTCGTCTTCTCCGTGGCCGCGAACAGGACGAGGTTGGAACCGGCCGCAGGTAACGCCCCAGTGGGAGGCTCGGCTTCGACGTCGGAGACGTCGACTCCAGCGAAGAAGCCGCGCGCCATCAGTTCGTCCTGCATCGACCGGACGTCACCCAGGTACTCGAGGGCGAACTCGTAGCCGAACGGCGCGTCCCACGGAGCACGGAAGCGGCCGGTGGCCAGCAGCTGCTCGCGCAGGTAGTGCGCCTTAGCCACACACGCGCGTGCGATGCCCGCAAGTCCCTCCGCGCCGACCGCCGAGAGATACGCGCCGGCGGCAAGCGCATTGAGGGCGTGGTTGCTACAGATGTTGCTGGTCGCCTTCTCTCGGCGGATGTGCTGCTCGCGGGTGGAGAGCGTGAGCACGAAAGCCATGGCACCGTCGACGTCTGTCGTGCGACCTACGACGCGTCCCGGCATCTGGCGGACGTGTTCTTGTCGGCAGGTGAAGAAGCCGAGCCCGGGACCGCCGTACGATGTCGCACCGCCCAGCGGCTGACCCTCCCCGACCACGATGTCGGCTCCGTACGTGCTGGGAGGCTCCTGGATGCCGAGAAGGATGGGGTTCGACGCGACGACCAGCAAGGCGCCGGAGTCGTGGGCCATGCTGGCGATCCGCTCGAGATCCTCGAAGGAGCCGAAGAAGTTGGGTGACTGGACCAGCACGGCAGCCACGTCGCCCTCGGCCAGTACGTCAGCGAGACCCCTTGAGACCGAGTCGCTGGCGGCCGGAAGCTCGACCGTGCCGGCCGTAGTGTCGATCGTTGCCGGCGCAGCGACGGTGAACTGCCCCGCGTCGGCATAGGTCGCAAGCGTGTTCTGCCACTCGGGGTGGACCGTCGGCAAACAGGCGACCTTGCCGCGACGGGTCACTCGGCAAGCCATGAGGGCCGCCTCGACGAGCGCCGTCGCGCCGTCGTACATGGACGCGTTAGAGACTTCCATCCCTGTGAGTGCACACATCATCGACTGGTACTCGTAGATGGCCTGCAGCGTGCCCTGGCTGACCTCGGGCTGATACGGCGTGTACGCCGTGAAGAACTCCGGCTTCGAGATCACGTGGTCGACGACGCTCGGCACGTAGTGGTCGTAGCATCCGGCGCCCATGAAGCTGACCAGCTCAGAGGCGGGGACGTTCTCGTCGGCGAGCGCAGCCAGATGCGACGACAGTTCAATTTCCGAGAGACCCTCCGGCAGGTCCAACGGACCCTCAAGCCTTACAGCCTCAGGGATGACCTCGAAGAGCGCGTCGACGTCTTTGACGCCGACAGCGCGAAGCATGGCTTCGCGCTGTTCGCACGTGACAGGTATGTATCGCATACGGGCTAGCCTTCGGTGATAAAGGCGTCGTACTCCTCGGCGCTCAACAGCGCGTCGAGCTCGTTGATGTCGTCCAGGCGCACCTTGACCATCCAGCCGGCGCCGTGAGGCTCGGCGTTGACGGTTTCCGGAGTGTCTCCCAGAGCCGAGTTGACCTCGACGATCTCGCCTGAGACCGGTGCGAAGAGTTCCGAGACGGACTTGACCGACTCGATCTCGCCAAAGGAATCACCCACGGACAGCGTGTCACCGCTCGCGGGCAGGTCCACGTAGACCACCTCGCCGAGCTGGTCCTGAGCGAACTCGGAGATACCTACGGTGGCTACGCCATCCTCGACGAGGACCCATTCGTGCTCTTTCGAGTACTTACGATCACTGGGGTGTGCCATAGCTTCGAAGCGCTCCTTCCGTTGGCTGACGAGCGGCCGGTTAGGCCGACAACGATGTAGATGTGACGAACGGCGGCTTGACCACGGTGGCCGGTAGTGTCCTTCTGCGAACCTCGACCAGCAGTTCAGTCCCCTCCTCGGCGAGCGCGATGGGAACGTATGCGGTCGCAATTCCCGTCTCCAACGTCGGGGAGAAGCTACCGCTCGCTACCTTACCCACCACGACGTCCCCGTGCAACACGGGCATTCCGTGCCGCGGGATGGCACCGTCGATCTTGAGTCCGACGAGCTTGGTGCTTGGGCCGGTCTCACGAACCTGCGCGACGGCATCCGCGCCTACGTAGCCCGACTTGTCCCTCGGTACGACCCAGCCGAGTCCCGCCGAGATGGGGTCTACCGTGCGATCCATGTCGCTGCCGTACAACGGGTAGCCCATCTCAAGGCGCAGCGTATCTCGAGCTCCCAGACCGACAGGGCTGACCTCGGCAAACGAGAGGATTGCGCGCCATAGCTGCGGTGCCGTCGAGGCAGAGGTGAGGATCTCGACACCGTCCTCGCCTGTGTAGCCGGTCCTGGCAACAAGCGCCGGAACGGTGTCGAGCAGCGCTTCGCCGATCGTGAAGCGACCAGGAGGCTCCCAAGCCTCTCCCGCGAGCTCCTTGACGATTCCCACGGCCCTTGGGCCCTGCAGCGCGATGAGCGACGTCCGCGCGGACTCGTCGACGAGTTCGACCTCGGCCGAACAGTGCGCTCTCAGCCATGCGAAATCGACTTCGTGGTTCGACGCGTTTGCGATGATCAAGTACTCGATGTCACCGGAGTGGTAGACGATCAGGTCATCGATGATGTGCCCGTCGTCATCGAGCAGAAGCGTGTACTGCGCTTGACCAAGCTGAGAGATCTTCGCGAGGTCGTTGGTCAGCACGCCCTGCAGAAAGTCGAACGCTCCAAACCCGAACACCCGGAACTCAGCCATGTGCCCGACGTCGAAGACGCCTGCCGAGCGCCTCACCGCCCGGTGCTCCTCGATGATTCCGGCGTACTGCACCGGCATCTCCCAACCAGCGAACGGCACCATCCGCGCACCGAGCGCGAGATGCTCCTCGTACAGAGCGGTGCGCTTGAGTTGATCCGACATACTTGCCTCCACGCTAAAGGGGGTGGACGTTAGTGATCGAGTTCTTTCCGGAATGCGTCTGGCCGCGCCCGCGTCGCGCGACGCATCAGATGGGCGCCGCCACCGAAGCCGGGCCCCCGAAGACCTTACGCCATCCACGGACTGATGCGATCCACAACCGTTCGAACGGATTGGGCCGCTTCACGTCCCTGGTCGCGACCAGCGGAACGCGTGCGATCATCTGTCCTGCCTGCGTGAACGTCGCGACGCCAACCGGCTGACCCTGCTTGATCGGCGCCGGAAGCGTGCCGACCGTGACCGTGCGCGTGATCGGGCCACTGACGTCGAGGACCGACACGGTCTCATCGCGCGAGATCGCTGCGGGCACACGCTGGTCGAGATAGTCTGACACGGGCGCCTCGGCGACCACGGTTCCGGCGGTAGCGAGCAGCTGCGGCCGGTAGTGCGCGAAGCCCCAGTCGAGCAGCTCGCGCGCTTCTCGGAATCGCTGCAGCTCAGAAGTGGTCCCCAGTACGACCGCGTAGAGCGTGAGCCCGTCTCGCTGGGCCGCCGAGAGAACCGAGTAGCCGGCCTTATCGGTGAAGCCGGTCTTGATCCCGATTGCGCCTGCGTAGTTGCCGATGAGCAAGTCGGTGCTCTGAAGCCGTTCCTTCCGCGCTCCCGAACCGATCACGACCGTCTTCATCGCCACGATCTCGCGGAACCGCGGCTTGGTCATCGCGTAGCGCCCGAGCGTGGCGAGGTCCTCGGCTGTGGTGTAGTGACCCGGCTCGTCGAGGCCATGGGCGTTGGTGAAGTGCGTGTTCTTGAGCCCCAGCTCCGCCGCCTTGTCGTTCATCATTTGGACGAACGCCTCGTCTGAACCGGCGACGTTTCGCGCGATCGCCACGGCGGCGTCGTTGCCCGACTTCACCAGGAGCGCTTGCAGCACTTGGTCCATCGGAAGCTTCTCGCCGGGTCTGAGAAACGCCGTGGACTCCCCCACCTGTACCGATGCCTTGGGAATCGTGACCATCGTATTGAGGTCGGCGTGTTCCATCGCGACCACAGCGGTCATCACCTTGGTGATGCTCGCCATTGCACGGCGCTCAGTGTCGCGCCGAGACCAGAGCACCCTCCCTTCGCCATCGACGAGCGCACCGGCCTTCATGGTGACGTCGGGAAGGGTCGCCGCCGAGAGACCCCGCTTCGAAGCAGGCACCCCGTCGACCATGTCCGGTGACTTGGCCGCCGCAAGCGCGCCACCGGGGAAAAGGAGCGCAATCGCGACGGCGACGCCCACGCCGGCAGCCGACAGCCTCAAACCGTTGCCGGCCACGGTCCTGACGACAGATCCCGAACTGCAGGATCTTCCAGCGCGCGGTATTGTGTGAGGGTAGATCCGCCTTGTGGCGCGACGCAGCGTGACCCCGTCTGCAGGCTCGGTGTCATGTAGCGACGTCTGTGTGAGAAGGAGTTGCATTGCGTTCCTGTCGGAGTTCAGTGCTTTGCCAGAGTGGTAGAGCAACGCCTACGCCGATTCAGCGGCAGCTGCAAGCGCCAATCAGTCGTGGATTTGAGCCAACAAAGTCTACTACGCGGTGCGCGACGACCGGTGAACAACGGGTGCAACGATGAATTACGTCCGATTCGAGCGGCTGGTCGTGGGCGCTGGTGCTGTAGCCGTATTCGGCTCGATCATGATCTCGGTCGCCGCCAACGGCTGGCCCGGCTGGCCCAGTCTCCTCTCTCAGCTGCTGATACTCCCTGTGCTGATCGTCGCGGTCCACTACGGACGCAACCCCGGCCTCATGGCGGCGGTCGCAGCATCAGCGGCGTTCGTGGTCATGGAGATTCCGTCCCTTGCCGTGCCGGGGGGACCGGCCACCCCAGATCTGGTCATGATTGCCTACACCATCTCGGCGTACGGCATCGTCGGGATTGTCGGCGGCGACATCTGTGGCCGTGTGAAGTACTTCTTCGGACGCTATGGCGAATCGACGAGCATCGATGACTGGAGCCACGTCTACAACCAGCGCAAGGCATCTGAACTGCTCGAGAACGCCCGCGTCCGCTTCACGCGCTACGGGGAGCCGTTCTCGGTGGTCGTCATCGTCCAGGCCGCCTCACTGTTCGCCGGATTGCGGCCTACCCGCCAACGTGCGCTCGTGCGGGCAGTAGCGAATCACATCCGCGGCGACGTGCGGATGGTGGACGAGGTGGCCCGGCTCGAAGACGGCCGCTTCCTGGTCCTCCTTCCGCACACGCCTCGTGAGGGCGGGCTCGTGGTAACCGAGCGGCTCGCCCAGGGGGTCCGAGACACCCTCGGCGCCGTCGAGGACAGCGTTACCGCCCGGTGCTTGTCGGCCGGCGAGGACGAGGTGGAGCTCGCCTCGCTCGCGGCTCACATCGCCCCGGAGGCTGCGGACTACTCCGGATCGAGAGAGTAGAGCGCGTCGGCGGGAAGCACCCTGAAGCCCGCCGCGGTCAGGGTCTCGACCGCGCCGGGGTCGTCGACTTTCAGCACGTCAACCGCAGACGCTCCCTGTGGCTTCACGAAGCAGTATGCGTATTCAACGTTCTTGTTCTCGCGCCCGAGCGTCTCGAGGACGTCGGCGAGTCCGCCTGGACGATCGGGAACCTCGACGGCGACCACGGGGGTCAGGGTGACGCTGAAGCCCATCCCCTCCAAGATCCCCCGGGCCGCACGCGGCGTGTCGCAGATGATTCGCACCACGCCAAAGCTTTCGGTGTCGGCAACCATCAGTGCGTGCATGTCGATGCCCGCATCGCCGAGGGCCCTGGTGAGTTCGGCCAGTCTGCCGGTGCTGTTCTCAAGAAACACTGAGACCTGCTCGACCATCACAGATCACGCACCTTCCGTCTGGGAGCGCAAGTCGACCACGCGCTTCGCTTTGCCCTCACTTCGGGCGATCGTCTTGGGCTCCACGAGCTTTACCTCGATGGATACCGCGAGCGCGGACTCGATCGCGCCCTTGACGTCGCGCTGCAACCTCTCGAGCTCACGGACCTCGTCGAAACCGAAGTCCGGAGAAACCTCCACCTGGACCTGCACGTGATCGAGTGACCCCTTCTTCGTGAGCACAAGCAGGTAGTGAGGTGCGACGCCGACAACCCCGGCGAGCACCTGCTCGATCTGGCTCGGGAACACATTCACGCCGCGAATGATGAGCATGTCGTCGGTCCGACCCGTGATCCGCTCCACGCGACGGAAGGTCCGGCCGCACGGGCAGTTGCCGGGAACGATACGCGAGATATCGCGGGTTCTGTAGCGCACGACCGGTATGCCCTCTTTGGTCAGGGTCGTGAAGACCACCTCGCCGTAACTTCCGTCCGGCACAGGTTCGAGAGTGTCGGGATCGAGGATCTCGATCAGGAAGTGATCCTCGAAGACGTGCAGACCGTTCTGGTGCACGCACTCGGATGCCACGCCGGGTCCCATGACCTCGGACAGACCGTAGATGTCGATGGCGGTGACCCCCATCGCGTGCTCGATCTGCTTGCGCATGTTCTCGCTCCACGGCTCCGCTCCAAACACGCCGACCCGAAGCGGCAGGTCGCGAACGTCGATCCCCATCTCCATGGCGGTCTCAGCGATCAGCAGTGCGTAGCTCGGCGTGCAGGCCAAGACCGTGACTCCGAAGTCCTTGAGGATCTGAACCTGTCGGCGAGTGTTTCCACCCGAGACCGGTACGGTGAGCGCCCCCAGCCTCTCAGAGCCGTAGTGCGCGCCCAGCCCTCCGGTGAACAATCCGTAGCCGTAGGTGACCTGAACGACGTCGTCCGACGACACCCCTGCGCACGCATACGTCCGCGCCATGAGGTCGGCCCAACGGTCGATGTCTCCCTGGGTATAGCCCACCACCGTGATCTGCCCCGTGGTTCCCGACGAAGAATGGACACGCACGATGTCGCGCATGGGTGCCGCGAAGAGGCCATAAGGGTACGCCGCGCGCAGATCGTCCTTGACGGTGAACGGCACGCGGGCCAGGTCACCTAGCGAGTCGAACGACGCTGGATCGAAGCCGGATTCGTCGAACTTGGCTCGGTAGGCCGGAACGTTCTCATACACGTTCACCAGCAGGCGCTTGAGCCGCGCGAGCTGCAAGTCCTCCAGCTCAGACCGGCTCATGGACTCCAGTTCCGGTTGATACACAGCTCCCCCTATCGTCGACGACCACGCTCACCCGCCGAGAACCCCTCACGGCTTCTTGGGTGTCACCGTTGCCGTACCGGGCACAGAGCCCTTCGTTCCGACGCGCACGACTTTGAACTTTTGGTTGTAATCTGAAGTTAACGTATCCTTTTGCTCAAACGGTGTGGCGGTG
>CAZIPT010000013.1:0-40338 GCA_964541375.1 uncultured Eubacteriales bacterium
AACGATCGTGTTCGGGCAGACCGAGTGTTCGCCCGGCATGACGCAGACCCGCGCAGACGACTCGCTCGAGCTGCGCGTAAACACCGTGGGCAGGGTCCTGCCGCATATCGCGGGCGAGATCGTCGACCCCGAGACCGGCAGGGAGTGCCCGCCCGATGTTCCCGGCGAGATCGTGACCCGCGGCTACCATATCATGAAGGGGTACTACAAGATGCCCGAGGCCACCTTTCAGGCGATCGACGCGGACGGCTGGCTGCACACCGGGGACATCGGCACCGTCGATGAGGCCGGGTACTTCAAGATCACCAGCCGCCTGAAGGACATGATCATCCGCGGCGGCGAGAACATCTACCCGCGCGAGATCGAGGAGTTCCTCTACACCATGCCGGGCATCGAAGACGCGCAGGTTGTGGGCGTGCCCGACGCCAAGTACGGTGAGGTCGTCGGCGCGTTCGTCCGCCTTAAGGCCGGCGCCGACATCACCGAGGGCGACGTACAGGAGTTCGCTCGCGCGCGAATGGCGCGCTACAAGGCGCCCAAGTACGTCTTCTTCGTCGACGAGTACCCCATGACCGCCAGCGGCAAGATCCAGAAGTTCAAGCTGCGCGACACAGCCGCCGAGATACTGGGTCTGGGCGACGTGAACGTGTTCGCGAGCGAGGCATAGGGCATGTTCACCGTGTACGGCACCGGCAAGGTGCTCTCGGAAGGAGCTGGAAAGGTGATTCCAATGAAGAGGGTCTCAGCGTTCGCACTCGTCGGGCTCCTCGTGGCGACCGCTTTGTTGGCCGGGTGCTCCTCATCCGGTGGGACGACCAAGTCCGCCGGCGATCTCACGGGCAAGGAATGGGGCCTTGTTGGAGCCAGCACAGATTCGCGTGAACTGGGCCTTGCGGGAATCACCGCCACATTCAAGGCGGGCCAGCTCAGTGGATTCTCGGGGGTCAACCAGTACAGCGGCCCCTACACGGCCAAGTCCGATGGCACGTTCAAGGCCGGTCCACTCGTAGGGACGCTGATGGCCGGCCCAGAGCCCCTCATGAAGGCCGAGAGCACTTATCTCAAGTTGCTCGAGGGCTGCGACTCGTACAAGGTCGAGGCGGGTACGCTCACCCTCTCCACCGGGGGAAAAGTGACTCTGACCTATAACGAGGCGGCAAAGGCGGAACTGCCCGGCAGTGACTGGGTCGTGACCGGCTACAACAATGGCAAGGAAGCGGTGACCAGCCCTACGGCGGACTCGACACTGACGGTGACGTTCGGCGTCGACGGCAAGGTCAGCGGCGAAGGTGGCGTGAACCGCTTCCTGGGCGACTACGAGGCAACTGACAAGACGGTGAAGATCGGGCCCCTTCAGTCCACCAAGATGGCCGGGCCACCTGAGCTGATGACGCAGGAGGCTGCCTACCTGGCCGCGCTCCAGAACTCGACCACCTGGGAGATATCGTCGCGCAAGCTCACGATGCGCGACGCGAGCGGGGCGATGCAGGTCCTGGGCATCAAGCACTAGCCTCGAGAGCTAACCGACCACGAACCAGGCAAACCGAGTCGTGTTCGGTGCCTTCTTGTTCAGGTTCACCCTGAACTGCGTGGTGCTGATTCGCGCAGCGCTGGCGAGGTAGACGCCGCTCCCGGCGTTCTGCAGGGTGGCGAAGACGAGCGCGGTTGTCGCGAGGCCGCTCGGCACCGTGACCGTCGCCGACTTCTTCTTCTTTGCGACCGAGCCCACCCCGGAGCGCGAGAATGCCGCTCGCCCGTACACGTTGAGTGCGGTAGCGCCTGCGGGTGCGCTCGCGTCCACGCCCACGCCGTCGATCGGAGCGATTGCACGGACAGCCGTGCCGCTGGCGACGGCGCAGTCCGCCTTGAGAGCGGTTCCGTATGCGGCGTCTGTGGTGGCGTGAACGCCGTACTGGTTGGGGCTGCTAGTCGAGCCCCGAACGCCTGAAGAGCCATGCGGGGAGACCGTGGTCGAGTAGCCGAAGACACCACTCATCGGCGACAGAGCACCGCCATCGTCGTGACACAGGTCGGCCCAGACTTGGTACGCACCACCCATCGTGCCATCGGTGGTGCGCAGCACCAGAGAGCTCAGGCTGCCGACTCGAACCCCACCGACGACGATGCCATCGCCGTTCGCCGCAATCGCCGGTTGCGGTATTGTCACGGATGCGACATAGCCTGCGGCCAACGCCAGTCCACCTGAGATCATGTCTCGCCGGGACAGCCGTGGCGCTTTGCGGGGTTCCCTTTCACTTGCGGGCATCGTGGCTCCTCTCGACAATGGCCCCCCTCAAGGGCCGATGCCTCACAAGCCGCAGCAAGCGCCGCGCCCAACGATTGGCTGGAGCGACAGCAGTCCAGTAGGCGGCGCATCGAGTCGGCCGACGGGGGCTTATGCGGAACCCTCTCGCCCAATGCTGGGGTCCCAGGCCTGCGATACGCGATCCTGCAAGCTACTTCTTCTTGAGCTTCTTCTCGGAGCCATCGCAGTAGGGCGGCTTCTTGGTGAGGCCGCAGTTGCAGATCTTGACCGTCTTCTTCTCGGCGATCTTGAACTTCACGGGCTTGGCGCCCTTGCAGGTGCCGTCACACCACGGCGTCTTCTTGGTCTTGCCGCAGGCACACCACTTGTAGCTGCCCGGCTTGAGTTCGATCTTGAGCGGGTGAGTCTTGTCCTTCATGTGTTCGAACTTCACGGATGCACCTCTCTACTTGCCGGGGCCGAAGTTTCCCTCGGCGTCTAGCTCGAACGTGTCCGGGAAGTCACTTGCCGAGAGCTTTTCGACGAGCTTGCCGGACGTGTTCTTCTTGTCGACCGCCGGCACGCCCGGATCGGCGAGCTTCAGCGACAGCCAGCGTCCACCCAGAATCTCCCCGTTCTTGTCCATCTTCACCGTGAGCAGTCCCGAGAGCGACAGGTTGCCGCCCTGTCCGAAGTTGCCCCATCCCGCGAAGTTGCCCAGCGAGTACGCGATGAGCTTGCCTTTGTAGCGCTCGACTCCGCGCACCACGTGCGGTCCGGAGCCCAGCACCGCACTCGCACCGGCGTCGATCATCGCGTGTGAGAAGGCGCGGGGGTCGCCGCGGAACTCGCCGTACGCTTTCTCCGCGCCTTTCGGCGTGCGCGTCTTGTCGGCGCCCTCGGCACCGGCGTGGATGAGAACCACGACCACGTCGGCCTTCGTCTTCGCCTTGCGGACGAGCTTCTGAGCTGCAGGTATGTTGGAGATAGGCGCGTTCCAGCGGTACGGCGAGAAGGCGACGAAGGCGACCTTGACGCCGTTGGCTTCTCGCACCGTGACCTGCCCGGGAAGGCCGGTTGCGCCGATGCCGTTGTCGGCGAGCGCTTTGCGCGTGGCCGAGAGGCCCGGCTCGAGGTAGTCGTAGGCGTGGTTGTTCGCGAGGCTCATCACGTCGAAGCCCGCCCACGCCAGCGCCTCTGCGTTCTTGGGCGGCGCCTGGAACGAGTAGCTGTTGGATCCGCCGCCTTTCGACTTGCCGCCGCTTCCAAAGGTACCCTCGAGATTGCCGACCATGAGGTCTGGGGCCCGGAGTTGCTCGCGCACCTTCTCGAAGAGCGCCCGGCCGTTTCTGGGTGGCGAACCGTACTTCGAGCCTGGCGTGGTGTCGCCGACCCAACCGATCACGATCTCACCGGGCATGGGTTGGGCTGCCGCGATGCCGGAGGGCACGGTCGCACCGGTGGACGGCACGGTCGGCCGCGCTGCCGAGGAGGCTGGCGAGCTGCTCGGCGGCAGCGACGCCGTGGGGGCCGCCGCCTCGAGCGTCGTCGCGGCGCGCGGACCGACCTTGGGCGTGCATCCGGCTACGCTCGCGATTGCAGCGAGAGTGAGCAGACTGAGCGCCGCGGCGGCGGTGTAAAGCGGGCGGCGTGAGGGCGGCTCCGGGCGCCAGTGCATAGTGCGGCGTGGAAGAGTCGGCAAGGGCTGGAGTCCTCCATCAACAACGGTCGGCGTGCGCGCGTGGCGCGCGCGTGTACAATCTACCCGAGATTGACCGAGCATGAGGGGCCAGATGCGCATCGCCGAGAAGACCGTCTACGAGATCCGCTGGCACGGCCGCGGGGGGCAGGGCGCCGTGACGAGCGCCAAGATCCTCGCCGACGCCGCGTACCGTAGCGGGTTTGTCGGCGTCACCTCCCAGCCCTCGTTCGGCGCCGAGCGGCGGGGCGCGCCTATCACGGCTTCCACGCGGCTCGCGCACGAGCAGATTCGAGTTCTGAATCAGGTTACCGAGCCCGACATAGTGGTGGTGCTCGACGACTCGCTGCTACAGGTGGGCGGCGCAACGTCGGGCGTCAAGCCCGGCGGCATGGTGATCGTCAACACCACGAAGCCGGTTGCTGAACTGGCGATCGATGGCGACTACGCGGTGGTCACGGCCGACGTGACCGGTGCAGCTGAGGCGGTCGATCTGATCGTCGGAGGGCAGCCGATGGTGTCGACCGCCATTCTCGGCAGTTTTGCCGCGGCAACGGGACTCATCGATATGGACAGCGTTGAGCGGGCAATCGGGTACGTATTCTCTGGCAAGGCCGCATCCAAGAACGTTGAAGCGGCGCGCATCGCTTACGAGTGCACACACTGACCACCAAACGGCAGGAGATACTGATGGACAAGGCACGGCTCAATCGGTTGGCCAAGAGAACGCTGGTACTGGTCGTCATCTGCCTCTCGTTGGTGGCGTTGCTCGTCACAGGGTGCTCGGGTGGAACGTCCGGCGGCGCGAGTTCCGACCAGAAGGCGCAGCTCGAGACGGTCGCCAAGTTCTACAAAGCCCAGGGCAACCTCGACATCCCGGGCATGCGCGCCGCGCTCTACGATCCCAAGGATGCGGCCGGTCTCGCGACGGCCACCGTTCCTCCGGGTGCGCAGAAGGCGGAGGTCATCTCGAAGTCCGTCGGTGACACGATCGTCATCACGATTCCCTCGCAGGAGCTCACGATGACCGCCTCGGCGGCAAAGACGCCAGTGAACGCGGTGGTCGTATCGGCGCCGACCGGGCAGTCCACGACGCTGATCATGAAGAAGGACGGCAGCGTCTGGAAGATCGACGTCGTCGAGACCGAGAAGGCAAACGCCGCCCCCGCCGGCGCATCGGGCGGGACGACCAAGCCGTAGCGACACCGCTAGTCGTAGTGACACCGCTGGATGTAGCCGGGCCGCCGACGCGTGGCCCGGCTACTCCTCGCCGCTGCGCTCCGGGCCGAGCTGCTTCGCCCACTTGATGGCCATATAGGCCGCTGCCAGCCCGAAGAACAGCGATGCGATGCCGATTATGGAAAGCGGCGAGTACTTGGTCAGGTCCAGCAGGACGACCTTTCGCGCCAGCGCGATCATGGCGACCAGGAGCACGATCTCGGCGTGGACCTGGTGGTCCTTGAAGTAGACTTCGACGGTCTCGACCAGCTCCAGGGCGATCAGCACCGACAAGAAGAGGCCGAAAGCGCCGAGCAACTCGGATTCGGTCAGAAGCACCTCGCCGTGCGCGATTCCGGGGATGGCGTAGGTCAGCGGGAGCCAGAAGAGCTCAACTACCGCGATGCCGAGCAAGACGAACATCATGATCAGCAAGAAGCCGGCGACAACGCGCTTGCCCTTCTCGGCCACTCGGATCAATGGATGCTTCTGGCCGTCCTTGGGCTGCTCCAACCCGATCCCCCTCGCAATCGCGCACGTGTCACGCGCGCCGTCTCCGCCCGCCGCCGCACCCACCCTCTCCCGGGCACAGTCTAGCGCAGCCGACGGTCTGGTGCCCCGGACTCCGGGGGTGCCAACGACTGATATCATCGGGATAAGCATTCGCCGTGAGTTACGAGGAGCGAGCCACATGGCCAGCGGCACCGCCGAGAACCAGATCGCGCAGTCCAGACCGTCGGTAGGGGAAGCAGGAGCGACGGGCGACTGGCGCAGCAGGCATCCCGTGATCGACCCCGCGCTGTGTCTGGCCGTGAAGAACGGCAGCGAGACGTGTCAGCTCTGCTGGGTCTACTGCCCCGACGCATGCATCACCCGTGGCGTCCCGCCGCAGGTCGACCTCGCCTACTGCAAGGGTTGCGGGATCTGTGCGGTCGAGTGCCCCGGCAAGGCCATCGAGATGGTGGCAGAGGGCGAGCACGGCGCCTGCGAGATCATCGCCGCCGAGAGGATCGAGCGATGAGCGCCCGCGAGGACGTCACCACCGTCGTCATCACCGGCAACGAGGCCGCCGCCGCCGCCGCCAAGCTGGCGCGCGTGCAGGTCATCGCCGCCTACCCGATCACACCGCAGTCACCGGTCGTCGAGCAGCTCTCGGCGTGGGTCGAGTCCGGCGAGCTGCCCGCGGAGTTCGTCACCGTCGAGTCCGAGCACTCGGCTCTCACAGTCTGCATAACCGCATCGACGGTGGGTGCGCGCGTCTTCACCGCGACGTCCGCCAACGGGCTCGCCTACATGACCGAGCAGGTCTGGTGGGCCGCCGGAGCGCGGCTCCCTATCGTGATGTGCGTGGCAAACCGCGCGATGGCCGCACCGTGGAACGTGCTCAACGACCAGCAGGACTCGATGAGCGTGCGCGACGCCGGCTGGGTCCAGCTCTACTGCCGAGACAACCAGGAGATCCTCGACACCACGCTGCAGGCATACCGCATCGCAGAGCAGCTCCACGTGCCGGTCATGGTGTGCTACGACGGCTTCCTGCTTTCGCACACGGTCATGCCGGTCGAGCTCGTCGACGCCGAGACGGCCGATGCGTTTCTGCCGCCCTACACCACGCCGCTGACGGTCGTGGATCCCGACGACCCTCGCAACATCGGTCCGGTCACGATCGCAGAGCCGCGCGCGGATGCCCGTGGCATCGTGCGTCCCGGATACATGGAGATACGTCAGCAGCTGCACGCCGAGCTGCTGGAGGCGCTCGACGTCATCCCGGCTGTCGACGCCGAGCTCGGCGCGCTCACCGGTCGTGTCTGGGGCGGCCTGACCTGGGAGTATCAGCTCGACGACGCCGAACTCGTGCTCGTCGCGGCCGGGTCGCTCGGAATGCAGCTCACTGTGGCGGTGGATCAGCTTCGTGCGCAGGGCTTGAAAGCCGGCGTTCTCGGCATACGGGCGTACCGGCCATTTCCCGCGCAGGCGCTTCGCGACAAGCTGATGGGCCGCAAGGGCGTGCTCGTGTACGACAAGGCGGTCTCGTACGGCTATGCGGGCCCGATCTGCAACGACGTGCGCGCCGCGCTGTACGGAGAGCCGGGCGCTCCCGTCGTGTGGGGAGCGGTCTGCGGTCTGGGCGGGCGCGACGTGTCACCCGAGCAGCTGGCCGATGCCGCGCTACGTGCACTGGCCGACGGTCACGCCGGCGTGGTGCATCGGCCGACCGACTGGATCAACCTCAAGCCGTAGGGTCTTCGGCCTCTCCGCAACACGAATGCCGAGTCTCGGCCGGTCCCTCAAGCGAGTGGGAGCTGGCGACAAGCGACTTCAGCGCGCACGGGATGCGGAAGTAGGTCACCTGCATGCCCTCAGGATGCACAGGCCGGATTCGCGGCGTGAGCATCAGTACCCCGTCGATACCAGCCGCGCTCAACGCTGCCAGTGTCACATCGACATAGTCCGGGGCGCACGCCACAAGGGCGACGACATTCGGCGATCCAGAGCGAAGAGCGGCTATCTCGGCCAGCGGTCGAACCTCCAGCCCTTCCACGCAGCTGCCGACGTCTTCCTCGCGTTCAGAGAAGTAGGCGATGGGACGCATCCCGAACTCGTCGGCGGGAAAGACGATCGGGAGCGCCTGTAGCATGGGAAGGCTGCCGACAACCACAAAGGGGCTCACGTCCGACAGGCCGAGGAATTCGGCGAGAGCCGAGTGGAGGGCGGCGACATCGTAGCCTGAACCCGGTCGGCCCTTGATATCTACTGGGCTCAGATCGCTTCGCACGCTCTCCTCGGTGACGCCGAGCTGCCGGGCCATCTCACGAGACGTGATGCTTGAGGCCTCGCCGGAGTGCATGAGCTCCTCAAGCAGGCAGTGGTAGCGCGCCAGCCGAAGCCGGGCGGACTGAGATACCGAGGCGGGTTGAGACATCGCAGCCATCCCCTTCGAAGGTCATGCGTTTCGCGAATCCATCGGACAACTGTACACGGGTGACTTGAGGACTGCGCGCCTGAGAGTTCGTGATAGCTTCAACGAATTGGGGTAGGTCTTCAATACCGAAGCGACATGGGGGATGTAGCCTCGGAGTCGCGCCTACTGGGGGGCAACATGAGGAGAACACCGACTGCTAGAGCCGTCACCAAATCGCTCGCGCTCGTGTCGCTCGTTGTGGTGTGGGGCGTCCTCGCAACAGGCTGCGCAGTGGCCTCACGTTCCAGCACTCAGATGACGCCAATGAGCCCACAGACCTTGCCAGAAGCCAGCGGCTCGTCGATGGGTTCGGGAGCGACGATGGCCAAGGACAGCAAGGCCGACCCCAACTCCCAGAAATGCGCGGCCTGTAGCGGCGGTCAGTCGGCCGCAGCCGCCGACGGAACCGTCGCCACGGCAGATGGGAAGCAGGCCATCAGCGTATCGATCAAGGATGGAAGCTATACGCCCAACCGCTTTGTGGCAAAGGCCGGAATGCCCACAGGTGTGGTCTTCAGGGTCGATGGCAAACCGGCGATGGGCTGCCTATCGAATCCGACCTTCAAGAGCCTCAACAAGACTATCAACGTCACCTCCGGTGAGAAGAGCCTCGATCTGGGGACGCTCGCTCCCGGGACCTACGAATTCACGTGCGCTATGGGAATGAACGCGGGCAAGATCGTCGTGCAGTAGCGCCTGGCAGAGCGTTCCGCGCGCGAGACGAGCGGACAGACCGGCGCCTTCCCCTGCGCCGGTCTGTCGCGTTTGCGGCTGACAGTCGTGTGCCTGGCGGCTATGCTCCTCTCGGCAGCCATTCGCATCCGAGGAGCGCACGCATGACTCGAATCATCGACCTCCCCGCCGAGGAGTACGTCCTGCCTGGAAATCGTGCTTGCGCCGGCTGTGGCATCGGTATCGGCCTACGCGCAATCACCAAGGCGCTCGATGGCCGCATGGTCATGACCGTCCCTGCGAGCTGCCTCACCGTGCTCGGCGGCATGTACCCCACAGCGTCGGTAGAGGTGCCGTGGGTCAACGTCGCCTTCCCGTCGACCGCTGCCGCGGCAGCCGGGCTCGCAGCGGGGCTACGCGCGACCGGTTGTGACGGCGACATGACGGTGCTGGCCATGGCCGGCGACGGCGGCACCGGCGACATCGGCATCCAGGCCCTCTCCGGTGCTGCCGAGCGCAACGACGACTTCATCTACCTGTGCTACGACAACGAGGCGTACATGAACACCGGTACGCAGCGAAGCGGTCTGACGCCCGCGGGCGCTCGCACCACGACCACATGGTCGGGCAAGCGCGAGAACCCCAAGGACCTGCCGCGCATCATGGAGGCGCACGGAATCCCGTACGTAGCCTCGACATCCGCCGCATTCCCTGCCGACGTATACGACAAGGTGGCCAAGGCGCGCGGGATACACGGACTGCGATACATCCACATGAACACCCCGTGCCCCAGCGGTTGGAGCTTCGACCCCAAGGACAGCGTCGAATTGGGCAGGCTCGCTGTGGACACGGGCATCGTCGTGCTCTACGAGGTCGAGGACGGCGTCTTCCGACTCACGGGTCGCAGCGCTTCGCTCGCGAAGAGCGGCAGCCGCAAGCCGGTCGCCGACTACATTGCCACGCAGGGCCGATTTCGCGGCATGACCGCCGAGAGCATCGCCGACGTTCAGACGTGGGTCGACAAGCGCTGGGCAGGCTACGTCGCACGCAGCTCGACTCAGGCATAGGTCTGCCTGAGTGACCGAGCGATCGGTCCACGGTGCGAGTGGGTGGAACTACTTGGACTCGACATCCACCTTGAAGGTCTCGGCCGGTGCGGTGGTTGTCTCCCACGGGCGAACGTAGTTCAGGCTGAGTTCGCCCTTGCCAGCGGCCGTGACCGAGAACGTCAGCGTCTGCTTGCCGCCGGCACCTACAACACCACTCGCGCTCTCGGAGGCGAACGTCGGCTCACCCTCTGACTTCAGGAACTCAGGCGCCGAGGCGATCGTCCAGGTGTAGCCGGTGCTCGGATTGGCGTCCAAGACGACCTCGAGGGTCTGCCCCGGCGCGACCATCACGGTCTTGTCGGCATCGGCTTTGGTCACGACTACGGAACCGGTCTTGGAGCCCGAACTGTCCCCGCTGCCGGTCTCTGCCGGCTTGGTGCATCCCGAGAGGAAGACCAAAGACAGCGCGGCAAGCGCTATCATCGTAAACAGTACCTTCCAGTTGTATCGCCGAGCTCCCAGCATGGTGGCTCCGATCGTCTGCGACTCGGGTCCCGGGACCCGACGCGAACCGGCAGGAACGAACGTGCTTCACAGTTGATTCTGCCCCATCGCGGGGTGCGCGAGCGACGTTCTTCATCGGTTGTGTGCTGGGTAGGTTGGGAACAGTGGCATTGGCAGAGTCGCAGCCGTTCAAGCTGCGCGATGAAGGGAGCTAGACGCATGACCGACGAGACTACTCCGGGTGCTCCATTCGATCCGCTGAACCCGGTAGAGTCCGATGCGCACGTGCCGCCAAGCGAGCCCGAAGCGCCTGCGCCTTGGGCCGAGGCGGTGCCACCAGCGGCTGAGGCGGTGCCACCAGCGGCTGAGGCTGTGCCACCTGCAGCAACGGTTGTGGCCGCTGAACCTGAGCCCGTCCCCGCGCCGGCTGCTCCGGCTCCCGGACCCGTCCCCGACGCCTCGAGCCTCGGCCCGACGATCCCCTCGGGGTCGCGCGTCGTGGTCATGGTGTCGCGTGGCCCTGCCCCCATGCCCTCCGCGGCCTATGTGGTCGTCCCCGAGGTCGTCGGTCTGGCGCAGGGGGATGCGCTTGCCAAGCTCCAGGAGGCCGGGCTGCCGTCGCAGGTGTTCAACGACTACAGCGAGAAGCTGCCTCGTGGCGAGGTTATCGGGCAGTTGCCCGCGCCGGGCTCAAGCGCTCCAGCCGGCGCCGAGTCGGTCCTTATGGTTTCGAGCGGCCCCGCTGCAGCGGCGACGATCGCAACCGGGCTTCCCAACGTCGTCGGTCTCGCCGAGTCTGATGCAGTGTCCCGCCTGCAAGCCGTCGGGCTTTCGCCCCAGCTGGTGCGCGAGTACAGTCTCAACGTCCCGGATGGCGTGGTCATCGCGCAGCTCCCCAACTCGGCTTCGCTCATCGAGATGCCCAAGAAGCGCTCACTGCTGTGGCTCTGGATCCTTCTCGGCGTGCTGCTGATCGCCGCGATGGGCGTGGGGGCATACCTGTATCTCAACCGCACAGGGATTGTTCCGGCAGTGGTCGGGCTGACCCAAGCCGAAGCCACCACGGCAATCAACGCTGCGGGCTTCAGGGTCGAGACGGTCGAGATGACGCAGTCGATCAAGGCCTCCGATGTGGGCAAGGTGGTCGGTCAGCAGCCGGTGGCCAACACCGAGGCCAAGATGACGCAGGGTATCACCATCGCGGTATCCGGCGGACAGAAGCTCCTTGAAGTGCCGACGGTCACGGGCAAGACACAGGCGGACGCCGAATCGGCTCTCAAGGCCGCTGGCCTGAAGGGTACCGTGAGCAAGGGCTTCAGCAGCACCGTGGTCAAGGGCGTCGTGATCTCGCAGGCGCCCGAAGCGGGGCAGAAGGTACCCGCCGAGACAAGCGTGGGCATCGTAGTCTCCGAAGGCGCGCAGAACATCACCGTACCGGGCGTTTCGGGGCAGACGCAGGCATCCGCCACCTCGTCGCTGAAGTCGCTGGGTCTGGGCGCCCAAGTCGTCACCAACTACAGCTCGACGCCAAAGGGCCAGGTCGCCGAGCAGTACCCGGCGGCTGGAACGGCGGTGCCGCCTGGCACGATCGTGGGACTGGTGGTATCGGGCGGCCCCGTGCCCTCGAGCGCCTCGACGGCTACCGTCACCGTGGTCAGCGTGATCGGGAAGACGTCATCCTCGGCAGAGTCGCTGCTGAAGGGCCTCGGCCTGAAGCCAGTGTCCGTGCAGTGGACCGGTACCGGGCAGCCGATCAACCAAGTCGTCGGCCAGGTTCCCGATGGGGCCGTCGTGCCCAAGAACTCGTCGGTGCTGATCTTTGTGTCGAACGGAAAGTAGTCCCGCCGCACTTGAGTGAACCCCGAGGGGGTGCGTCCGACCGGGCCGCACCCCCTCGGTTTGTGCAGGACGCTGTGCGGCGATGTCCTTGACCGTCGCGAGGGCACGCGGGTATCCTCACTAGGCGTTGCGCACGGCCAGGTAGCTCAGTTGGTAGAGCAGGGGACTGAAAATCCCCGTGTCGGCGGTTCAAGTCCGTCTCTGGCCACCATAGAAACTAGAAGGGGTCGGGCCGAAAGGCCCGGCCCTTTGTGCGTTCTTTCGAGGCACAAAGGTAAGGGCTGGCGTCGACGGCGCTCGGATACTCGTGAAACCGGGTAACTCTCATTAGCAGTCGAAATCACGGCGCAGTGTCAGAGTGATGGCACCGAGCACTTGGGGGAGAGCTGGGACAGGGGTGCCAGAATTGTTAATATTGAGGATAGGAATGCTCAACCGACCGAACGAAGGAATCGCATGAGTCTTGGGTCTCGAAAGGCGCTACGCGTCCTGTCGGTCGGCATGGCCCTGCTCCTTTCGTTGGCCGTGCTTGGGCGGTTTTCCCAATCATCCGCTGCGTCCGGTCCGGATGCGGCATCTTCTGGCCCTTACTACGGCATTGCGACTGCACCAAGCGGAGAGGTCTACGTCAGTATCCCGCAGGCGCATCGGATTGAGCGGTACTCTCAGACCGGCCAGCGGCTCGGCGCCTGGGGGAGCAAAGGCAACGGCGCGGGTGAGTTCGTTCAGCCCAAGGGTGTGGCTGTGGCTCAGGACGGAACGGTGTACGTCGTAGACGGCACCAATGGGCGCGTGCAGTACTTCACCGCCGAGGGGAAGTACCTCGGACACTGGGGCTCGATTGGCGAAGGAAACGGACAGTTCTTCGGTCCGGAGCACGTCTCTGTCGCGCCGAACGGCAACATCTACGTCACTGACTACGGGAACTATCGAGTGCAGTACTTCACTCGCGACGGCCTGTACCTGGGTAAGTGGGGCTCGAAGGGAACCGGCCCTGGCGAATTCGATCTGCCCCTCGGTGTGGCTGTTGGTGGCGATGGGACCGTCTACGTAGCCGATATGAATAACACTCGGGTTCAGTACTTCACTCCGGATGGCCAACATCTTGGCGAATGGGAGATGCAGCCGAGTACACGAGGCGCGGGCGACGGAGGTCCGCATGGTTTGGGCGTGGGCCCCGACGGAACCGTCTACTGCGCCAACTTCTTCGAGGGTCGCGTGGAGCGCTATTCGACTTCGGGCGAGTTCCTCGGAAGCTTCATGCAGGCGGCTGACAGCGGTGAACTCGGCGATCCTCAGTCAGTCGCCTTCAGTGACGACGGTAGGATGCATGTCACTGACGCTGCGGAAGTCCGAGTCTGCGCAGTAGCGCCACAGCCAGATACAGCAGCACCCACCATCACTGCGCCGTCAGATATCGTCGCGGTGGCTACCGAAGCCTCCGGCAGTGTCGTGACCTTCGAGGTCACAGCCGTCGACGCCGTTGACGGGGCCGTCGGCGCGTCGGCCGACCCCGTCTCGGGATCGATCTTCCCCATCGGCACTACGACGGTGGTGGTTACGGCGGCCGACTCGTCCGGCAACACCGCGGTGAAGAAGTTCACTGTGACGGTTTCGCCGATGAGCCCTGCGCCGAGCCGCACTACCACGGGCAGCGGCGAAGAGTCGTCCGCGGTGCCACCGGTCGACGGCGGCAGCAGTCCCACCTCGCCGACGGCCGGGAGATCTCCCTTGAAGAACGCTCTGCTTTGGGGATCGCTGCTGGCGGTCACGGCGTTCGTCACGACGCGCAAGCGATGGCTCGCAATCATGCTCGGGGTCAGCAGTTTGCTCGGCATGCTCCTCCTGCTGGCGTGATGGAACAGCTACGGCGGGGACGAGCTGTCGTCACAGATGACCAGCGTACTGCTGCCTCCCATGACGCTCACATTGAGGTTCTCCTTCGGCAATCGCGTCGTCACCACGTATGACGGTGGCCAGCGGGTGAGCTCCCTCTGCCGAGCGGGCAGTCCTGAAGCCAAACTACTTCACTTCAGCAACAACTGGTATCGCTAGCTGCGGGGCGGTGGGCAAGGTCGGGGGTCTTCGGTCATCAAGCGGGTTGACCTTCTGACGGTCGCGCTCTGGCTGACTGAGCGGGTTCTCGGCGAGGTTTGGGGGAATGTACTGCTCTGCAGTCAGTCGAGTCCCAGCACGCCCGAGGTCGAGCCGCATGCAGAAGCTGCAGATGAAGAAGATCGACATTGCCGTCATGCGGAGGGCGTTCGAAGGCACGTAGTCAGCGCACCCGATTCGGGGAGGTAGCCAGTGGCGGACTCACCGCGCGACACGTATATCGCGTCACTCGATCCGGTCTTCGCGCCGGCAGTAGTCGCGCTCGATGACGCGATCATGGCCGCAAGCAGCAGCTTCAGCGCGCGCTTCTCCTACGGGATCCTGCTGTACGGGCTCAACGGCGACTTTCGCCACTGGATCGTCGCAGTCGATTGCGGAAAGCCGGGCGCGACATCGCGGTGGGTGCGCGTGCGGTTCCTCCGGGGTGTCGAGATGGCCGACCCTCGCGGTGTACTGCGCGCGGGCTCGTCCACGCTCAAGACAATCGACTTCGCCTCGCCCGACGACATCGACACCGGGCTGGTCGCCGAGTACGTCCGAGAGGCGCTCGCGATCGCGGAAACCGCCTAAGCCGCCTGGCAGGCAATCGGTGCCCGCGCTTCTGCTCGGCAAGAGTGTCTGCTACGCTTCGACGATACTAAGCGGATTCGCCATCGGAAGGCGGCTCCCGAAGGGCGGGGAATCATGAAGAAGCTCGGTCGAGCACGACTCGTGGCACTGATCGTGGCGGTGTGTATCGCGGCGATGCTCGCGCTGCCGGCAATGGGTATGGCGGCGATTCACGTGACCAAGACCGCATCGCCCACGGCCCTTACTGCGGGGCCAGGTCCGGTCACGTACACGTACACCGTGACGAACACCGACCAGCAGGAATGGCTGGTCAACGTGGTCCTGACAGACGACAAGCTCGGCGTCGTGTCGAGCCCATCAGGCGACACCAATAGCAATTCGACCCTGGAGCCGGGCGAGACCTGGGTGTACACCAAGTCGACGACGCTTTCGAGCACCACGACCAACATAGCCACCGTAACCGGTACGTATGTCGAAAGCGATTCCGTCTCCGATACGGCATCGGCCACGGTCACCGTGACCGGCGCAGCTTCCGGCGAGCAGACCGTTGACGGTGGGGACATCCCAGAGACCGGGTCACCCTGGTACAACGTGCTTCTCGTGGGCGGCGTCCTGACGCTGGCCGGAGCCGCGGGCGTGGTCGTAGCCGCGAGAAGGAGCCATGCGTAGGTCAGATTCTTCTCGGCGAAACCGAAGATCGAGATCCGCGAAGAGCAGGCCGTTTCCACTCGGCCTGCTCTTCGCGTGTATCGCGCTGCTCGGAATCGGCCTCGTGGTCTGGGCGTTCGTGGCAATCAGGGGGCAGTCGGTACCCTCGGTCTCGGCCGAATCGGTGCCCCCTTCAGTGCCGGCCACCGTTGTTTCGGAGCCGTCCGCTCAGGTTGCGACCCAGCCGGTCGCGATAGTCGATACCGTCGCGCTTGCGACACCGCCACCTCACCCGGCCAGAGGCAAGAAGTTCGGAACTCTGAGCATCCCCAAGCTTGAGCAGACATTTCCAATCGTTGAGGGAACCGGAGACAAGGAGCTCAAGCGCGGAGTCGGGCACTTCGCGCAGAGCGTGATGCCGGGCGCTGCCGACAACTGCGTGCTGTCCGGCCACCGGGACACCGTGTTCACGGAACTCGGCCGCCTCAAGATCGGCGACAAGTTGGTGGTGCGGACCGATTACGGCGAGTTCACCTACGAGATCAGGCGAAAGCGCATCGTGCCCAAGGACGACAAGACAGTAATCGTCCCCACGGACCACGCGGTGCTCACGGTTACCACGTGCTATCCGTTCGAGTTCGTCGGGAGCGCCCCCGACAGGTACATCCTCATCGCGGATCTGGTCAAGCGGAAGTAGGCGCGAAGGCGAGGCCGCTCCGAGTTCGCCGAATGACGCAGCTAGAGCCGTTCCTCGTCATCGGTCCCCGTCGGCTGCACGGTGCGCCCGCCGAGCAGCATCTGAGCCGCTGCAGGGAAGATCACCGCTGAGAGAAGCCCCGCGAGTACCAGCGCCGACCCGGTCACGGGACGGATGCGTCCGATCTCCAGTCCCACCGTGACCGCGACCACGATGAACGACAGGTTGGTGGACTGCAGCAGCGCTGCAGCAAGGGTCTCTCGGCGGGTGAGATGGGAGCGGTAGAGGAGCGCGGGCAGGCCGCGGATCAGCAGGAGCATCACGAACAGAAGACCGACACGCCCGAAGGCAGCCGGGGAGCTGATCGACGAGAGGTCGAGCTTCATGCCGCTGGTGATGAAGAACGCCGGGACAAAGAAGCCGAAGCCGAGCGCCTCTAGCTTGCGACGGAACGGCTCCTCGAACTTGTCGCCTCGGATGATGATCGCGAGAACCGCTCCGGCGAGGAACGTCCCAAGGATGGACTCGAAGCCGAAACTGCTTGCCACCACCGCCGAGCCGAGCAGGATCATCACGGCGAAACGCACGCGCACCTGAGACGAAGTGTCATCCAGACGCGAGGTCACCGCTCGGCCAGGCTCCCACTTCCAGATGCGCGACAGGCCGAGCATGAGCAGCACCGCGAGGACGGCGAGGACCGCAAGCAGCAGCGCCTCAATCACGGAGGACGTTCCCGGTCCCGAGAAGAACACGCCGAGCAGTGCGATGGTCGCGAACTCGGCCATCGTGGCGCCCGCGACGGTGAACGTGCCGGTGGGGGAGTCGAGCTGCCCGGTGTCGCGCAACACCGGGATGATGATGCCCACGGATGTTGCCGAGAGCGCGATGGCGATCAGGAGCGGGGTGAGAACGAAGTTTGTCATTCCCAGTGGCAACGTCAGTGCGATGGCGATGGCGAACGAGACGAGAAACCCGATCGAGCCCAACTTGAGCGGGGCCCCCCTCAGGGCTCCCAGGTCGATCTCCATGCCGGCGAGGAAGAGCAGGAACGCCACGCCGATGGTACTTATCACGGTCACCACGGGACCCGGGAAGATCCACGCAAGTACCGACGGGCCGAACACGTAGCCTGCGAGCAGTTCGAGCACGATCGAAGGGACTCGCAGCCTGGGAAAGAATCCCAGCGTGAACGGCACGAGGAACGCGATGATGGAGACCCCGAGCAGGTTGAAAAGCGAGATCTTGTCCACGCGCGAATCTCCTTCCGTCGAACGCGACTATCCCCTGTTTGCTCAGGGTACTATCACTTGGTAACGCAGCGCTCCAACTCCACCTCCTCGGGCCCCTACGGTGCGCGGCGAGTCGGGACTCGGGGCATACGACGAAAGGGAGGGAGCAGCTCATGGACCACGGGCCTGTGGATGTAATCGTTGTCGCGACAGGGGCGCCAAAGTTCGACGGCAGCATTCTGGCGGAACTTGAACGCGTCGCCGCTGCGGGGACGATTCGAGTCCTTGACGCGATGGTGCTCGTAGCGGATGCCGAGGGCGTAGTCGTCGGCCTGGACCTGGAAGACCTGGACGACGCCGAGCGGGCAGCTCTGGGCTTCATCGATACCGGCACGCGCGGCCTCTTCAACGCCGAGGACTCGGCGCTTCTGGCCGAGGGGCTCGCCCCGGGCTCGGCGGTCATCGCGCTTGCGATCGAGCATGTGTGGGCCATCGGCCTGACGAACGCGCTGTATGCCGCCGGCGCCGAAGTCGCCATGAGCTACCGCGTTCCCGCTGCAATCGTCGATGAGCAGTTCGCTACCCTCGCCGGTGGCGACCAGTAGAAGGAGTACACGATGCCAGGACTACTCAGAGGGGTCGCCCGAACCGCTGTCATCGCCGGGACGGCGACCGCCACTTCGAACGCCGTCAACCGCCGGATGGCTCAGAAGAACGTCGAGGCCTACGGCAACGCGCAGCAGCAGTACCAGCAGGAGCAGGGCGCTCCCGCTCCCGCCGTGGCTGTAGGCGCTGGCCCGTCACCAGGCAATGTCGTTGCACCCCAGCCGGCGGTCGCCGCACCTGCAGGCGACGACCTCGCAGCGCAGCTCCAGCAGCTCGCCAACCTGAAGGCGCAGGGAATACTGAGTGACGAGGAGTTTGCGGCCGCCAAGGCCAAGCTGATCGGCGGCTGATCCGGTTCGCCGCAAGCGTTCGTTCCAGAAGGCCCTGAGGGGCCTTCTGTCATTGCGGCTCGGCCCAAGGCGGGATCGAGTCGCGCGCGAGTCGAATCGCCTCGTGATGTGCTCTGGCGTCGGGGTCGAAACGTTCGAGCTCGCGCCAAAACGCCGCCGAGTGGTTGGGCTGCGCAAGGTGAGCCAGCTCGTGCACGATGACCGATCGCACCAACGTGGGTGCCAGGAACAGCAAGCACCGGTTCAGGGAGATCGTACCGCTCGGCGAGCATCCGCCCCACCTCGCGCGTTGCGCGCGAATCTGGCTGCGCGAGGGGGCGAGGCCCGTACGGGCCGATTCGGAAGCGAGCATCGGTAGCAGCCGGGCGGCCGCTGCCCGGTGGAGCCAGCGGCGCAGGGCGCGGAGCGCTGCCGGCGCGTCACTTGCGGGGCCGCGAACAACCAAACGATCCGATGTCCCGGCTGCGGTGGCCCGTGTCGCGGAGCCGGGCTGGTAGACGACCTGCCACAGCTCGCCGGTGGCGGGGAACTCGATCTCGCGTGGCAGGAGTGAGTCGGGTGGCGCTGAAAGCAGCGCGCGTCTCTCGGCGAACTCCGCAGTCGCGGCCTCGATCCATTCTCGGCGGTCGCGAAGCGTTTGCGAGGGGTCGAATCCCGCGAGCGACGAGGGCACGACCACGACCAGCCCTTCGTGCGCGCTGACCCGCAGTCTGACGTGCTTTGCGCGGTTGCTGGTACGCAGCACGTACGCCGGCAGGTCCTTGCCGGCGGGGACATGCGTCACACTGTCTTTGGTACCGGTCGCCATATGCCGAGTATTGCATGTGAGGGTAGCGTTGGCCGAGGGCGAAGCGGTAGCCGGCGGGCACATACGATGGTGTGAGGATTGCACAAGAGACATCCGGCAGTGGGCGTGACATCCGCGCTCGCTGTGGGCGTCTGTTCTTGCGAAACCGTGGAGGGCGGTGTGGGTCGGTTGGTGCGCCGAAGATGGATGATGGTCGGGATTGCGCTGTGGGTCTGCGGCGCGCTCGCGGTGTGCGCACCATCGGCAATGGCCGCGCCGGCGACATCCCCCGCCATCGAGGCAAAGAAGGCGCAGGAAGCGGCGGTGCGTGCCGAGATAGACTCCATGCGGGTCGACCTCGACGCCAAGGTCGCCGAGTACATGGCCCTGGGTCGTGAACTCGAACGCACGCGGGCCGATATCGCCGAGGCAGGCATCCAACTGGCGGCCGGCGAGGTCAAGCTGGTCAGGGCGCGTAGCGCTCTCACGTCACGAGCCGTCGAGATCTACCGGTCGCCGCAGTTTGGCGTGTTGGACATCCTTGTCGGCACGCGTTCGCTCCAGGACCTCTTCGCCCGAGCCCGCTATCTCGCCATCATCAGCGACCACGACGCCCGAATGATGCGCGACTACCGCCTCACCCAGTCCGAGAACCTCTATCTGCAGCAGAGCCTGGCCGACAAGGAGGCCAACCTCGTTAACCTGCAGAACCAGGCCGACGCACAGCGCAAGCAGATCGAGCGCACCATGGCCGCGCAACAGGCGCGGGCGACGGCGCTGGGCGCGGAGGTCGCCCGGCTCGTTGCCGAAGCAAGCGCGCCTCCGCCCGTCGTGGGCGGTGGGGCAGCCCCGGCCGACAAGTTCCAGCGCGAGACGGTCATCTCACAGACGAACTTCCGCGCATCCACCTCGATGGATGCGGCTGCGATACAGGCGTTCCTCGAGACGCAGCCTGGTGCGTTGAAGAGCTATGTCGGACCGGATCATGCGGGCGTGCGCAAGACGGCGGCCGAGATGATCGCGGATGCCTCGGTCAACTTCAACGTGAATCCCAAGGTCATACTCGCGACGCTCCAAAAGGAGCAATCCCTGCTCAGCACCAAGAACCCTTCGGAGAAGCAGTACGCCGGTGCAATGGGCGCGGGCATGCCCGATTCCAAGAAGAACGACCTGAGCATGCAGGGGTTCGGCAACCAGATCTGGTGGGGGGCGCAGAAGCAGAACAAGAACGCGCTCGACTGGCGCCCCGGCGCCTACGAGCCGGTCGACGGCACCAAGGTGTTCCCGACCAACGAGGGCACGTTCGCGCAGTACCGGTACACACCCCACTTCTCGGGCGTGATGTCGTTCTGGATGATCTACTGGCGGTACTTCGGCGATCCGCTGTCCCCCGCGCCGTAGCGGCACGGCACGATCGGTCTAGAGATACTGCCACACGTCGTCGACGCCGGCTTCTGCCGCCGGCACGCATTCCGCGATGGAGGCGAGCGGGGCACCGGTCGAAGTGTCGATGAGGCGCAAATCGACCACCTCGGGGCGCTCGTTCCAGCGCCCTCTGCTGTCGGCCAGAACCTTGACGCGCGGGTGCAGCAAGTCGTCGCTGTTGACGCGGTACACCACCGCTGTGGACCCGTCGCCGAGCATCACGACGGCTCCCATGGGATAGATGCCGAGCATCGCCACAAGCTGCTTGGTGACGCCCGGATCGTAGGCCTTCTCGCGTCCCTGCATGAGGACCGCGAGAGCCTTGTCGGGGCGGATCTCTCGGCGGAATGGGCGGTTCGTCGTCATGGCGTCGTAGGCGTCGCAAACTGCGACTATCTTGGAGAACAGGTGCTGCTCGCCACCGCTTGAGTCCGGATAGCCCATCAGGTCGTGGCGCTGGTGATGCTCGTAGGCGACAACCATCGGCATCTTGTCGCTGATCTGCAGGCGCTTGAGGAGGTCGGCGCCCTCCTCGGAATGCTGCTTCACGAGTGCCCACTCCTCCGAGGTCAACGGGCCACACTTGAGGAGGACGTCTTCGGGCACGCGCACCTTGCCGATGTCGTAGAGCAGCGCCGCCAGACCGAGCGAATGGAGTTCGTCGGAGTCGAGGCCCAGCGCGGTGCCCAGAGAGATCGCCAGGATGCAGACGTTGATCGAATGGTTCAGCGTGTAATCGTCGTGGCCTTTGATCGCGGTGAGGCCGAGAACGGCCGCGGGATCCTGCAGCAGGTTGTCGAGCATCGACTCGACCACCTGCTGGAGCCGTCCGACCTCGATGACGCGGCCGAGCTTGGCCTGCGACTCGATATCGCGCATCGCGCCCATGCCGGCGTCGTAGCTCTCGCGGGCGCGGGCGCGCACCTCGCGGGAGCGCTCCTCGTCGCCGGTGCCGTCGAGCACGGTGGTCTCGGCCAGCATGATGCCGCGCACATCGCGGCCCTCGAGGAATGCGCGCGAGCCTTCGATACCGCTGATGTCCGCGTCGCCGAGCAGGTCGATGAGCGCTGCGCCCTCCTCGGCGGTCATCGAGGAGAAGAACGTCACCGCCGAGATGCCCTTGGCGAGCAGCTCGTCGATGAGTTTGCGGTACGTCACCGACTCTTCGGGAAAGACCTGGTTCTCGACGAAGAGGGTGCCCTTGTAGATGTTGACGGTGACTTCTTCGAAGCCGAAGGTCGCCAGGGCTCGCACCGCTACAACGAGCTCGCCGAGGGACTGCGCGACCAGTGGATGAGTGATCGGGTAGAGCGCGGCATTGGTGTCGGCAACCGCGAGTGTGCGCACAAGGTCGCGGGCGCGCTCGAACTTCTCGGGGGTCGCGAACGGAGCCTGGACGGCGACGAACTTCATCTCGGCGCTCAGTTCAGACGGCCCTGCGAGCGGTCCCTCGTTCTCCGGGCGGTACGGGGTGTCCGTCACGACGCGTCAACTCCTTCGGCTTGATTGTTCGCTGCGATGTGCGCAAGCGCGTCGCGCGCCTGTGCCCGCAGCTGTCTGCTCTTTCGACCCCACACGAATGAGCGGTCGGCGGTCCGGTGCAGCGCTCGTGCCGCCTCCGGAGTACCGATGCGCTCAAGGGCCCCGACGACTTCCTTCTTGGTCTCGTACGTGCGCTGAAGCACGTTGAGGTCTTCCAGCGCTCGCGTGAGCTGGTGGATCGCCGGTGCGGCTTTCACCCGGCCGATCTCGCGTACCGCGAACCGCTGGGTCTCTGGCTCCGGGTGTCCGAGCGCCCGGATCAGCGCGTTGGCGGCTTCCGGATCGGGCGTCTCGGCGAGAGCCGTGATCGCGGCGAAGCGCACACTCTCGTTGAGGTTGCCAAGCGCCTGGCCCAGTGCCGGCACCACGCGCCGGTCGCCGATGACACCGAGCGTGCGGACGATGGCGATCGCCTGCGTGGGCTGCTCGGTGCGGAGGCGGGCCCTCGCGACGCCGAGCACGGGCTCGCTCATCGCGCGCAGCACCGGCCGCAGCAGGTCGCGCGTCTTCTCCGGCCCGCCCACGTAGGCGTCCAGCAGAACCTCGGCACCGGTCGAGCCCGCCGCCGCCAGGATCTCGCCTGCGATGGCCGCGTCGCCCTCGCTGTCGATGGCGGCGCACATGTCGGTGAGCACCTGGCGGTCGGAGAGTGTGGCCTTGGCCGCCAGGATCGCATCGAGCAGAGGTGCCTGCGTCGACAGCTCGTCGAGCCGCCGGAGCGCTTCGCGTACGGTGGGGAACGCGCCGTCACGGGCCGCCTGTGCCAGCGAGTCGCCGATGGTCGCGACCGTCTCGGCGCCGGCGCCCTTGCGCGACAACGCGACCGCCGTCGCCAGCGCCCGGCTTGCCGAGAGGGACGGCGCGGCCACGGCCACCTGGCGCTCGATATCGGCGGTATCGACAGGCTCGGCCATCATCCGGGCCAGCTCGACCGCGGGAGGTGGTTCCGGTGCGGGCGAGGCGGGCTGGTTGGCGGGCTCCGACGCGCTCGGCGCGAGCATCTCGGCGAGTAGGCGGGCGGTCTCCGGCGGCAGTTCGAGCGCGCTTGCTATGCGCCGCGGGTCGGCACCGGCCTGGGCGGCCACCAGTGTGAGCAGCCGCGCGAGCGCAGCAGGTTTCATCTGAGCCAGGACGCCGAGCATCCCCTTCATGCGCTGACCGTTGCTGTCGGCCTTGAGGGAGTAGCCCAGCACGCGCATCCGGGTCGGCTCGTCGAGCCGCATCAGAGCTGCGACAGCTCGCTCCATCGCGATCTCGCGGGTCGCGGCCTCCATCCGGTCGATCGCCTCGGCCACGTCGTCGACGCCGGGGCCGGTCGCTCTCGCCCAGCGCTCAGCCGACTTCTCGAGCTCGCTGGCGATGTCGTCCAGTGGCGCCGCGACCAGGTCGACGCCGAGAAGACCCTCCTCCTCGGAGGCGCGTAGCGACACTTCGATCACCGCGATGTGGGCGACGTTCGAGGCCGAGAGCAACGCCCGAGCTCCACCCCGTGCTCGGACCGAGGCCGGTTCTGCGTTGGCGACGGCGATGAAGGCGGCGGCCTCGGGCTCGGTCAGCCCGGGGGCGATCAGCAACTGGCCCACCTGAAGAGCGTGCAGCGCCTTTGCGAGTGCGGACACCTGGCTCGCGCCCGCCGCGATCTCGGAATCCCCGATCGAGAAGCCCTCGGGGTTGACCGCGAAGCGCATCGGCCCTTGGCCGTCGGCCGCGTCATTGGCGCGCGAGGTGAACTTCGCGACCGCCTCGGCCGGAAGGGCGGAGGCGGCGGGATAGAGGCGGGCGGCACCCGCGGCCGCGGCAAGCAGCCGCAAGGCCTCCTCGGCGCGGGGGTACTCCTGAGTCGTGCTCACAATCGCCTCCCTCCGGTCTGGTCGCCCCTCATCTATCGGCGAATTGCCACGTGCGCTGCACCTTGCTTCATTCCCGATTGTGACACTCGTCACAGGAACTCCGGATTCGTGGTTCACTTGAGTCTGTCCCCCGCATCGTAGTAAGACGATACATGAGGTAGCCGGCGAAGTGCGGTCGCTGCGCCGCCCCATAAAGACCGGAGCCGAGATTGGCACTGCGGACCGAACAGTACTACCGAAAGATCGCCGAGGAAGCGCTCTCCGCCGTCGGCTGCTTGGAGCCGCCCGTACCCATCTCCGAGATCGTCGCGTCGTTGTGTATCCCTGTGAGGGCGGTGAACCTCCCCGCATTCTTCACGGCCGCCACCATCTATGAGGACGGGCTGCCGGTCATGGTCGTCAACCACGCACGGCCCGAGATCGAGCGCCGGCGCGCGCTCGCGCACATGACCGGGCATGTCCTTCTCGCGCTCGCGGACGCGGAGGATTCGTATCCGCGGTCGGCGGGTGACCACAAGGAAGCTGACCTCGTGGCTCGCGATCTGATGATGCCGACGAACATGGTGCTCGAACAGGCCCGTACGTGGTTCAACGACTATCGCTACCTCTCCAGGCTCTTCGGCGTGACCGAGGGCACTATGCTCGAGCGCATGCGCGATCTGGGCTTGGTGCGCAATCAGAACGGTGCGCTCTGGGGCTTCTAGCGACGAGACCATCTCCCTGCCGCATCGCTGGTGGGTGGTCTGGGAGTGTCGGCGGGCTGGTATAGACTAATCGCGGGCCCGCCACGCGCGGGCCTTGGGGGCATCACACCAAGCGGAAATCAGGAGGCTTCCTTGCGCAGTAGCTACGCGGTGGGCATCGACGTCGGCGGCACTCGGATCGCCGTGGGGCTGGTCGAACGCAAAGGGCGAGTCGTCAAGGATGCCAAGTGTCTCACGCCCAAGACCGGCCCTTTCGCTGTGGTCGACGCCATCATCGACCTGGTTGAAGAGGTCAGTACGGGCGCTCACCAGTCGGAGATCGCCGGCATCGGCATCGGCCTGCCCGCGCAGATAGACTTCCTGCGCCAGTCGGTCGAGTTCTGCACCAATCTGCCACTTGCGGGGGTCGACGTGCGCTCGCTCGTGATGTCGCGCTCCAAGCTTGACGTCACTATCGATAACGACGGACACATGGCCGCTCTCGGCGAGTCGAGATACGGCGCGGCCAAAGGCGCCCGCGACTTTCTGATGATCACGGTCGGGACCGGCGTGGGCGGCGGCATCTATCTCAACGGAGAGCCGTACCGTGGCGGCCGGGGTCTGGGTGGCGAGATCGGCCATGTCGTCATCCAGCTCGAAGGAGGCGTGCCGTGTCCGTGCGGCGGCAGCGGGCACCTCGAGTCCTATGTGGGCCGGCCGGCCATCGCGGCAGCGGGCCGCAAGGCCGCCGAGTTGTTCGCCGGTCGCGAGATCCTTGCCGCAGCCGGCGGAAACATCGAGGCGGTCACCGCCGAGTGCGTGTTGACGGCGGCGAGCGCCGGCGACGAAGTCGCGCGCAAGATAATCATGGACTGCGGTGAGACGCTCGGTCGGGCGCTGGTCGGCTTCGTGAACATCTTCAACCCCAAGCTCATCGTGGTGGGCGGCGGAATCGCGGAGTCGGCCGAATACATGGTCGAGCATGCGGCCGAAGTCATGCAGCAGGAGGCGCTCGCTGGTCGGCGTGACGTCTCGGTGCTTCACGCGGTTCTTGGGAACGACGCCGGAATCCTGGGTGCGGCGGCCCTTGCCTTTGACGAATACGATGCCCACCAGGGAGTGCACTGATGAGCGACAAGTCGATCGTCTGGTTCGCTCCGATGCGCAGCGTCAAGAAGGTGTCCTTGGTCAAGCGCGCCGGCGCGCTGCTCGATAAGGCCGGACTGGCCGACGCGATCGCCCAAGACGACCTGGTGGCCGTGAAGCTCCACTTCGGCGAGGAGGGCAATACCGGGTTCGTGCAGCCGGTGTTCCTGCGTGAGGTGGTGGCACGGGTCAAGGCGCAGGGCGGTAAGCCCTTCCTCACCGACGCCAACACGCTCTACCGCGGTCAGCGCGCCAACTCCGTCGACCACCTCTCGTGCGCAATCCACAACGGTTTCAGCTTCGCGACGGTCGATGCGCCGCTGGTCATCGCCGACGGTCTCGACGGCCGGGAAGCGGTCGACGTACCCATCGAGGGGTTCAAGCACTTCGAGAGCGTCCGCATCGGCTCGGCAGCAGTTCACGCCGACGCCATCGTCACGGTCACCCACGTCAAGGGACATGAGGCCACCGGCTTCGGCGGCGCGATCAAGAACGTGGGCATGGGCCTCGGTTGTCGCAGCGCCAAGCAGCGTATGCACGCCGACTTCTCGCCTGACGTCACCGCCGAGAAGTGCACCGCCTGCAGCCGCTGTGTGAAGTGGTGCCCCGTCAACGCGATCGTCATCAACGACCTTAGGATCGCGGAGGTCGACCACGAGACCTGCTACGGCTGTGGCGAGTGCGTCGCCAGTTGCCCGTACGGCGCCATCGCGGTGTGCTGGACGACGACGCCCGAGGCGTTGCAGGAGAAGATCGTCGAACACGTCGCCGGCGTGGTCTCGGGTAAAGACGGCAAAATGGTCTACCTGTCGTTCGTCACCAATGTTTCGCCGGACTGCGACTGCTGGAACTTCTCGGATGCGCCCGTGGTCGCCGACATCGGCGTGCTGGCGTCGACCGACATCGTGGCCATCGACCAGGCCGCCTACGACCTGGTGGTCGCGGCGAGCGGCCTGCCCGGTGGGCTCGGCGAGGACATGGCGAGCGGTGCCGACAAGTTCGCCGAGATCACCGGCGTCGACGGGACCATCGCGATTCGCTACGCCGAGGAGATGGGACTGGGCACCCGCGACTACGAGCTTCGCCAGCTCGACTAGGGGCGCTCGGAAGGGGTCTGCGTGGAATACGGGCGGATCGTCCGAGAGGCATGGTCGATCACCATGCGCACTCGCGCGCTCTGGTGGCTCGGTGCGATCGCTGCAGCACAAATGGTCGTCTATGCGGTTGTGGTCGGTGGATTGGCTGCGCCCATGGCCGCGCTCCTTCAGCTTTCCGGGACGATTGCCGCCGGCGGTACCCAGGCTGTCACCGGTGCCCCGGCCGCTGCGCAGCAGCTCCTGATCTCGGCGGGCCTGTGGCTCGGTGCGCATCTGGGTGCCGTCGTCGCCGTGACCGCGGCGGTCTTCTCGGCGTGGCTCGCGCTGGGCGTGCTCGATGTCGCGGCACAGATCGGGATCGTGACCCAGGTCGACGAGTCAGCACGTTGGCGGCCGGCGTCCGTCAGGGTCGGGATGCGCGACGGGTTCCGGCACTGGTGGAGAGCCATCGCGCTCTTCGCGCTTGCGGCGTTGCCGAGCCTGACGTACCTGCTGGTCATGGCGGTCGTGGTACTCGTCACGGTCTCGATCCCGCTCTACATGGGCGAGCTGCCCAAGCCCGGCGCGGCGTTCGTCGCCAACATGGTGCTCTCACCACTCTCGGCGCTTGTCTCGCTTTCGGCGGTACCGCTCGGCGTCCTGGTGCAGCTCGCGCTGCGGTTCGCCGTCCTGGAGAACCTCGCATGGCGTGCGTCCGTTCGGTCGGCGTGGCGTCTCTCGAAGGCGAACCTCGCCGAGGTGGCGATCGCGTTTCTGGTGGTGGCGCTGGTGTCATCGCTCGCGACGCTCGCCTTTGTCGTGGCCGCTGCGGCCGCCGCCGCTATCGCCAGTGTGCTGGTCCTGGGGGCGGCGCTCCTGGCCACATCGGGGGACACGGCTTCGGCGGGACGGATCGCGGGATTCGGAGCGGCGGGATTCGCCGGCCTCTTGTTCCTAGCGTTTCAGGCTGTCATGTTCGTATGGCAATCCGCGATGTGGACGCTCGTCTGGCGTGACCGGACCGCGGCCGTCGTGGATTCAAGTGTCGCCGAGAGGGGAAGTACGATTCAACGTAGCGTCACCGCGCCAACGACCGAAGGGAGCGTTTGATGGGCTACGGAGCGATCATCAAGCGGGCATGGAAGATCACGTGGCGCTATCGCGCACTTTGGATACTCGGGCTCTTCGCAGGCATCAGCGGTTCGAGCGGCGGTGGCAGCGGAGGCGGCAACTACAACTTCAACTCGCTAGGCTCCAACTCCGGCTCGAGGTCCAATCCGTTCACCGGGGCGGAAGCTGCGTCCTTCCTCCGCACCCTGCAAAGCCTCATCCCGCTCATCATCGTGGTGACGCTGGGCCTTATCGTGATCGGAATCGTTTGGTGGATCCTGAGCGTTGCGGCCCGCGGCGGACTCGTCTTCGGTGTCAACGAGATCGAAGAAGGCCGACCCATGAAGCTGGGCGCTGCGTGGAACGCCGGCTTCGCACGATTCTGGAGCATCTTCGGGCTCTCGTTGCTGCTCGCGTTGCCGGTCCTCGTGCTCTTCCTCATCATCATCGCGCTGATCGTCGTACCTATAGTGGTGCCGCTGGCGAGGGGCGGGCAGCCCGGCGTCGGCGTTGTCGCCCCCATCTGCGGCTCTCTCATCATCGGGGTTCCGCTACTGATAGTCGCCTCGGTAGTACTGAGCCTTCTGCAGGAACTCGGTCTGCGCTACGTCATGCTGACAGGCCACGGCGCGGTGGCGGCGATCGGTGAGTCGTGGCGCGCTTTCCGCGGCCGTTTCAAAGACACGTCGCTGATGTGGCTCATCGGCTTCGGGCTCAACACAGCAGCTGGTATCGCCCTCGCCATACCGCTCGTCATTCTCACGCTGGTCGTGCTGGTACCCGCGATCATCGCGGGCGTTGCCGGGAAGTGGGCCGCCTTTGCGGGGGTTCTGGTCGTCGCATTCTTTGCGATCATGTTGATTTCGTTCGCCTTCACGGCCGTCTGGGGCACGTTCTCCTCGGCGCTGTGGACCGTCTTCTTCCGGCGGTTCACCGGCATGGAGGTCGCCGAGGCCGCGCCTCTCCCCGTTGCGCCGCCTGTTGCCGGCTATGCCGTCGCCGAGCAGCCGTCGCCGCCGATGCCGGCGCCCCCGGCGCCGATCCCGCCCGCCCCGCCGCTCGCACCGGAGGTGCCCGCCGTGCCGCCGGCCGCCCCGCCCGCCCCGCCGATGCCCCCGGCGCCGGAGCCGGCTCCGTGAGCGGAAGGCTCGTCGTCTGTGCGACGCCGATCGGCAATCTCGGCGATGTGACGCTGCGCGTGCTCGACGCGCTGCGCGAGGCCGACACGATCGCCGCCGAGGACACCCGCGTGACCCGCAAGCTGCTCGCCCGCTATGAGATCGCGACCCGCATGGAGCGCTGCGACGAGCACACCGTCGAGCGTCAAGCGCCTGCGTTGGTCGAGCGCATGGCGGGAGGCGAGGTCATCGCTCTCGTGTCAGACGCCGGTACCCCGGGCGTTTCGGATCCGGGAGCGAGGCTCGTAGACGCGTGTCTGAACGCCGGTATCGCGGTGGAGGTGCTCCCCGGCGCGAGCGCGATCCTGGCCGCGCTCGTCGCGAGCGGGCTTCCCACACACGCGTTCTACTTTGGGGGTTTCCTGCCGCGCAAGGTGGGGGAGCGCCGCCGAGCGATCGAACTCCTCGCCGCCCTGGACGCCACCCTGATCTTCTACGAGTCGCCGCACCGCTCGGCGGCCACGGTGGCCGCACTCGCGGAGATGCTACCGGGACGCGACGCAGCGATGGCGCGAGAGCTCACCAAGCTGCACGAGGAGGTGCTGCGCGCGCCCGTCGCGCTACTCGCCGAGCAGATCTCCACCCGCGACAAGCTCAAGGGAGAGGTGGTTCTGCTGGTGGGGCCGCCGCCGCAGCTCGAGCCGGTGCACGCGGATGCGGACGAAGTGATCGCCGCGGTCGCGGCACGCGTTGCGCTCGGTGAGAGTAGGAGCGCAGCGGTGAAGAAGGTCGCCGCCCAACTAGGCGTTCCAAGGAGCGAAGTCTACGACCTGGCGCACAAGCGCCCGTAGGTGATGTGCGCGCCGAGCCTAGGCCTTCTTGATGGCGTCGACGCAGCTCGAACAGACTGCGCGGCCCTTGACCTCGGTCATCTCGGACTTGGTGTCGCCGCATACGGCGCACGAGTCCTTGTGCTTGGTCAGGATGATGCGCTCGCCCTCGACAAAGATGGCGATCGGATCCTTCACGTTGATGCCCAGCGTGCGCCGGAGTTCCATCGGAATCACTATCCGGCCCAGGTCATCAACGTGGCGTACGATTCCTGTGTCGCGCATGGCTAAGCCGCCCTTCGTCGCTCCGCCGACGCCTCAATCGTGCGGGAACGGTTAGAATCAACCCGTGCAAGCGGCGCCGTGCCGCCCCCTCTTCCAATATATCCCACGCCTACGGAGTGCCGAAACATCATGAGCCGAGAGTCTTTCTTCCTCACCACACCTATCTACTACGTGAACTCCGTTCCGCACCTGGGAACCGCGTACACGACGATTGCGGCGGACGCGCTGGCGCGGTATCGCCGGATGCGCGGCGACGATGTCTTCTTTCTCACCGGACTCGACGAGCACGGTCAGAAGGTCGAGCAGGCTGCCGAGGCGAACGGCGTGTCGCCGCAGGAGTGGGCGGACCGGATGGCCGCGAAGTTCCTCTCTGCGTGGGAGATGCTCGACATTTCCAACGATGACTTCGTGCGAACCACCGAACTCCGCCACGAGCGAGGTGTCCAGGCGTTCCTCAAGACGCTTTGGGACCGCGGCGACATCTACAAGGGGGTCTACGAGGGCTGGTACTGCGTCCCGTGCGAAACCTACTACGCCGAGGACCAGCTGCACGAGGGTGGCACCTGCCCCTCATGCAGCCGTCCCGTCGAGTTCGTGAAGGAGGACAACTACTTCTTCAGACTCTCGGCATACCAGGACGAACTGCTCGCGTACTACGAAGCGAATCCCGGGTTCATCCAGCCTGACACCCGTCGAAACGAAGTTCTTTCGTTCGTGAAGGGCGGCCTCCGCGACCTGTCGATCTCGCGTGCCAACGTGAAATGGGGTATCCCGCTGCCGTTCGACGAGCAGCAGTCGGTCTACGTGTGGTTCGACGCGCTCATCAACTACATCACTGCAATCGGCTACGGTGATCCCGACCGCGCCGAGAGCTTCGCCAAGCGCTGGCCGGCCCAGCTTCACTTCGTCGGCAAGGACATCATCCGTTTCCACTGTGTGATCTGGCCGGCGATGCTTCTGGCCGCCGGGCTACCGCTTCCCCAGAAGGTCTTTGCACACGGCTTCCTGCTCACCAAAGGCGAGAAGATGAGCAAGAGCAAGGGAAACGCGATGGCCCCCGCCGAGCTGGTTGAGAAGTTCGGAGTCGACGGATATCGCTATTACTTCCTGCGCGACGTGCAGTTCGGTACCGACGGCTCCATCTCGCTCGAGGGCATGGTGCAACGCTTCAACAGTGACCTTGCCAACGACTGGGGCAACCTGTGCTCCCGGCTGTTCAACATGGTGGGCAAGTACTGCGAAGGGCTTGTGCCGGATCCCGGTGCTTCGCCTATCGAGATCGAAGACGACGCCGAGATCAAGAGCATCGCGCGCGAACTATATATATGTTACGAATCGCGCATGGAGAGGCTCGACTACGCGGGCGCGCTTGAATGCGTCTGGGAGCTGGTCAAGCGGACCAACCGGTACATCGAGGACAGCGCGCCGTGGAACCTCGCCAAGTCCGAGGAGACCATCGGCCGCCTACACGCCGTCCTATACAACGCCCTTGAGTCGGTGCGCATCGCTGCGCTCTTCACCGCGCCGGTGATGCCGCGCTCCTCAGTCGAGGTATGGAACCGGCTCGGGCTCGGCAACATCTTCGAGGTGACCGATCTTCAGGCCGAGTCCGCTTGGGGCCGCCTGCCTGTTGGCAGTCCCGTGGTGAAGGGCGATGCGCTCTTCCAGCGCATGGCAGATGACGCGGAGTAACCGCTGTGACTGACGCCGCCGAGACAACCGGCACGAGCAACCCGCTGTTCGCCGATACCAAGGGCCGCGAGGTTCCCCGTCCCGACTTCGGCGGCATGCCCGTTGCCGACACGCATGCGCACCTGGACATGCTCGACGATCCGGCCCTCGCGCTGGCGCGCGCGGCGCGCGCCGGAGTCACCTTCGTGGCGACCGTGGCCGACCCCAGCGAAGACGCGGCGCGCACGTACGAGTCGCTCCCGCAGTGGCTGTCGGAGGCCCGCGCCATGCTGGCGGCAGCGGGTGCGCAGACCGCCGTCCTCGAACCGCCGGAGGTGAGGGTCATTGTCGGCGTGCATCCGCACAATGCCAAGGACCTTACACCTCAGGTCGAGGTCGAACTGATACGCCTCGCGTCAGATGCGGCGACGTCGGCGATCGGCGAGATCGGACTGGACTACCACTACGACCACTCGCCCCGCGAAACACAACGTACGGCCTTCCGCCGGCAGCTGGAGCTGGCGGTCGAGATGAACCTGCCGGCGGTGGTGCACCTGCGCGAAGCGCACGCCGACGGCGAGGCCATCATGCGAGAGGTCGGCCTCCCGAGCGCGGGCTGCATCCTCCACTGCTACACGATGGGCCCGGGGCCGCTCGAGCCGTTTCTGGCGATGGGTTGCCTGGTGAGCTTCGCCGGTCCTGTCAGCTTCAAGAAGGCCGACGAGATACGTTCGGCGGCTCGAGCCGTTCCCCCGGGACGCATCCTGAGCGAAACCGACAGCCCGTTCATGGCACCGGAGCCGTTTCGCGGTCGCACCAACGAGCCGGCTTTGGTGGTGTTCACCGCCGCGCGTATCGCCGAGGCGCGTGGCGAGGAGTTCCCGGCCTTCGCCGAGCACGCCTACGCCGCGGCTCGTGGGATTCTCGGCGGGAGGGAAGGATGACCGCGATGGGCGACACTGCACCGGCCCACAGCCGTCCACGCGTGCTGTGCATCGCGGGAAGTCCCCGGAGGCACGGTAACAGCGAACAGCTGCTCGATGCGCTCGTGCGGGGAGTGGAGGCGGCAGGCGGAATCGCCGACAAGCTCGTGGCCGCCGAGACGGGCGCCCGACCATGCAGAGGGTGCAACGCCTGTTCCAAGACGGGCACGTGCATCCAACGCGACGGCATGGACGACGTCTACGCTCGTATGGACGCTGCCGACGCTGTCGCGGTCGCGACGCCCGTCTTCTTCGCCACCGTTCCGGCCGTGCTGAAGATCCTCTTCGATCGCTGCCAGCCCTACTGGGCACGGACGCACGTCCTCTGCGAGCCATCTCCGGCTCGCAAGCGGCCGGGAGCGATCCTCGTCGTCGGCGGGGGCGGCGATCCTTTTGGAACCAACTGCGCCTTCGTGGCGGTCAGAAGCGTCTTCGCCGTACTGGGCGTGTCGGCAGACACCTCGTTCGAGTGCGTCGGGCCGGACGCCCCGAGCGACATGATCAAGCATCCGGAGGCCTTCGAGCGCGCCGAGCAGATAGGCGCAGAGCTTGTCGCGAAGAGCTCCGCGGGGCGCTAGGAAGAGCGACCTGCGGGTTTGACGCGGGGGCCGGCTTGTGCCTCTTTCGGCCCGCGATTTCGCGGTCAATTCACCCCAGAAACTCCCATTTCTCAAAGCTATTCGTGGCGACCTGCGGGTTTGCGAAGCTCGTTTTGGAGCGCTAGCATTGGCACTCCCGTTTGTTGCCGAACGGTTGAAATGTCGCCTATCAGAGAGGTCTGAATGAGGTCTCGGCCGACTCGCTCGGCACGATCTTTCCGGACCAACGTACTCATCGCAGCCTTCGTCCCAGCAGCGCTCATCCTCCTCAGCGTCACCGGATTCGTGTGGGCCCAAAAGCAGGTTACGGTCGTCGTAGACGGTCGGGCTTCGCGTGTGAACACTCAGGCCAACGACGTGGCGGGTGTTCTGCGGCAGGCGCACGTCAGCCTGTCGGATGGCGACGTACTCACGCCGCGCGGAGACTCCGAAGTCAGCGACGGCATGACCGTTGTGGTCCGCCATGCGATTCCCGTAACGGTCAGGGCCGGCGATGAGGAGACCCGGGTCAAGGTCGTCGGCACTACGGTCGCCGATGCTCTCATGGCCGCCGGCGAGGTCATCTCTCCGGACGCCGAGGTCACCCCCCCGCTCGACACCAAGCTCGCGGCGGGGATGGTCATCACGGCGCCGCAGCGCTTCACACGCGTCAAGACGCAGGAAGTCGTTGTGCCGTTCAAGACCGAGACCTTCGTGGACTCGTCGCTTCCCCGGGGTACGCGCCAGATCATCGCGAACGGCGAGATCGGCCGCAAGATCCAGGTCACCAAGACCATCGTCACCGACGGCGTGGAAGGCCCGGCCGAGGTCACCGCCGAGAAGATCGTCATGAAGCCGGCGCCGCAGCTCGAAGCGGTCGGCCCGGGCGGCTCGGCAGGTAACGTCGGTGGCGCCAAGATCATCCCGGCGAAGCGCACCCGTGGCTCATCCAAGGTCACGACGGGTCGGCGGCTGCGCCTGGTCTCGACCGCATACTCTCCCCACGAGCCGGGCGGCGGTGGCGGCCCCAGCACGGCGATGGGCCGTCCTGCGGTGTTCGGCGTGGTCGCGGTCGACCCGAGCGTGATCCCACTGGGGAGTCGTGTCTACGTCGTGGGCTACGGCTACGCGATGGCATACGACACCGGCGGCGACATCAAGGGCGACCGGATCGATTTGTGCTTCGACACCGGAGCTGAATGCGAGCGCTGGGGCGTCAAGTCGGTCACCGTCATCGTCCTCGACTAGCGTGCCGCACTCCGCGCTGGCCACCCCCTCGGCGACGATCGAGGTCCTGAAGCGCAACGGCCTCGCCACCAAGAAGTCGCTGGGACAGCACTTCCTCATCGACGACAACGTTGTGGGCCGAATCCTCGAACTCGCCGCACTGAACGGCGACGAAACGGTGCTGGAGGTGGGCCCGGGCCTCGGGACGCTGACGGTGGCGCTCTGCTCGGCAGCGGGCGCAGTGGTGGCTGTGGAACGCGACGTGCAGCTCCTCCCGGTGCTCTCGCAGACGACCGCAGGTTGTCCGCACCTTGCCGTCGTTCGTGCCGATGCGGTCACGGTGGAGCCGGCGGCGCTCGACGCTCCCTACGGCCCCGCCTCCGCGCTGGTCGCCAATCTGCCCTACGGTGTTGCGGCGACGGTGGTGCTGCGCTTCTTCCAGCAGCTGCCGGCGCTCAGTTCGGCGACCGTCATGGTGCAGGCCGAGGTCGCCGACCGCATGGCCGCCTCACCGGGCAACAAGCAGTACGGCTCCTATACCGTCAAGCTCCGGCTTCTCGCAGCTCCGGCGGGCCGTTTCACCGTGCCGAGAAGCTGCTTCCTGCCCCCGCCACGGGTCGACTCGGCGGTCCTGCGCCTTGAGCGGCGCCCGCTCTCGACAGACCCCGGTCTGATATCGGCCGCGTCGCGCCTCGCTGACGCCGCGTTCGCGCAGCGGCGCAAGACCGTGCGCAACTCGCTGCGCGCCTCGCTTGGATGTGATCCCGCGGTGCTTGACGAGGCGCTTTTGCACGCGGGAATCGACGGTTCTCTGCGGGCAGAAATGCTCGAACCGGAGAGATTTCTGGCGCTCGCCCAGGCGTTTCCCCAGCACCTGGGCTCGGACTGACTCTTCCGGTCTCACGACGGGCGCTGCCGACGCCCCAGAACGGAAGGTTTTGCCAGCTAAACGTGACATTCGTGCTGGTAATTGTGCATATATTAAGCTATACTTCCTCCTTAAGCAGAGGGAGGTCTCCATGGATCTAGCAAGTCAGGTCGAGGTGGTCGGCCGTATTCGGACTGACCTCGAAGGTATGACGGGTAGCCGCATTCGCGTTCGCGCCAACATGGGGCGCTCCAAGATCGTCGAACGAGAGGGCGTGTTGATGCAGACGCATCCCGCGCTCTTCGTCGTCGAGGTCATGGAGAAGCGCGAGCGTACGGCACGTGCGTCCTACCAGTACGTCGACGTGCTGACCGGAACGGTCGAGCTGACCCACGTCGAGAGCGGCGAGAACCTGCTGCCCTGGCTGAACTAGCAGCCAAGGACGCGGGCCGACGAGAATCTGCGCGGGGCACTATGTGCTCCGCGCTTTCTTGTGCAAGGGGGAGATGAACAGGAATGCGCGCGGTCACGCTGCTTGCGCCAGCGAAAGTGAACCTGTTTCTGGGTGTGGGCCCTTTGCGCCGTGACGGCTACCACGACGTCGTCACCGTGCTTCAGGCGCTCGAATTCGGCGACACGGTGCGCATCCTTCCCGCCGCCGAGCTTTCCGTGAGTACCTCGGTTGACGTGGGGGTCCCTGAGCGTGAGAACCTCGCCTTCAAGGCCGCGCTCGCATTCGCCGAGGAGTTCTCAGTCGCGCCACGCGCGGTCATCGAGATCGAGAAGCGGGTGCCTCCCGGAGCCGGCCTGGCCGGGGGTTCCTCCGATGCCGCCGCCGTCATCGTCGGGCTCGCGCGGTTGCACGGCATCGATGCGCACGACGAACGCTGTAGCGCCGTCGCCAGACGGCTGGGCGCGGACTGCGCCTTCTTCCTGACCGGCGGTGCCGCGCTCATGACCGGCCGAGGCGACCTGATCGAGGCCCTGCTGCCCCCCGCAACAGCCAACGTCGTGCTCGTCAAGCCGCAGGCGCCCGTATCCACCGCCGACGCCTACGCTCGCTTCGACCTTGCGCCGATGCCGAGTCAGGGGCCATATCTGGTCGTTGATGCGCTTGAGGCCCACGACACCCCTCGGCTCGCGGGCGCGTTGGCGAACAACATGACCGGCGCGTCGGCGAGTCTGGTACCGGAAGTCCTAGACGCGCTAGCATGGGTGGGCGCAAGGCCGGGAGTACTGGGCGCCACGATGGCGGGCAGCGGCTCGGCGACATTCGCGCTCTGCGAGGACGCCGCATCGGCCACTCTGGTCGCCGAGGAGGCGCGAAACCGGGGCTGGTGGGCGGTTGCCACCGCCACGCGGAAGACCGGCGTTGTGATCACTGACGTGGACGAGGGGGACGAGTGAAGGTCGACGCAATGATCCTCGCCGGTGGCGAGGGCGCGATCATCGACCCCACCGTCGCGATCAAGGGCCTCGTCCCCGTTGCCGGCAAACCGATGATCGAGTGGGTGGTCGACGCCATGCGCGCCGCAGAGACCATCGCCGAGATCGCTGTCGTGGTCCCCTCGGCCCAGAACCTGGGTGCGTGGGCCGACAAGGTCGACCGCCTGGTCGTCTCGGACGCGTCTTTCATCGACAATGCCATCGCCGGGGCCGAGCAGTTCAAGAACGACCGCCATGTGCTGGGGGCGACGGGTGACCTGCCCGCTCTCACCGCAGAGGCGATCGACGACTTCGTGGTGCAGTCGCTGGCGGCCGGAGCGGAGTTCAGCTATCCGCTAGTTCGTGCCGAGGACATGGAGGCACAGTTCCCGGGCTCTCAGCGCACCTACGTAAAGGTAGCGGGTGGCCCCGTTACCGGTGGCAACATGTCGCTTCTCTCGGCGGATCTGCTCAAGCGCAACCACGACATCGGCCAGCGGCTGTTCGATACTCGAAAGAGCCCGATCGCGATGGCGCGTGTCATCGGCCTGCCGTTCATCTTCAAGTACCTGACCGGCCGGCTGCGCGTCGACGACGTCGAGCGCAAGATGGAGCAGCTGCTGGGGGCGAAATGCGCGGCGATCTACACGTCCTACGCGTCCATCGGAGCCGACGTGGACAAGCCGATCGATGTCGTCGTCGCCTCACGGGTTCTCTACCAGCGGGCAATGGGTAGGAATCCCTAAACAGCTGACGAATACTGTACTACTGAGTGCACTTTTGCGGCTGGGGGGCCGCGGCCGACAAAGAGGGGGAGCTATGCAGATCACCAAGGTCACCTTGCGACCGGTTGCGATGAACAAGGTCTGCGCTATCGCGAGCATCGTGATCGACGACAGCTTCGTCATCCATGACCTTCGCGTGGTCAACGGCGACAAAGGGCTGTTCGTGGCCATGCCATCACGCAAGTTGCCCAATGGCGACTTCCGGGACATCTGTCACCCGATCAACACCGAATCGCGGACTGAGATCCAGCAGGCCGTCCTCGCTCAGTTCGCCATCGACGGCGGTATTGAGGTCTTCGCCGAAGCCGCCAGCGAAGAGGCATCGCAGGTCAACTAACGCACGCTCAGCTCGGCGATGCCTGCCTTGCCGAGGTGCCTTGGGCCGCATGGTTGCCGCCCCAGCCATTGACGCGTCTTCGCGCCACTTCCTACACTGCAGTGCGGCTCGGCGGTACAGTGTCGTGTCATTGGGGCATCGTTCAACGGCAGGACTCGGGCTTTTGGTGCCCGCTATCCAGGTTCGAATCCTGGTGCCCCAGCCACACGACGCCGCCGCACGTGTCGGAGGGTGCCGCCCGGTACCGAGAAGGAGCACCACAACATGAGCGCCATCGCTCTCATCCTTGCCGCTGGCGAGGGAACCCGCATGAAGTCCGACAAGCCCAAGGTCGCTCACGAGATTCTCGGCGTGCCGATGGTTCGCTGGGTGGTCGATGCCGCCCGAGAGGCGGGATGCGAGCGCTCGGTCGCCATCACCGGCCATCGCGCCGAGCAGGTCGAGGCGCTTCTCGGCGGGGTGGAGAGCGTGCGGCAGGATCGTCAGCTGGGCACCGGGCATGCGGTCATGTGCGCGCAAGACGCGGTTGGCGACTTCAGCGGCTCGCTTCTGGTGCTCTCGGGAGACACCCCACTTCTGCGGGCCTCGACCATCTCCGGTCTGGTCGCGATGCGTGAGTCGGCGGGGGCGGTCCTGACGCTTCTGACTGCGGATCTTCCGGATCCCTGTGGCTATGGCCGCATTGTGCGCGACCGCGACGGCAACGTGGCGCGGATAGTCGAGGAGAAGGACTGCACTCCCGAACAGCGCGCCATCACCGAGGTCAACACCGGCACCTACTGCTTCGACTCGCGGGTCCTCTTCGCGCATCTCGACCGGCTCACCACTGAGAACGTCCAGGGTGAGTACTACCTGACCGACATGGTTGCGGTGTTCGTGAACGAAGGGCTGACCGTCTCGGCGACGCTGACCGACGACCCGCTCGAGACGCTCGGCGTGAACTCGCGCGTACAGCTCGCCGATGCCGCCAAGATCATGCAGCGCCGGATCAACTCGGCGCACCTTCTGGGTGGCGTCACCATGGTCGATCCCGATCTGGTCTGGATCGGCCCCCACGTCAGCCTTGGTCGAGACGTCGAAATCCTGCCGATGAGTTTCCTCATGGGCACGACCACCGTGGGCGACAGAGCCGTGATCGGACCGAATTCGCGGCTCACGGACGCGACCGTGGCGGAAGACGCATGCATTGACGCGTCGGTTGTCACGGGGGCCGTGGTTGGACCCCGCGTCTGCGTGGGACCCGTGGCGTATCTGCGCCCCGGGACCGTGATGGAGGCTGAATCGAAGGCGGGATCGTGCGTCGAGATCAAGAACTCGACGGTGGGCCAGGGAAGCAAGGTCCCGCACCTGTCTTACGTCGGCGACGCGACCATCGGCAAGAACGTGAATGTGGGCGCCGGCGCGATCACCTGCAACTTCGACGGATTTGCCAAACACCCGACCGTTATCGAGGACGGGGCGTTCGTCGGCTCTGATACCATGCTGGTTGCGCCTGTAACCGTCGGGGAAGGCGCGATCACGGCGGCGGGGAGCACGATCGGCCATGACGTGCCTGCCGGGGCCCTCGCGGTTGAGCGCTCCGAGCAGAAGAACGTGGAGGGCTGGGCCGAGCGTCGCCGGCGCAAGAACGAGGACGCCTGACGCTCGAGCGAGAACGAAACGGAGCAGGTTGACGATGGGCAGTGACTCCAAGCGGCTGATGGTCTTCGCCGGCACCAGCAATCCCGAGCTTTCCGAGGGGGTCGCCCGGCACCTGGGAATCGAGCTGGGCAACGTCAAGATCCGCAAGTTCGCCAACGGCGAGATCTACGTGCGCTATCTCGAGAGCGTACGCGGCGCCGACGTCTTCATCATTCAGTCGATCAGCGGTTCGGTCAACGCGATGATCATGGAGCTGCTGATCATGGTCGACGCCGCCAAGCGAGCCTCGGCTCGATCCATCACCGCGGTCATCAGCCACTACGGCTATGCGCGACAGGACAAGAAGTCCGCGGCGCGCGAGCCCATCACCGCCAAGCTCGTTGCCGACCTGCTGACCACGGCCGGCGTCAACCGGGTCATCACGATGGATCTGCACCAGGGGCAGATCCAGGGCTTCTTCAACCAGCCAGTGAACCATCTGACCGCGCTTCCGATCCTTGCCGACTACTTCGAGTCGCTCAACCTCGACAATTGCGTCGTCGTCTCGCCGGACGTCGGCCGGGCCAAG
>CAZIPT010000014.1:0-39566 GCA_964541375.1 uncultured Eubacteriales bacterium
GCCCCGCCAGTGGGGCCGCTGATCGTGCGGATCGGTGGGGCGACCGAATGGCAGTTTGGGGACCACGACGCATCGGAGCGTGTCGCCCTTGGCATCGAATCCCTCCCAGAACGACTTGAGCGCGAAGAGCGACAGGCGCTCGTCGGCCAGAAACTCGTCGCGCAACCGCTTGGCGGACGTGCCGCGCTTCTGACAGAGCAGTGAGATGCCGGCGCGCTCCAGGCGTGGCTCCAGGATCGCATGCAGATGCTCCATGTCACGGCGGTTGGTGAACAGCGTGAGCACGCTGCCGCCCATCGCGAGGTGTACATCCTCCAGCAGCTTCTCCAGATCGGCCAAGTAGCCTCGCTCGGCGGGCAGCGACATGTCGGTGGGTACGAACGCCGCCATCTGCCGCTCGAAGTCGTAGCTCGACGCGAGGCGCAGAGACCGCCACGATCCCGGCGCCAGCCGGTCGAGGCCGACCGCGCGCGCGAAGTGCTCGAACGACTCCCCTGTCGCTATTGTCGCCGACGTGAAGACGACGCTGTGCACACGCGGATACAGGTCGTCGACCAGCACCTCACCTACGTCGAGCCGTTCGGCAACGAGCTTCTCGGCGTCGCGGTCGCGTCGGCGGTCAAGCGTGGCCGAGTAGACCAGCCCCTCGTCCTCGCCGTCGAGCACGGCGACGAGCCCAGCGTACTGCTCGGCCAGCCGCGAGAGCAGGCCGACCAGGTCGGCGCGCCCCTCGGTGAAGTCGCCACCCATCTCCTCGAGCAACGTCATGAGTTCGCGGCCATCGGCGATGAGCGCTTCGAGCCGCCTGGCGAGCGCGCCACCGGTGGTCGCGACGGTGCCCCACGGTCCCGTGTCGCGCGTCTCGGCGGTCAGCCAAAGCTGGGCCGAGTCGTAGTCCGATCCTCCGGCCAGCGGCGCCAGGTCCTTCACGAAGTCGAACAACGAGTCGCTGATGGTGGAGCAGCGTGCCACCTGGTCTTCGAGCCGCGCGATGACTCCCACGGCGCTTGCGGAGTCGGTACCACGCAGCGCCCGTCGCAGGTTCTCGAGCAGTCCGCCCCGGCCTTTCGAGAGCAGCGCACCCAGCACCGCCGACAGCTCCGCATGGCTCGCACCGGCCGTGAGCTGCTTGCGCGCCTCGCTCTCGGCCGAGTGGGCTTCATCGACGATCCAGTGCCTGACCGGCGGAAGGATTCCGCCCTGTGCAACCACGTCGCGGAAGAGAAGCGCGTGGTTGGTCACGATCACATTGGCGCTGGCGGCCCGTCGCCGCACCCCATGCAGGTAGCACAGGTTGGGGTAGAACCGGCAGCGCTTGCGCGTGCAGTCGGCCTGGGATGCCGAGACGGCCGCGCGGACTTCTCGGCGACCCCAGTGGAGGTTGATCGCATCCAGGTCGCCCCACGACGACTGTGCGGTCCAGGCGTAGAGTGCGCCGACCGTCGCGAGGCGGTCCTCATCGGCGGATTCGAGCTCGCCCGCGTAGCGCTCAAGCTTGCGCAGGCACGGGTAGTGGTCGTAGCCCTTCAGGGCGGTGTAACGGAGCACGCCGCCGAGCGCCAGGTTCAGCTTGGGGAGTTCGTGATACACGAGCTGGTCCATGAGAGCGTTGGTCTTGGTCGCAACGCCGACTCCCACCCGGTTCTCGAGCGAGTACAGCGCGGCGGGCACGAGATACGCAACCGACTTTCCCACGCCGGTTCCGGCCTCAATGGCTGCGTGGGTCTTGGTGCGAAACGCCTCGAGCACGGCCCCGGCCATCTCGAGCTGCTCGGCGCGAGCCTCGTAGCCGTCGTACATGCGTCCGGCGATACCGTCGTGCGCGAACTCGCCGAGAACCGTCTCCGAGTCCGGACATCGGCATTCGATCTCGTCGGCGTCGTGCAGCGCCTCGGCCTTGTCAGCAGCCACGCGGCGCCGACGGACATCCTTCAGGTCAAAGAAGCCGCCGGGCGGTTCGGCACCTGCCACGCGCGCGAGCACCGAGCGGACAGGCCACGGCGTCGCCGGGTCGAGCTCCGTCAAGCGATGCAGCAAACCCGAGGGCAGGTCCGAGAGGCCCACCAGCGCAATCCGCCATACCGCGGCGAGTGCCTCGACGTCCGGCAGCGCCCGGTGCGCGGGACCCTCAGGACTCACGCCGAACGCCTCGGCAAGGTCGGCCAGGCGATGCGATCTGAGTCGGGGCAGCGCGATGCGCACGACCTGCAGCGAGTCGAGCCAAGCGCCTCGCAGCGCATGCCTACCAGCGACTCGCTCGATGAACGACCGGTCGAACGCGGCGTTATGAGCGACGATGTCGCGCCCACCGATGAACTCCACCAGCCGAACGACCGCCGCGTCCACGCTTGTCTGACCAGCGAGCATGTCGTCGGTGATGCCCGTCAGCTTCGATATCTCCGAGGGGATCGGCACCAGCGGGTCGACCAGCGCCGAGAAGGTCCCGACGATTTCAGGCCCCTGCATGACGGCGGCGGCGATTTCGATGATGTGGTCGCGGTCCGGGTCGTAGCCTGTCGTCTCGATGTCGACCACGGCAACCTCGTCATCGAGTCCGAAAACGGTCGAGCGGGCGCGCTCGGCGAGCGTCCGGTAGGACGCCTCGACGTCTTCGTCCGTGCCCGGAACGAGGAAGGCTGAGAGGTTCTCGAGAGTCACGCGCAAAGACTAGCACGCGACACTGACCTCGGAACGCAAACGGGGCGCCCGATGGGCGCCCCGCGATTGACTCTCGAAAGAATCCGTACTGATGTTACTTGAGCTCGCCACCCATGGTGCGCGAAACGACGAACCACTGGTCGCCGACCTTCTTGAAGGTCCACGTATAGGTGATCGGCATTTGCGGCGTGACCTGCTCGGAGACGATCGTCATCTTGTCGCCCTCGGTCACGGGCTTGCCCATGTTGAACTTGGTGATGCCGTACGCCTTGACCTGCTCTTCGTAGGCCTGCGCGCTGCCATAGCTCTGCTGCTTGTCGAGCGGCAGCATCTTGTACGCCTCGGCGTACTTGTTGGCGAGAATGTTCTCACCGTAGGCCTTCAGCAGCTTGTCGGGAGTGCTGCCAGACGGCACCTTGGTCGCGGTCTTGGCGTCAAACGGACCCGCCGCTGCGGGAGCGGCGGCCGGAGCGCCAGGAGCAGCGCCAGGAGCTGCACCCATGCCAGACGGAGCGGTTGCTGCAGGAGCACCCGTGGACGTCGGGTTGGGAAGCGAGCTAGCGGCCTTGCTCTGCTGCCAGATCACTACGCCGACGATGGCGGCGAGCAGGACCGCGATCACCACGAGAGCGATGACGATCGTCTGCTGGTTGTTTGACTGAGTCTCTTCGGACATGTTCTTCCTTCCATGCGGATAGCCGACGCTTGCCTGAACATAAAGCACCCTAAAGGCGCTGGCACACTATACTCTCGAACCCGCAAAGCGTACAGCCGGTGCTCTTGGACGGTGCTAGGATGAGCGAATGGCACGCCAAAGAAGCGTTTTCGACATTGTAGGTCCTGTGATGATTGGGCCTTCGTCCAGCCACACCGCAGGGGCCTGCAGGCTCGGTGCGCTCGCGGGGGCGATTCTCGGCGCGGCGCCAAGACGCGCGCACATCCTCCTGCACGGTTCTTTCGCATCGACCGGGCCGGGCCACGGAACCGACCTGGCCCTGGTAGCGGGGCTTCTCGGCATGCATCCCGACGACCCGCGGATACCGCATGCCTTCGAACTCGCCGACGAAGCCGGGCTTTCGATCTCGTTCGCGCACGTCGATCTTGGAGATGCACACCCCAACACCGCGGTGTTCGAGCTCGAGGATGCCGCCGGTGGTCTCGTCGTCGTGAGAGGCGCCTCGCTGGGCGGGGGCGACGTCGTGATCACTCAGATTGACGCCTTTCAAGTGGAGGTGACCGGCGACCTGCCCGTGCTCGTCGTGTCGCATGTGGATCGTCCCGGAGTCATCGCCGGCGTGACGGGTCTCCTCGCCGAGAGCGGCGTCAACGTCGCCTCCATGCAGGTCTCCCGGGCGAAGAGGGGGGCCTCGGCGCTGATGCTCATCGTGACCGATGCCGAGGTCGACCCCGGTCACGCCGAGATGATCTCGCAGCAGGCGGGCGTCACGAGCGTGCGCCGAGTACCAGCGGTCTAGTCCGCGCTCTCCTGAGCGCTGCTCCACTCGGACGGCGGGGCGTTTCGGGTGAAGAAGCGCATCTCGTCGGTCAGTGTGAATCCCAGACGCTCGTACAGCGGTCTTCCGAACTCGCTCGCATGCAGCGTCACAAGCGACGCCCCGTGATCGGCCGCGCAATCAATCGAGCGAAGCATGAGTTCGCGAGCGACCCCTCGGCGACGCATCTTGGGCACCACGTACATCCCCAGCGCGTACGCCTGGATGCCCGCGAGGTTGCGCACCCCGGGCGGCACCCGCTGCCATACCAGTACGACGGTCCCGGCGGGTTTGAGCTCGCCACCGTCGTCGAGGTACTCGGCGATCAGGCCGGCGCAGTCGCCGAGGGGCAGTGTCTCTGCCAGATACTTTGCGAACAGCGGCTCGACCTCGATGAGTCTCGCCTCGTCGCGCCAGCCGAGTTCGCGGAACATTCGCGTCCGGAACTCGACGACGGTCGGAATGTCACCAAGGGTGACCGAGCGGAAGTTGAATCCGGCGAGGCTCTCGGCGCTCATACGGCTCCTCGGCATGGCGTGTGGTCCGATGGAGGGAGTCTAGCCTTCCGAGGGTGCGGCGGTCGATTTCGGGTTGCCCGCGCCGCTCGCCCGCTCGTCGATGAGAGCGCACGAGTCGTCCTCACAGCCGCTGTTGCACGCCGCGCACGACCCGGAGCACCCGACGACCTTGAGCGCGTTGCAGCGCGGACATCGGATCTCGTTGGACGCCATCCCGCATGAGGGGCATTTCGCGAGGACTCCCATCGCTATGCCACCCCCACGATGCGGGCGATGATCCCGCCCAGAAGGAACGCGAGCCCGATCGAACTCGCGAACAGACCGACCGTGAACCCCCAACCGCGCTCCTTCAGCACGACCATGGTGCTCGCAATGCACGGCACAAAGAGGGTGATGGTCACCATTGCCACGAGAAGCTGGGCTGACGAGAGGTTCATCGTGAAGAAGCCTGCCGCGCCAAAGTCGCGGCGCACGAAGCCCATGACGAACGCCGCAGCCGCCTGCGGTGGGAGCCCGAGCCAACCGACGGTCACCGGTGCGGCGACTCGGATGACCCACTCCAGTACTCCGAGGACCTGAAGCGTCGAGATCAGGGCCGCACCCGCGAGGAAGAAGACGGTGACCTCCTTCATGAAGCCGTAGACCTTGACCCCACTCTTTCGAACGACGTTGTCCATCCGGGGAAGGCGAAGGGAGGGCAGATCGATGAGCAGGTCGGTCGACTGCCCCGGCATGATTCGGTGCAGCGCCGTCCCCAGCGCGACGAAGATCGCGAACAGGATCGCCAGGTAGGCCCCCGCGTAGAGCGCTCCCGTCTTCGCCATCAGCGCGGCGATGACGGCTATCTGCGCCGAGCAGGGCACCGCGATGGCCATCAGAGCCGTGGCGATGAAACGCTCGCGTTTGCTGCCCAGGATTCGCGTCGTCAGCGTCCCCATGGTCACGCAGCCCAGTCCGAGGATCAGCGGGATGATTGCGCGGCCGTTCAGTCCCATCGACATCAGCGAGCGGTCGGTCAGCGCGGCGATTCTCGGCAGGTAGCCGGTGTCCTCGAGCATCGAGAGCAGCAGGTAGAACGCGGTGACGAGTGGCAGGATGACGGCCAGCAGGTACGTCGGCGTCATCGTCAGCACGCCGAACTCGCCCGCCAGGATCACGTAGAGCGGCGAGCCCGGCGCGAACACGCGCCCCACCAGCTGTTGCACGAACGGGACGTAGTAGCCGTTCATGATCGTGCCCTCAAGGAAGCCGACAACTCCTCCCGCGACCCACTGCCCGATCACGACCCACATGCCCCACAACAGCAGAAGCAGCATCGGAATGCCGGTCAGGGGATGCATCATCGCGTGCGAGAGCTTCGCCGAGAACGACGCGCCCTGCACGGTCTCGGTGATGACGTGCCCGCAGATGTCGTTGACTCGATGGCGACGGCGCAGATAGATGGCGTCGCGGGCGGTACCCGGCTCGATTCCGTGGCGTTCGCTGATGACCTCGTCACCCTCCAGCACGAGGAGGGCCTCTGCTCTCGACCCCACTCTGGAGGCCATCTCAACGATGTCGGTATCGAGTTCAGGATCTGCGTGTCCATGTCGGGCTCGAGGAACAGCGGCGATGAGTTCTTCGAATCCCTTGCCCTCGACAGCCACCGTCTCGATAACGGGCACGCCCAGAAGATCCTCAAGGAGGTCTCGGTCGATACCCACTCCCCGCTTGCGGGCCTCATCGGCCATGTTGAGAGCGACGACCATCCGCTTGCCCATGTCAACGAGCTGCAGCGTCAGGAACAGGTCGCGCTCAAGGTGGACCGCATCGACCACGTTGACCACCACATCGCCTGACAGGATGATGTCGCGCGCCACGATCTCTTCGTCATTGAACGAACTCACGCCGTAGACACCCGGCGTGTCGATCACGTCATGTTCGCCCAGACGCCCGCGAGTCAGTTCGACGGTCGTTCCAGGGAAGTTGCTGACATCGACATACGTGCCTGTGAGCGCATTGAACACCACCGACTTGCCTACGTTGGGATTACCCGCCAAGACGAGCGTCTCGGCTCCCGTGCGCGCAACAGTCCCGCCCGCGCTATGACAGTGAGCCTCGCTCACGACGTGCTCCTATCCTGAGGTGCTGGCAGCCGTCTTCGCGTTTCGCCCTACGCGCCCCAGGGAGCGCGCGCAACGAGACGTTCTACGACAACCTGCGGACGCTGATGCGCTTAGCGAGCGCACGTCCGACGGCGATCTCCTGTCGGCCACTCTTAAGAACGAGAGGGCCGGCCGGGATCTTGGTCACGCATTCAACCAGCGCTCCTTCGGCCATACCAAAGCGCAGTGCTTGAACACGAGCGTGCTTGTCATCAACCGACACGATCTCGATGAGATCGCCCTTGCGGATGCAGTCCAGCGAGCACAGCTCGCAGAGCGGATGCACCTCGACGCTGGCGAGCGGGATTGTCGGTTCCTGCATTTCTGGAGACTCCTTCTGTGCCCACTGAGATGCGCTTCCTCGGCGCTATAAGAGCAAACGTGCTTCATGCCTTAGCATCTACTAATTCCTGCGCCGGCCTGATACTACCCCCCCTTCAAGGCCCGCGTCAACAAATCCGACACAAATAGTTAGGATTGCCGCGCCAAGCTCTCGTTCCCGACGGCATCCTTCTCCTCGCCACACCGCGATACAATCGCCCGGGCGAGCCGCCCGACTCGACAGCACCCGCCCTCACTCGTTTCCGCTTCTGGAAGGACCCCCATGGCCTACGCGTCATTCACAGAACTTCTCTCGGCCTCAGTGCACGCCGGTTCCCTCGGCGCCGCCGCCCTCGATCTCGAGGCCGAGGAGTCAGGCGTGAGCCGCGACGAGCTGCGCCAGCGAATGGCGGAGACGCTCGCCGTGATGCGCGAGGCCGTCGAGGTCGGGGTGGTCGGGGATGTCCGGTCGCGATCGGGATTCGTGGGAGGCGACGCCGCGCGCGTCGCATCTTCTAAGTCCGGCCCGCTTGGCGGCTCCTTCAGCCGCATCATCGCCTCGTCGCTGGCAACCGCCGAGGTCAACGCGGCCATGGGGCGCATCGTCGCAGCTCCCACGGGCGGCGCTTCCGGGGTGCTCCCGGCGGTTCTGTTCGCGATGGCCGAGAGATACGCTGCGAACGACGACCAGCTCGCGAAGGCGCTGTTCTGCGCTGCGGGAGTCGGCGGCATCATCGCCGCACGGGCCACGCTGTCGGGAGCCGCCGGAGGATGCCAGGCCGAAATCGGCTCGGCGTCGGCGATGGCCGCTGCTGCGGCGGTCGAGCTGGCCGGAGGAACGCCCGCCCAAGCGGGTCAGGCGGCTGCGCTGGCCCTTCAGGGGCAGATGGGGCTGGTCTGCGACCCCATCGGCGGACTCGTCGAGGTGCCCTGCGTCTACCGAAACGCCACAGGGGCCGGTGTAGCGCTGTCGGCGATCGAAATGGCTCTGGCAGGAGTGGAGTTCCCCGTCCCGTTCGACGAAGTGGTCGACTCGATGGGCTGGGTGGGTCGGTCGCTTCCCCCTTCGCTGCGCGAGACAGCGCTTGGTGGCCTCGCCATCACACCGTGCGGTCGCGAAATGGCGGCTTCGCTACGAGATCGCTGAGCGCTCGGGCGCCGCGGTCTTCAGAACCTGCTCCCTTCTGCTAGCATCGAATCGCCGAGAGGGAGTAGCGCTCCGGGCTTCATTCCGGAGAGACAGGCCGTCAGCACGGGCAAGCAGCCCCGGTTCTGTCCCTTGCAGCGAGACTCTCGGCGGTGGCCCACGCCCGCTGCACGAGCGCTGGAGGTTTCATGTCACAGCCGCACCCGCCCACCGCGCAGCGCGATGATACCGCCCGCTGGCACACGCTGACAGCGTCGCAGGTCGTTGAGCAGCTGAGGAGTGACGGCGAGGCGGGTCTCTCGGCAGGAGAAGCAGCGACGCGCCTTGCCGCCGACGGGCCCAACCTGCTCGACGAGAAGCCCAAGACCCCCGCGTGGAAGCTCTTCCTCGCTCAGTACAAGGATTTCATGATCTACGTCCTGCTGGTCGCCGTGGCCATCTCGGCGTTCGAGGGACAGGTCCCGGAGTCCATTGCGATCCTTGCGATTCTCCTGCTCAACGGCGTGCTCGGCTTCGTCCAGGAGTTCCGCGCCGAGAAGGCGCTCGATGCGCTCCAACAACTCTCGGCGCCCATAGCCACCGTCATCCGCAGTGGCGCCGAGAGCGACATCCCTGCCGCGCAGCTGGTCGCGGGGGACGTGGTGCTTCTCGAGGCCGGCGACAAGGTCCCCGCCGACGGACGCTTGCTCGAAGCCGCCTCACTCAGGGTCGTCGAGTCCGCACTCACGGGCGAAAGCAACCCTGTGCGCAAGCGTGAGGAGGTCGTTGCCGAGCCCGACGCGCCGCTGGGCGACCGACGCAACATGGTGTTCGCGGGCACGTCGGTAGCGGTCGGTCGCGGGCGGATGATCGTCACGGGGACCGGGCAGTCGACCGAGATGGGGAAGATTGCCGACCTACTGGCCGCGACCGACGACGAGACCACGCCGCTCCAGAAGGAGCTGGCAACGGTGGGCAAGCGGATCGCGATCCTCGTTCTGGTCATCGCGGCCATCGTGTTCTTCGAAGAAGCGTGGCTGGAGTGGAGCAAGATCGGCGGCTCGCTCTTTGACGACTTGGCTGACCCCGCTTTCAGGGCGGGTCTCTCGGCGGGCCTGCTCGTGGCCGTGTCGCTTGCCGTCGCCGCGATTCCTGAAGGGCTGCCGGCGATCGTGACCGTCTCTCTCTCGCTCGGCGTCCGCAAGATGGCCGACCGTCACGCGATCGTGCGCAAGCTGCACGCAGTCGAGACCTTGGGGTCGACCTCGTTCATCTGTTCCGACAAGACCGGGACGCTGACCAAGAACGAGATGACCGTGCGCCGGGTGCTTGTGGGCCTCGACGCGGTTCGGGTCACCGCCGAGCATGGGCTCGAACCATCGGACTGCGTGCCTGACGCCGGCGATCTCGCTCTGCTCCTCGAAATGGCCGCGACCAACAACGACGCGCGCACCACAGCGACGGGCGAGCTGGTGGGCGACCCAACCGAGACCGCGCTGCTGGTCGCCGCGAAGCATCTGGCACCCGGGCACGTGCGACGCAAGCGCGTCTCCGAGGTGCCGTTCGACTCGGAGCGCAAGCGGATGACAACGATCCACCAGGAAGGCGACGCGCTGCTCGCCTACACCAAGGGCGGCGCCGACGTCGTCCTCGCGCTCTGCACGCGTGCCCGTCTGCGCGGCGAAGTCGTCACCCTAACCGAGGAAACCCGCGAGCTCATCTCGGCGGCCAACTCCGACCTCGCGGCGTCCGGTTACCGCACGCTGGCGTTCGCGGAGAGGGAGCTTGCGTCCGGCACTTCCGAAGACTCGGCCGAGATCGAGCGGGATCTCACCTACGTCGGAATCCTGGGGCTGGTCGATCCTCCGCGCGAGGAGGTCAAGGACGCGATCGCCGAATGCCACCGGGCCGGCATCCACGTCGCGATGGTCACCGGCGATCACGCGCTCACGGCGCGAGCCATCGCTGCCGACATCGGGCTGCTCGACACCGACCGCGTGGTCACCGGCCAAGAGCTCGAAGTCATGAGCGACGACGAACTCGCCGAGCAGGTCCGCGACATACGCGTCTACGCACGGGTGAACCCCGAGCACAAGCTCCGGATCGTGGCCGCTCTCAAACGCAATGGAGAAGTGGTCGCCATGACCGGCGACGGCGTCAACGACGCCCCGGCGCTCAAGCGCGCCGACATCGGCATAGCCATGGGCAAGGTGGGCACCGATGTCGCCCGCGAAGCGGCCGACATGGTTCTCTCGGACGACAACTTCGCGACCATCGTGCACGCGGTCGAACAGGGGCGCGTGGTCTTCGACAACCTGCGTAAGGTCATCCTCTTCCTGCTGTCGTGCAACATGTCCGAGGTGCTGGTCGTCTTCACGACCGCGTTCTTCTCACCCACCGCGGCGCTACTACCGTTGCAGCTGCTCTGGATCAACCTGGTGACTGACGGGCTGCCGGCTCTCGCCCTCGGCGTGGATCCCGGCGACTCTCACGTTATGGACCGGACGCCGCGCAACATCGACGAGTCGATTCTGAGTGGACCGCGACAGATTCAGATCATCTGGCAGGGTGTGGTGATGACCGGCACCTGCCTCGCGCTCTACTACCTCATCGCACCTCAGCTCCCGGGAATGACCCCCAATGTGGATCGCACGATGCTCTTCACGGCTCTCGTCCTCACGCAGCTGCTGCACTCGTTCAGCTTCCGAAGCGAGACCAAGACCGTCTGGAGTCCGAGTTCGCTCGCCAACCGTTGGCTCGTCGCCGGACTTCTGGGCTCGATGGCCCTGCAATGCGTCGTGATCTACCTGCCGGCGGCGCAATCGATCTTCAGGACGGCCCCGCTGAGCCCGGTGCACTGGCTCGGGGTGATCATGTCGGCCTTGGTCGCCCTCGCTATCATGGATGCCACCAAGCTCGTGGTCGGTGCTCGCGCGCGAGCACTGCAACCCAAGGTGGACCGATGAGCGATCCGTTGCGGCACGAAGACCTGGCCGCGTATGCACACGAGCTGCGTGGGGCCCTCACCGTCATCGCGGGCTACGCGGAGCTCCTTCGCCGACAGCTCCCGCTGCAAGAGCGCGACAGGGCCCTCGATGGCATTGAGCGCGCGATCCTTCGAGCCGACGCCCTGTGTTCCGATGCGCTTGCAGGCCGAACGCCTTCCTCGGCCAGCCGGACGTTCGCGCCCGTGTCGCTCTGTGTCCTCGCCGAGCAGGTCGCCGCTGACCAGCGCTCCGCGACGGGCCGCGCGATCGACGTCGTGATCACAGGTTCGGCCGACGTTCTCGGCGACGCAGATTCGCTGGCCCGAGTCCTGGGCAACCTGATCGACAACGCCGCCAAGTACTCCCCTACTCGCACGCCGATCGAGGTGCGCGTCGGCGAAGAGGAGGGAGCGATGGGAACGGTGTCGTTTGTCGAGGTGTCCGACAGAGGGCCCGGCATTTCCGACGAGGAGCTGGCACGCGTAGTGGAGCCCTTCGCGCGTCTGGAGCGCGACGCAGACATCCCCGGAACCGGCCTCGGCCTCGGCATCGTGAACAACGTGATAGCCATGCACAACGGCCGTCTCAACGTCTCAGAGCGCAACGGCGGTGGGGCGATCGTGCGTCTCGAGCTGCCGCGCGCGTAAGTCGCGGCAGAGCCGAGCGACGGTGAGGGACTACCGGTTGGACTCGAGTGCGAACTCGACGAGCATGCGGCACAGGTCGGGGAACTCGATCCCGGCGGCGCGCGCTGCGTCGGGGACGAGCGACGTCGAGGTCATCCCCGGGATGGTGTTCACCTCAAGCAGCCATACTGTGCCGTCGGCCTCCACGATGGTGTCGGCGCGGGACATTCCTCGACACCCCAGCGTCTTGTGGGCCGATACAGCGAGACGCTGACACTCGGCCCGCGCCGCTTCGCTTACTCGTGCAGGAATGATATGGCTGCTCATCCCCGGCACGTACTTGGAGTCGTAGTCGTAGAACTCGTGCTCGGGAACGATTTCGAGCGTCGGTAGTGCGACGACTTCGTCATTGCCGATCACCGCAATGGTAACTTCGGTGCCTTCGACGAAGCGCTCGATCAGCACGTCCCGGTCGAACGCGAACGCCTTCTCGATCGCCTCGGCAAGTTCGCCAATCTCGTGAACGATGGTCATCCCTACCGAGGAGCCCTCGTTGGCCGGCTTGACAACCGACTTCTCGCCGAGCTGAGCCACGAGGGCGTCCACGTCGTAGAGGTGGCCTCGATGAACAACGGCATAGCCCGGGGTCGGTAGCCCGGCGAGCGAGAAGAACTGCTTGCTCTTGACCTTCTCCAGGGCCAATGCGCTTGCGAGCACCCCCGATCCGACATACGGCATCTCAAGGAGTTCGCAGAGCCCTTGTACCGTCCCGTCCTCGCCGAACCGGCCGTGCAGGCAGATGAAGGCGACGTCCGCCTCGGCGTTGATGAGCTGCGTGATGAACTCGTCGTCCCCGGTGTCGATCGGCGCGACGTCGAAGCCCAGGCCCTGAAGCGCCGAGACCACCTGGGCGCCCGTGTTCAACGAAACGGCACGCTCGGCCGATCGTCCGCCAAAGAGGACCGCGACTCGAATCTGAGTGGGGTCGATGCTCACGAGGAATCCCTTCGGGCTAGAGCAGTCTGCCAAGACGGAGCATGTCGATTGCGCCGAGGGCTATGAGCCAGAGCGCAACGCCGGCGAGGGTGGTGACCGCCCCTATGATGAGTGATCGACTGAACAGCCCCGCCCGTGCGCCGGGTCGAGACAGCCAGGCGAAGATCCACACCGCGATCGCGACGAGCGGTCCGAGCACGGTCAGCACGAGTCCGGCCAGAATGCTGGCGCCGTACATTCCGACCTCATAGACCGGCGTTCCGGCCGGAGTCTGCATGAACTGCCAGATCAGGAGGCCTGCAAAGACCACCCAGAGCCCGAAGTAGACCAGGAACGGCCAGAGGGGGACTCCCGCCCGATCGTCGGGAAGCGCCATCTGCTTGCTGTCCGCAGACTCGCCGTCAATCTCGTGCACCGCTACAGGAGCGGTCTCGGCGACAGGCGCCTCGGCGGTCTCAGGCTCCGCGGCCTCCTCGGCCTCCACGGCCCCGGCGGCCACGGGCTCGGCGGTCTCCTCGGCTGGCCTAGGCTCGCCGGCTTCGGCGTCCAGGTCGGCCTGCAGCGCGGCTATCTCCGGATCGATGGGCTCAGCCGCCGCAGGCGGAATCGCATCGTTCTGAGGGATCGGTTCGACCGCTGGCACAACGCTCTCCAGAGTGACTCCGCCGCCCTCGGCGACCGTATGGCTGCTCTCGGGCCCGGAATCTGCGGCGGGCGGCGCGGTCGGCGCGATGTCAGGCCCCTCGTCCCCGAGGAAAGCCACGACCTCCGCCAGCTCAGCGCTCTGGTCCGCGTCGTTCTGAAGATCCTGACCGTCCCCCATGAGACCCCCTCGTCCGATGCGGCTCCCCGAAAGTCTAGCCACCCGCAGTCCATCGCTCAACTACACCGAGAACTTCCCAGTATTTGGGGCGAGAGCGTTGTGGTCTTGTCGGGAAGAAACCATGTAATGCGCGTGTGCGGCGTGCTACGTGCTCTTGCTATCATCGCACTTCGCGGGCGGTTCGCCCCGAAAGCCCCACATTTGCCAAGAAGGAGTCACCCATGACAAACGACACACCGCTTGACGGTGCCGAGAGGCCTGCCGCGCCAGACGATGCCCTGACACCCGATCAGGCACATCAGGCGACCGAGGTCGCAGCCAGCGTTGCTGCTGAGACCGCCGCTGCCACAGAAGCCGAGCAGTCCCCCGCCGGAACCGGTCCGATGGTCACTCCCCCGCCTGTCGCGGGCTGGGACGACCCCGCCGCGCCTGCCACTCCCCCTCCTCCTGCTCCCCACGCCCACGGCTCGGGCGGAACGACTATCGCTATCGCGGTGATCGTCGCTCTCGTGATCGGGGCTCTGGCCGGGCTCGCGGGAGGGTACGCGGGCGCTCGGCTTGCCGCAAGCGGTGCAAACGTCGGCGGGACGACGATAGTTCGCGCGACGGTGGCCACCAGCGCTGCCGGCGAGCCGGTCGTCGCCGCGGCCGCAGCCGCCGTGCCGTCAATCGTGAACATCGACGTGACCGAGAGCACCGCATCGCCCAACTCGAAGGCGCTGCCCGACAGCCATCCTTCAGTGCCGATGAGCGGCCAGGGCTCGGGCGTCGCGTACAAGAACACTTCCGATGGCGGGACCTACATTCTCACGAACAATCATGTGGTTGAAAACGCCTCGAAGATCACGGTGCGCAGCACCTCAGGCAAGTCATGGCCGGCGACGGTGGTCGGCCGAGACGCCGACAACGACATAGCTGTCGTCAAGATCGCCGAGAAACTCCCGGCGATCGCCTTGGGCAACTCCAAGAACCTGCTTGTGGGCCAGACGGTCGTGGCCATCGGCTCGCCGTTCGGCCTGGAGCACTCGGTCACTTCCGGTGTGGTATCGGCCCTCGGACGCTCACTCCCCGACTTTGGGGACAACGCCACCGGCAACTATCCGCTCATTGACGTCATCCAGACCGATGCAGCCATCAACCCGGGCAACTCCGGCGGGGCGCTCGTCGACGTCACCGGGCGGCTGGTGGGAATCAACACCGCTATCTACTCGGACACGGGATCCAGCGGCGGCATCGGCTTCGCGGTACCTGTTAACAAGGCCATCGACGTGTCAGAACAACTGATCGCGAACGGATCGGTCTCTCATCCGTTCATCGGTATCGTCGGCGTGACCGTCAGCCCTGGGATTGCCGCTACCGACAAACTAACTGTCCAGGAGGGCGCTCTCGTCGAAGAGCTGGCGCCTGGTTCGGGCTCACAGAAGGCGGGCGTGAAGGTGGGCGACGTTGTCGTGGCCATCGACGGAACAGATATCAGGTCGATGGACGACCTGATACTGCAGATCCGCCGCCGTAAGGAAGGTGACGTCGTCAAGATCAAAGTCATCCGCGACGGCAAGCCGATGGAGTTCAGCGTCACCGTGGGCAATCGGCCCGAGGGCTACTCGACGGCCCCGACCGCCACTCCCACCCCCAAGAAGTAGCGACTAGCGCGGGGCATCGGGCGAGAAGATGAGCGAGGTCCCGGCCTACAAGTCGGGGCCTCGCTTCGCTCTAAGTGGTCGCACCCTAGCTTGAGCCTGAGGCGGAACGGCGCCCCCACCAGAACAATCCCGCGCCAACGGCAAGCACGACAACAGCACCGAGAGCCGCAAGTATAAATGTGTTAGGCCGTCCCGTCGTCGTAGACGTTGCGGTGGCAGCCTTCTCCTCCGCCTCTGAGGACGCAAAGACGGGTTGCTCGGCGGAGGCCATCACTGTCGTCGGATTCTTGACCCCCGCCTTTGCCGCGAGCTCTTCAGGGACCGACCGGTAGAGGAGCTGGGCCTTGAGGGTTCCTGACTCCACCCCGTCAGGCAAGACGACCTTGTAGGAGTGCGAAACGCTCTGCATCGGCGGGATTCGATCGTCGCTCTGGACCGCCACGGCGTCCCAGAGCTCTGCGGGGTACTTGCCGGTCGCATCTTTCAAGATGGTTCCGAACTTGTGCTCTCCCAGTATCGTCACCTTGCCGGCCCCGTCGATGACCGAAACCTCAAGCCACATCTCGCGGACCTCAGTGAGGCCAGTGGGAAGGTAGTGACCCGCGCCACTGTTGGTGATCTTCACCGTGGCCGACGCTTCCTCGCCGGGCTTGACGACCTTCGGTGCCTCCATCTCAACCTTGGCGGCGCTCTGAAGCATCTGAGTGGCGAGCTCGGGATTACCGAGCGCCACTTGTGCGCCCGTAAAGGTCATCTGGTAGATATTGGGATGCTGCGGGGCGCCTGGAGCCGCCTGCCCGGTCGCCGGACCGATCGTGCCGGGTTTCTCGCTCATATGACAGTCCTGGCACTGCGTGCCGGCTTTGGCCTGCGGGCTCTCGGCCCACTCGCGGTACGTCGACTCCAGGTGCATCCCGTTGATCGGGTGGTTCACGTTGTGGCAGCCACCGCAGATCGCCGAAGTCGCATGCATCGCCGAGAAGACCGCCGGGTGTGGCGCTTGCGGATTCTCGAGCTGGGCTCGGCGTGTACCGTCGGGCTGCAGTAGTTGCGAGACGTTGCCCAAAGGCTCGGAGTTGCCTACGACCTGATGGCAGAACATACAGCCGATGCTCTGCGCCGCTCCGGGCGTCATGTCGGTCAGGCTCTTGCCGGACTGGCCGCTCATCTCTGCCACGGGACCGTGGCACTTCTCGCAAAACGCGCCGAGCTTGCCGGCGCTGGCAGCGTCAGCCTGCGCGACCTTGGTCTTGAAGATTGGATCTGACAGCGCCTGGCTGTGGAGCGATTGGCTCCACTGGTCGACGAGCGTGCCGTGGCATCCGCAATTCGAAGCCGGTGGAAAGGCCGTTGCCGGCGCGGTGCCAGGGGCGACAGCGACGGGCTCGGCGATGGCGGGCGCAACAGCAAAGATCCATATCAGAACCCCGAGAAGCAGCGGGGGCAGCATTCGACAAGCTCTACGCATCTGGGATCCTCCTAGACCGCCATCACATCCCGCGCCTCAACGGCGCGCCTCGATTCTGATTGTCCCCAACAACTCAGCGAACAGGACGGTGGCAGATACTACCGCATCCGCCTTCCACGTGTGGGTAGAAACCTGTCACCATCGTCACAGGCATTCCCCTGAGAGGAGCTCCGAATGATCGAGATGTACAGGTGTGCTTCATGTGGCTATCTCCATGTAGGTCCACCTCCCGAGTTCTGCCCCGTCTGTGGCTCGCCGCGAACCGCGTTCGTTCTGTACGAGGGCCCCGGCGATCTCTCGGGCTCCAAGACGCTTGAGAACCTCAAGGCTGCTTTCGCTGGCGAGTCCCAGGCCAACCGTCGCTACACGCTCTGGAAGCGCATCGCTGAGCTCGAGGGAGCACCTCAGTCCGCACTCAGCGCATTCGATCGCGCAGCGGCCGAGGAAACGGCGCATGCGCTCGGCCACCTGGCCTACATGAGCGGCTTTGGCACGACTGCGCAGAACCTGGCGGCTGCCGCTGAGGGTGAGGGCTTCGAGACCGCCGAGATGTACCCGTCGTTCGCCGCCGCCGCCGAGGAGGAGGGCTATCCCGAAATCGCATCGTACTTCCGTTCCGTCGGCCGGTACGAAGGCGAGCACAAGGCGGAGTACCTTGCCGCGCTCGAGGAACTCGACCAGTAGCGATGGTCTCGGCGACCGGCCCGGTCGGCATAAAGGCGCTTGATCGACCCGGTCTGCAAGAGCTCGTAGGCGAACTCGGTGAGCCTCGGTTTCGCGCGGTCCAGATCGAGCGCTGGCTGTACGAGCAGGGGGCGGACTCGTTTGCCGAGATGACGAACCTCCCAGCCGGTCTGCGAGCCGCCCTCGCCGACCGGCTGGCGCTGTTCCCCCCGCACATCGCCGACAGTCAGGAATCGGCCGACGGAACGCGCAAGTACTTGATCGCTCTTGCCGGCGGTGTCTCCGTCGAGACCGTCGGGCTCCCAAGCAGCGAACGCCTGACCGTCTGCTTCTCGACGCAGGCGGGCTGTGCGATGGGATGCGCATTCTGCGCCACAGGGCTCAGCGGCCTCACGCGCGATCTTGGCCCCGGAGAGATGGTGGACCAGGTTCGCCTCGTCGCCCGGGAGTTCGGCAGACGCGTCACCAATGCCGTCGCCATGGGCCAGGGCGAGCCCTTCGCCAACTACGAGTCGACCCTGGGAGCCCTCCGCTTCATGAACGCTGAGTCAGGCCTCGGAATCGGCGCCCGTCACCTGACCGTCTCGACGTGCGGGCTCGTCTCCGGCATACGCAGATTCGCGCAGGAACCCGAGCAGTTCACGCTAGCCGTCTCGCTTCATTCAGCGATCCAGGCCACGCGCGACCGCCTCATGCCGGGAGTACGCTCGATCGGCCTGCCGTTGCTTCGAGAGGCCCTGGTCGAATACGCCGAGGTGACCGGGAGACGACCTTCGCTCGAATACGCGCTCATCGCGGACACGAACGACAGTCGCGCGGAGCTCTCGGCCCTGATCGATTTTTGCCGAGGCATACTCGTGCACGTCAACCTCATCCCGATGAACCCCGTGAGCGAGGGCGGCTTCACTCGCTCCCCTGCCGACCGGCTTCTCGCGTTCGAGAGCGGTCTGCGCCAGTCGGGCATCGAGGTCTCGGTTCGCGCCGAACGCGGTGCCGACATCGATGCTGCGTGTGGGCAGCTCAGACAGCGCGCCGAGAAGGGCTAGGCTCGGCCATATTGATGTCACCGTGGGCTGCGGAACTCACACATGCCCTTGGGCACGTCGCATGTCGTGCAGCCGGCGCCGGGAGTGGCGGCGAACCTCGACTTCTGGATGTCCCGATACCGACTGAGCAGCCGCGCTTCGATAGCCTCGGCCTCCGCGGCTGGGAATCGGAAACTGACCTGCTCTATGCGGCCGGCGCTCAAGACCTCGGGTCGCACGAACACGACCTCGGCCAGCGCACAACCGTCACGCATCGCGGCGAACGCGTAGCACTCGGCCTGCAGCCGATAGCGGTCGGCCAGTTCGTGCGATTCGCCCGATGTCCCCGACTTGTAGTCGACGATCAGCGCATTGTCGTCCGTGCGCGCATAGAGGTCGATGCTGCCGCCGAGAATGAACAGGCCATCGTCGACGGGAACGAAGAACGGCGCCTCGTGCTGCACGAACTGCGCGCCGGCCACGCGCGTCGCGATCTCGGAGTCGCAGTAATGGGCTACTGATTCGGACAGACGACCGCTCTCCTCCACGCTGAGCTCGAAGTATCGACTTACGGACTCCAGTCGTTCGCGCTCTGGGGCTAACCCCGACGGCGTCACGAGTCGCAGCGCCGCATGCAGCGCGTTTCCTAGCCGCATCGGCTGTTTCGAGCCCGCGCCGGTGCTCATTGGCCGAGCGACCCGCAACACCCGGCGGATGTGGAACTGTCGAGGGCACCGCTCGAACTCGCTGAGCTGCGTGTACGAGACAGACTCGGGTCGCCATACCCGCACTTGTTCGGTCCCGAGCGGCGCGCCATACGCCGGCGGCGGCGCGTCCAGCGGTTTGCAGGCGGAGGCATGCCTTTCATCCACAATCGAGTCCGCGCAGACGACCCGCAGGCGCCCCGCCGACTTCCCGCCGATAACTATGGATTCCTCGAACGGCTCGCCGATGGGAACATCGTGCCCGAGTGCCCTCGCGAGCTTCACCAGGTCACTGTCCGACTCAGAGCGCCTGGCCGGATTGAGACCTCCTGAACCGCTGACCATCAGGAGGTCTTGCGCTCTCGTGAGCGCGACGTAGAGGACTCGCTCGCTCTCTTCGCGTCTGTCGGTCTTGTCGGCCGCGTCAAACCGTGAGAACCACTCCGATGCCTGCGGCGACTTCGATTCTCCCTCGCCCTTTGGCGTCTTTAGTGCGACGAGCAGGCGGTCTTGGTCGATGCTCGTGCGGATGATCTCGTAGTTGTTGCGACCCGACCGTCCGATGTCGGGAACGACGACCACCGGAAACTCCAAGCCCTTCGACGCGTGGATGCTCATGATCCGCACCGCGCCGATCCCGTCGTCGTCGGCGCTTTCTGGCGCTTCCGGATCTCCGAGTCGCTCCTTGGCGTCCAGGTGCGCCGAGAACCCAGCCGGGCCGGAACCTTCACCTCGCTCGAACTCTGCCGCCCGCCGCGCGAACTTGATCACGTTGGCGAACGCGTCGCGCCCTTTGTTCCCGCGCGCCAGAAGGCGCAAGTCGTATCCCGCCTCTTCGACCGCCCGCAGGAGCACGTCCTCCAGAGGTTCCCTGCCCACCCTCGCTCGAGCGTCTTCGACGACCTCGCGCAAACGGCGAAAAGCTTGTGCGTCGGCGTTCTCGAGCCCCTCGGGATCCGAGCAGACCAGGTCCCATAGCCGCTTTGACTCCGCCGGAGCCTCCAGTCGCAGCTGAAGCAGCGCGTCGTCCGCTACCGGAACGAACTCCGACGCCAAGAGCACTCCCAGCGCCTCTTCGTCTGCCACGTTGGCGATGACGCGCGTCAACGCACGCATCACGGCGGTCTCGGCCAAGGCGAAGAAGCGTCCCCCTCCCACGACGACCGCCGGAATTCCCCGTGCTACAAGGGCTTCCGCATATATATGAGCATCGGTATAGGCCTTGACGAGCACCGCCACCTCACCCGGATCCAGCCCACCATCTCGTAGCACGGCAAGTCTCGAGGCGATCTCGGCCGCCTCTCGGGTGCGCGCCGAGCCGACGCTGACGCCATCGGAGTCTACGAACAGCACTTCAACCCGCGGACCGTCCTTCAACACCTCCTCCAGTGACCGCTCTGGTCTGTCTCCCGGCGGAGGGTTGAGGGCCAGTGTGTGATTCAGCGAGTACTGCTCGGAGGCAAAGACGCCGTTCACGAACTCCAGTATTTCGGGATGGGATCGGTAGTTGGTGGCCAGCTCGGCCACAAGGGCTCCTCCTTCGAGCATCGCTCTCCGATGCTCGCGATAGACGCTGACGTCGGCTCCCCGGAACCCGTAGATCGCCTGCATCTCATCGCCAACCGTGCACAGGTTCTCACCTGCAACCCGCTCGACAATCCCCAACTGCAGTATGTCGGTGTCCTGAAACTCGTCGACCATGACGACCTTGAATTGCGACCGGTAACGAGCTGCTATCTCAGGAGTGCGGGCAAGCAGGTCGGCGGCCTTCGTCTGGAGGTCCTCGAAGTCCATCGCGCCCGCCAGGCTCTTGAGTTCGCGGTACCGTCGCCCGTAGACACCGACCAGCTCGCGGAGCTTCTGGGCGTGCGGGTGGGTCATTCCTGCTGCCGCGCCGGCGGCCAATCTTGCTTTGCCAGCGGCCCCTTCGTCGGAGATGTTGTGGAAGCCGTTGAGCTTCTTCATTGGTTTGTAGCTCTGGGCCAACTCAAGGATCCGGCCGAACATGCCGGCTTCGGTGTGGTCGAGCCCCGCGATTTCGGAACACCGCTGCAGGAGCGTCCGACATTGTTCCGCGTGGTCCAGATGCCCCGAGCTGGAACCGTGGTAGTCGAGATCGCACGTCGAGGTGCCGCGGTCAAACAGTGCCTCGGCCTCGTGCAACAGCGAGTCGACCGAGGGCGCAGTCTCAATCACCACGTCCTCGGCGCCGAGCCCCGCGGCGCCGAGCTGTCGTTCGATCTCAAGCACAGCCGAGAACACTGCATCAACGGAGTAGACGTCGAGAAGCTCTCTCAGGGCGCTATCGACCGTGTCGAGCTGCAAGAGTGCGTCTCGAAACGCTTGCTCTCGAAGGTGTCCCGCCGCAAGTGTGTCGAGAACCGAGAAGAGAGGATCCACTCGCGCCTCAAAGGGGTTTCGCCGCAGGATTCGAGAACAGAACCCGTGGATCGTGGATATCCAGAGGTCACCGGTAGTTCGCAAATCCAGTGGTGACCGGGGACTCTCGATCTCTCCGCGAATACGTTCCGCGATCTCTCCGGCGGCTTTCTCGGTGAACGTGATCGCGACCACGCTGGACGGGTCGATCGGACTCCATCCTGCGAGACGACCTGGCACCACCGCATTGGCGAACCGCTCGGTCAGCATGCGGGTCTTGCCGGAACCTGCCCCCGCGGTCACGAGGACCCGGCCGGTGAGGTGTTCAGCGGCGAGCGCCTGATCCTCGTTCATCCGCACGCTCACCTCAGGGCCCCTTCGCAGACGGCCGCCAGGGCGCAGTAGCGACAGGACTGCGCGTTACGGGGCACGCGCCCGATGTCCCCGGCCACCATCCCGTCGACGGCCCGGCGAACTTCATCCTCCAGCTCGCCGACCATCTTCGAGAATCGCGTGCCGTCGATGACATCCTTATCGCACGCGTCGCTCGGGACTCCCCCTTCAAGGTCGCCCCTCCAAAATCCCCTCATCTGTCTGCTGCGCAGCGACCGGTACACGGAGCCTACGACGGGTCGGTCGAGCGCAGCCGCAGCGGCAACTCCATACAACAGGTGCTGGATGCCGGCGCCCGGTCGGGTGAGCCCGGCGACATCCCGCGTTGACTTGTAGTCCGTGACCACCACGCCCCGAGGGCCGATATCGACCCTGTCGATCCGACCCGCGATCGGCACACCCGCGAATTCGAAGACAGGGTCGGTACCGAAGGTGATCTCGTGTCCTCCCGGCACGTAGCCCGTAAGCACGTAGGCGTCGTCCTCGACCACGTGCCGAGCCCACGAGAGGGCTCGCCCGGCGTCGACCTCCTCGGCCAGTCCCTGCACCGGAATCATCTCGCATGTAGACCGCTCCGAACTGCGGTTGAACAACGCGAGGCAGGCTGACAAGTTGTCGGGGGTCACGCGACTGATGCCCTCGCGCTTCATGTCATCGTAGAAGTCCGATATCAGGCGGTGTGCTCTGCTCCCCAGGGACCCCGCGTCCAGAACCGCATCAATCTCGCGGGGTCGCACCACGCGCGTGTAAAACCAGCTGTAGGGACATCGCAGATACGCCTCGATCTCAGTCGCCGAGTAGACCCGGTCTTGTGTCAGCTTGGCGGAACGCCGCGGATCTAGACGGCCGTGAACGACGGTTCTTACGGGAGGGAGCGAGTCTTCCGGCAACCGGCGTTTCTCTCGGCGCCCTTCTGTGAACGCCGGCGCGAACCAGCGTGCGTCCTGACACAGGATCGTTTCGGGCCGACCACGCTCTCTCAAGGCGTCTGATTCGCTCTCGTCCGGGCGTCGGTATAGGTCGAGAACCCGACTCAGAAGCGGGGACGGCCGCATCACTACGCCGTCGCTGCTGACGGTTTGCCGCACCAGCGACAGTCGCCTTCTGGGTCTCGTGATCATCTGGTAGAAGCCCAGGTCGGCCGACACCGCATCGGAGACGCCGCATGTGCCGGCGCTCAAGGCCTGAACTTCGGCTGCGAACGTGTCCTGCCCGCCCCGAGGGAACTCTGCCTCCGTGACGCCCGCGATGATGAGCTCGTCAAAGCGTCGTGCCCCCAATCGAGACGCCTGAATCACTTGGACTCTCCCCTCAGCTTCTTCGGAGGATATGGAGCAGGAGAGCGTCGGCAGTATCGAGAGCATCTCGGCGGCAGAGAAGACATGCCCTTCGACAGAAGCCATCTCAGCGATCGCCCCGGTGAACGAACGGTGTGCGCTGGCGTCGACCTCGGGTAGTTCCGTTGAGCCCTTCATGGATGCCGTCGATATGAGTCCGTCTGCCAATTCTTGCCATTTGTCCGCAGCAAACGCATTGAGGGGCATGCCGGCGGCCTCGCGGCACAGCCGTGCAGCTATCCCGGAGTTGCCGCCGATCTTCTCGATGTCCGACTGTATCTGGCGGCAGTCATCGGCTTTGTGTCCCCTGCGCCACCTGTTGTCCATCGCCAACACGTCGTCTGCCTCGGTGTCACTGAACGGCCCTTGGAGAAACTGCAGCGCGTCGGTCCGTCCTCCTATTCCGAGGGCGATCCGGAGAAGCGCTGTGATCGCTCTGCCCAGAGGGCTTGCGCCAACAGACAATGGACAGTCGAAATCGCATTCGAGGTGCTCGGCCCTCATCGCGTTGCGAATGAGGTGAAGCCGGGGCCCTAGCTGCCCGAAGGTAACGGCGATCCTTTCAGGCGGTGTTCCATTCCGGACCGCCCTAGCCGCTAGCGAAGCGACCAGAGCAGCTTCGGCTTCTCTTCCGACCGCCTCCCCTAGCACCACGCTGCCCCCTGCGGCGAGGGCGCCGCCTTCAGGGCGGCTTCTGGTGCTCACGCACTCGAGCTCGGGGTCGCCCACCACATCCGCCGCGATTCTCACCTCATCGGCGAGTTCGACAAGCATGGCAGCGACAGCACTGTTGCCGATGGTTGGAGGAAAGCCTTCCTCCCAGGTCAAGGCGGCGCAGACGGAGTTCTTCGCTGCCAGGACTCGGATCATTGCCATGTCGGCATCGGAGAATCCCGTGAATCGCATGAACCCCAGGAACCCGACACAAGGCGGGTTCTCAGCGAGGAGCGACGCAATCCATCCCGGCTCGATCAGCCCGAGCGTGCCGAGGGTCTGTCGATACTGGTCAAGAAGGTCGAGCACGAGCGATCTCGCCTGCCCGATCCTCGCCTTTTCGCGGTGTGGGCTGCTGCCGCACCCACGCGCCGCCTGCACCAGGAGGCGCTCGAAGCCCGGTGTCCGGGCGGACGAGGCCACTTCCTCTCCCAGGGGGCCTTTGAGAAGCTGCTTGGCGATCGCGATTCTGGTCGCTTCACCAACAAGCCGACGCCCATCGCCGTAGAGCTGCCAGAGATCCTCCGCGAGGGTCTGCGAAGTGGCTACACGGACGCGGAACGGTGCCTTGCCGGCCAGCTCCGTCTGTAGCCGTCTCACGTCGGCGAGATTCGGCACTACCAGAGTGACGGGCTCTCGAAGATCGAGCGCCTCGAAGGCCCTCCTGAGAATCCATCCGGTCTTGCCGGCGTTCGCGCGACCGATAACCACCCTCAGCGACATGCGTTGCTCCTTGGTCCCAACCCACTATCCGCTGAGGTCTGACATCAATCTTGGGTGACGGTATACCGCTGAACGCCTTCTCGGATTTCGCGAACCTTGCGCCAGGCCACCTCTTCGTCCCTGCCAAGGTAGTGGTCTACCCGGCCGCCGAGCAGCTCGGCAGCCTCCTCCGCGCGTTCTGCTAGTGCGCGCGCGAGATCTGCCCCCCGGCGAGCCTCGGCCGCCAGCCTTTGCCGGGTCTTGTAGCCCGAGCTTGGAGCCATGAGCAGCCCAAGTAGCAGCCCGACCATCGCACCCACGACGGCGCCAATGACAAAATATTCCAGATTCCGTCTCACTCTTGTACCTCCTGGGCACTCGATTCTGTCTCGCCCTGGGATAGAAGTCTGTAGATCCGGTCCAGATCTTCCTCTCCTTGGAAGTCAATCTCGATCTTTCCTCGGTCTCTTGCGAGCTTGACGCGGACGTTGGTTCCCAACCGTCGCCTCAGCTGCCGCGCCACTACCTTGAACGCTTTCGGAGTGGCCGGCCTGGGGGCACGCTCCGTTTGCCCGGCTGCAAAAAGCCTGGCGAGGTTCTCAGCCTCTCTCACTGACAGCCCGTCATCGACGATGCGTTTCGCGAGCTTCAGGCGCACTGCTTCATCGGGCACGGAAAGCACCGCGCGTGCATGTCCTGCCGACATAGCCCCCTGATAGACGGTCTCTTGGACCTCTTCGGGCAGATCGAGCAACCTCAGCGCGTTGGTGACTGTCGATCGGGACTTCGAAACCTTGTCGGCGAGCTCGGCCTGGGTCATGCGGTGCTCCGTGAGAAGTCGGCGATACCCGCGTGCTTCTTCGATTGGGTTCAGGTCCTTGCGCTGCAGGTTCTCGATAAGCGCCATTTCAAGCGACTCGATCTCCGAGCTTGTCCGCACTCGGACCGGAACCCTTTCAAGCCCCGCTTGCCGACAGGCCCGCCATCGCCTCTCACCTGCGATTATCTGGTAGCCCTCCCCCATCGGCCTCACAAGGATCGGCTGGAGAAGGCCAACCTTCTTGATGGAGTCGCTGAGCTCTAGCAAGCTCTCTTCGGTCAGATCGGTTCTTGGCTGATCGGGGTTTGGCGAAATCATCTCGATTGCGAGTTCGTAGACATCGCCGTTCGTCTGAGATTCCTGTGAAGCGCTCGGGATCAGCGCCGCGAGCCCACGCCCTAGTCCCCTTCTAGACACGGTCAACCACTTCCTTCGCTAGGCTTGAGTAGGCTTCCGCACCCTTGCCGGTTGGATCGTAGAGGGACACGGGTTTGCCGAAGCTGGGCGCCTCCGACAACCGGACCGTGCGTGGGATGAGCGTCGTGAAGACTTTGTCCCCAAAGAAGTCCCTGACCTCGGTAACTACCTGTTGGGCAAGCCTCGTACGCGAGTCGTACATGGTCATTACGACACCGAACACTTCAAGTCCGGGATTCAGGTGGGTCTTGACCAGCCTAACGCTGTCGAGAAGCTTGGAGAGCCCCTCCAACGCGTAGTACTCGCATTGTATGGGGATGAGCAGTCCGTCCACGGCGGTAAGCGCGTTGATGGTCAGCAGCCCGAGCGACGGTGGGCAGTCGATGATCACGAAGTCGAACTCTGCGGACACCGGCTCCAGAATGGACTTGAGCTTTGTCTCTCTGCTGAAGGCTGACACCAACTCGATCTCAGCGCCTGCCAGTTGGATTGTGGCTGGCGCTACGAACACATGTTCGATTTCGACTGGTTCAATGATCTCGGCGAGATTGGTGTCCCCCAAGAGCGCGTTGTAGATGCAGAGCTCTCGCTGGTTCTTGTTGAGCCCGAAGCCCGAAGTGGCGTTCCCTTGGGGGTCGAGGTCGACAAGCAGGGTCTTGTAGCCGAGCTGCCCGAGCGAAGCAGCAAGGTTCACTGCTGTGGTGCTCTTCCCAACCCCGCCCTTCTGGTTGACGACCGCGAGCTGGATCCCAGATCCAGGCAGGCGGCGTGTCGAGTCTCCGTAAGCCAACGCTCCCCCTCTTCCAGTTCAGAGCCCTGTCAGGGGACGAGTATAGCCGAGCCTCGTTGACGGCGATAGTGTTGCTAGGCCAACGGCGAGTGTTGAGCCAGCCCCTCCCTGCGGGGTAGTGGGGTCGGTCCGACCGAAGCCTTCAGATAGCAGTAGACCGAGCGATGGCCGACGCCCTCCGGCAACTCAAAGGAACGACTGTGCTCTGGCCGCATGCCCGTAAGTGCGCATACCTTCTCGGCCCTTCTCACCTCGGAAGCCTCCGGGCTGCCCTTCATGCAGATCAGGCGTCCGCCCACCGACAAGAGGGGGGAGGCCAGCTCGACGAGGGCAGGAAGTTCTGATACGGCCCGAGCCACCACCACCGAGTACTCTCCCGCGTGTGTTCTTGCAAGCGACTCAGCTCTCTCAGACTTTGTGCCTACCCTCGGCTCTAGTCCCAAAGCGAGCACGATGCCCCGGACCTCCCTCATCTTCTTCGCGACTGAATCGGCGAGGTCGATTCGGCGCTGAGAACACACCGCAAGAGGGATTCCCGGGAAGCCGGCGCCGGATCCGAGATCCAGCACGTCTCCCGGCGCTGACGAATTGAGATCCTCAAGAACGGACAGCGAGTCAGCCGTGTGGAGGCGAAGTGCCGCGGATGGGTCGGTGATGCGGGTCAGGTTGATTCGATCGTTGGCCGCCAGCACCATCTCCAAGTGCGTGACCAGGGACTCGAGCTCTTGGAATCCGATCGCTATACCCATGAGAGAAAGGTACTCTGACAACTCGATGAGCATCTGCTCGTGTTTCACGTGAAACCTCCCCCTCGTGTCTCAAGAGTCTACCACTGTCGTCTGGATACCACGGACCAAGGGTTTCTGTCGACCGCCCCGAATAGCGCCGTTCCGTCTCCTGTGGAGGGCGTTCCCTAGCTGTGCGGCAGCGCCAAGAGCCTTGAGGCGACGGCGCGTTTTCGTGGAGGTGGATCAGTTCTGCGAGTTACATAGGCGAGCTTGAGGAATTCGGCGCGGCGGCCGCATCGTCCACGATTCCGCTCCGGCCTATCCCTCGGCGCCGGCTACGACATCGCGTCAAGCAAGCAAGGTCCTGGCCGGCTTCGTCATCGGCGCCTCGCACCATTGCCTACCGGTCGCTGCATCGATCAGCAAGGGGTGGAGGTTCCGAATCCAATTGCGTCCCGAAGACAGAGGTCGCACATCTCGAGTTGATGGCTGGTGCTCACCCATGTTTCACGTGAAACCACAATCGGGGTCAAACTGACAGAAGCATGCGCTACGATGATTCTTGGCGAACAGTCCCCTGGAGAGTCGGCTCCGCTCATGCGGCGCAGCGCAGACTCCATGCTTGCCAGCTTGAGACCGTCCGACATGCTCTGGGAACAAAGAAGGGGCGCCCGAGGGCGCCCCTGCCGTGCCTATTGCGGATGGTCGACTACCTGGGATTGATCACTACTACGCGGAACGGGTCTTCACCCTCACTTTGAGTCGTGACCCGTCGATCGTCTCTGAGTGCAACATGAACCACGCGCCGCTCGTACGCGGTCATCGGACGCAGTCGAATGGAAGTGCGCTGCTTTGCCGACCGGTCGGCAGATCGGCGCGCGATATCCTCCAGCTTTTGCCGGCGCCTATGCCGATAGCCTTCGACATCGACGATCACCGGGTGTCGGAAGCCAAGCTCTCGGCTGGTAATTGCCGAGACCAGCGTCTGAAGTGCGTCGAGGGTGCGTCCATGGCGCCCGATGAGCAGTGCGAGATCCCCGCCAACGACATCCAGGATGATTTCGCCTTCGTCGCCCTCGTACTCTTCGACTGTGGCGTCCTCGATTCCGAATGAGGTGAGAATGGTCTTCAAGGCCTTGACTGCAGTATCAGCAACACGGTCAAGGTCCTCGTCGGACAGCTCAGGGGTGCTCTCTGCACGGAGCGCGGCCGGAATGGGCTCCTCTGAGACAGCCTCCTCATCCGGATCTCCATCATCGCCTGAACTCGAAGCCGACTGGAGGGACTCAAGGTACTCATCCTTGATCCACACCCTTACCCGCGCCGCGCGTTCGCTTCCGATGCCGAAGATCTTCTTCCCTGGCTCCTCGAGTATCTCGTAGGCCACAGCATCCTGCTGCACCCCGAGTTCCTCCAGGGCCGCATCAACCGCCTCGGCTACGGTCGGCGCCTCTTTCGTGCACTCTCGCTCCATGCGTGCCACCATCCTTCGCCACAGCGCCTGTCGGCGCGGAACTAGCTCTTCTTGGCCTGCTTGTTGGAGGGCTTCTTGGATGCAATCTGCTCGCCCGCGGATTTCGCGTTCTCTTTGTCGGCCTTCTCGGCGAGCTCGTCGGCTGCCTTCTTCCGGTTCATCCAGGTCATGGTCAGCTGCTGCTGACCGACGCCCCAGATGCTTGAGACATCCCAGTAGAGGAGGACGCCGGCGGGGCTGGACCAGCCAAACCAGAGCATGGCGATCGCCATATAGGCGCCGATCTGCTTCTGCTGCTTGTCGCCCGGCATGAGCGCCTGCGGAAGCCAGATGCTGACCGAGAAGAGGATCACGAGGATGATGTAGGGGAGGGCGGCGATAATGCCGGCCATCGGGCCGCCGCCTGCTGCGGCCGCCACCGCATACACCTGTTTCGGCTCAAGAGAGAGATTGGGAATTATTCCCAGAAAGGAAGGTACCTCCGGGGCGATCTTGGGTCCGAGCTCGCGCAGCACTTGAAAGAGAGCGAAGAACACCGGCATCTGGAGCAGCAACGGGAGACAGCCGCCAAGCGGATTGACCTTGTTCTCCGAGTAGAACTTGAGCGTCTCTTCCTGCAGCTTCTCCTTGTCGTCCTTGTACTTGGCCTGCAGAGCCTTGATCTTCGGTTGTATCTTCTGCATCTCGTACATGGAGGCCGTCTGCTTGATGGTTAGAGGCAGAATCAGGATTCTGATGCCGATCGTCAGCAGAATGATTGCGACGCCCCAGTCGCCGGTAAGTGAATGGAGATAGGTTAGGGCCGCAAAGATCAGGTTCTTGAACTGATCCCAAATGGGCCAGGAAGCTGCAAATACCTGCACGCCGTGGAACCTCCTCGTTACAGAAAATTGACCCGCCCCGCTAGGGGACAGGATCGTGTCCTCCGGGACTCCAAGGGTGACAGCGGGCGATCCGCTTGAGGGAGAGCCATCCGCCTCGAAGTAGTCCGTGCCGTTCAAGTGATGTTAGCGCATATGACGAACATGACGGAGTGAACCGGCAAGATGGGGGAAATGCGGGGGAGATGAACACCTGGTAGCCACGTACCGCCAGCATGGCGATTCTTCGCGGCGCGGCTAGTACGGCGCGCCAAAGCCGGCTCACGGAGTGATTCCTAGCCGAGAAAGCAGCCCGCGCAAGGCGCCGTCGAGATCGTGGCAGGCCGCATCTCTGGTGCCCGGCCGTGCGACCAGAAGGACGTCGTGCCCGGGCCAAGGCCCATCGCACCGGCGCGCCGCTTCGCGCAACACGCGCTTTGAGCGGTTTCTCACGACGGCGTTGCCGAGCTTCTTCCCCGCGATAAACGCGACGCGGCCTGCTCGGCCGCGTCCCTCGGGTGTCGCTATTGACAACACAATGATGAGCGGGTGGGCCGCCCTCTGGGCTTCTCTGAAGACCCGGTCAATCTCGCTTGAGGACTTGATAGTGCCCATTCGCCACGCTCCGACCGCCGGCACTACGTCGAAGGACAGAGAACCTTGCGTCCCTTGCGACGACGAGCTGCGAGGACCGCACGACCACCACGGGTCGCCATGCGCGCGCGGAATCCATGCGTCTTGGCACGCTTCCGGTTATTTGGCTGATATGTTCGTTTCACTATGATCCTCCTCATGGCGCCCCTGGTTTGGGGCAAAGCCCGACGATTATAGGGGCGTGCATCCGTCCGTGTCAAACCCGCGACCAGGTGTGGCGCCGGTCGCTTCGTCCGTTCGCGCGACAGCGAAATCCATAGCCCGCTGGGTGCGAACATGCGTTCTTGTCTGACAAAACCGCAGCTCAATGGCCACATTGTCGGCACGCGCAAAACGTACGACAATCTGTGGACAGTGTGGAAAACGCAGGATTGACGATTCGCGGGCCTGTGGATAACCGCCCCGTCGCCGTTGTTGCTCCCCTGGCCCTCTGCTATGCTCCGCGACGTCTGAAAGTCCAGTTCTTGAACCTTCACCACGCGAATATCTGCCGTTTGTCCTTAGATTTCAACCGCTTGTCTCTTGTGGCGAAACGAGGCGCCTCTTCTCCTCTTGTATGGGTGGTCGCTCGAGATCAACCGTTTCGTGTGGACTTAGCCGACCGGTGTCTCATGGCCCATGCAAGACCTCCGCCGTGGATCCTTCCACGCTTTCCACAGCAAACGCGCGCCTCACGCTGGGTGATTCAAGCAGATTCCGTGTTCTCGCGGAAAGTTGTTTCCACAGATGTGGAAAGTGGTGTGGACAGTTTGGGAAAGCCCAGCTAGGCGCCTTGCAATGAAGCTTCGTAGCGGTTTCCTGGGGGCGGTGGATACACGCTTGGTCTGCTGTTATTGACAGCCGTTCTTGGTGTTGGCCTGTGGATGAATCCATTGGTTTGTGAAAAGTCTGAAAGCCGGGGGAGCATGAAATCGTTCTATGCCGAGGTTGCGCGCCCGACCTCAATGTCATTCGCTGCAGGGGGATCAGTGGCCTTTCGGCCGGCTCCTCACGGAGAGGTGGCGTCATCCGCTCGGATTGCCGTGTACGAAGCCCCGGGCGCCGCTCCGCGTGTCGAAGAGATCGCTCCGTGCCCAGTCGCTGAGTTCATTGAGGCGGTCGCGGCCAGGGTTCACGAGCTTACCGGCCAGGCCGGCGGCGACCTCCCCTATACAGTAGTACGCGAGGTGACCGAAAACCTCATTCATGCCGGGTTCGCCGATCCGGTCATCTCGATTCTCGACAACGGGGCGACGGTTCGATTCGCAGACCAAGGGCCGGGCATCTCGGAGAAGGATCGCGCCGTTCTCCCGGGTTATACCACCGCAAGTGGAGGCATGAAGGAGTTCATCCGCGGGGTCGGCTCAGGGCTGCCGATCGTGAGAGACTTTCTTTCACTCTCTGGGGGCGCGTTGGCTATTGAGGATAACCTGGGGTCCGGTTCGGTGGTCACCATCACCTCTCGCCCTTCTCGGCGGAGGCCACTCGTTGAGGACAGACCCCCTTTGCGTTCAGCGCTCTCTCCTGTGGTGCACAGTCCGGAGGCTCGGCCGTTCCCGGTTCCGCAGACTCCGCGACACCGGCTCACTACGCGGCAGACGCAGGTTCTCGCTCTAGTGTTGGAGTCGGGTTCGGCCGGGCCTAGCCTTGTGGCCAAAGAGCTGTCCGTGGGGCTGTCCACCGCCTACCGAGACCTGGCTCTACTCGAAGAGCTCGACTTGATCGAGGCTGACGGTGGCAAGAGAACGGTCACCGAACAGGGTCTCCTATTCCTTGATGAACTAGCCGCCCGCTGACGCTCTCCGACTGGAGATCTGAACGATGCCCACCGCTACCGATATCACAGTAGTCTGGTCCCAGGTTCTCGACATTGTTAGAGCCGAGCTCAACACGCCCAGTTTCAAGACGTGGTTTGAGCACACTGCGCCCATCGAAATAACCGATGACGGGGTTTTCGTCGTGGGGGTTCAAAACGACTTCGCCCGGGCGTGGCTCGAGGACCGCTACTCGCAGCGTCTGAGTGCAGCACTCGCGCAGGTCACGGGGGTGGATCTGCGCGTGCTGATTGTCGTGGATCGTGACGCTTCCGCCTCAGGCGAGCCTCTTCCTGAGCCCTCGCTCGAGGAATCTCCCGTTCCCTCGCTAGAGACCACGCCATCGGCCGTTGACCCTTCGGCCCGGTCTTCGGAATTCGACCCTAAGTACACCTTCGACCTTTTTGTCGTTGGAGAGTCAAACAGCTTCGCTCGCAATGCCGCCTTGGCCGTCGCCGAGCAACCTGGGATGAAGTACAACCCTCTCTTTATCTGGGGAGGTCCCGGACTTGGGAAGACACATCTTCTCCAGGCTATCGGTCACTATGTCACCGAGAATTTCCCTCACAAGAAGGTGATCTTTGTCACCTCCGAGCAGTTCACGGATGACTTTGTGAACTCGCTCAGGGCAAAGCGGGTTGACGGATTCAAGCAGAAGTACCGCTCGGCAGATGTTCTCCTCATCGACGATATCCAGTTCCTGGAGAGCAAAGAGGGAATTCAGGAACAGTTCTTCAACACGTTCAACGAGCTCCAGCGCCGGGGTAAGGCTATCTGCCTGGCTTCAGACCGCCCTCCAAAAGACATTGATATGGAGGAGCGTTATCAGAGCCGGTTCGCGATGGGGTTGAACGCCGATATCCAGCCGCCCAATTTCGAAACCCGTTTGGCTATTCTTCGTCAATTCGCCGAGTCCCAGGGAATCACGGTCCAACAGGACGTCCTGACCTATGTGGCCGAGATTGCCTCTCCAAACATCAGGGAGATGGAAGGGGCGATGATTCGCATCGGGGCCTACATGGACCTGTCCAACCGCCCCGTGGCTGACCTTCCTATGGTTAGAGACGTTGTGAAGGACATCTTCCCTGAACGCTCTACCCGGCCCATCTCAGTAGCCACTATCCAGCGAGAGGCTGAACGCTTGTTTGGGGTCACTCACTCGGACCTGATCGGGAGCAAGCGTTCTCAATCCATCGTCTACCCGCGTCAAGTAGCCATGTATTTGTCGCGTGAGTTGACCGACTTGTCGCTTCCAAAGATCGGGGCCGAGTTTGGCGGTCGGGATCACACTACCGTCATGCATGCTCAGTCCAAGATTCAGAAGCTGATGGGGTCACAGCGTGAGGTCTACAACCAGATTCAGCAGTTGACCAACATCATCAAGCAGAAGAGTTAAGCCGTGACGAGTCACCCCTTGTTGATAACCTTGTGATGAAGCTGTGGGTGTTGTTGGGATGAGTGCTCCTTTCAGTGGAGACATTTGTCCTCCTGTGAATCGTGTGGATAGAGGGAGCAGATGTTCCACAGGCTCGACAGGCAAGACACGCGGCGCGTGAGGTGCAGGAACTCTCATTACACACATATCCACAAGGCTTACTATCTCTACTACTAGGTTTGAATATAGAAAGGACCAATACATGAAGATCACCATTGCCCGAAGCCAACTCCTTGCTGCCCTCTCGGTGGTTGGTAAGGGTATGTCGGCAAGGTCCACCCTGCCCATCCTCTCTGGAATCCTATTCACGGCCACCGAAGGCTCGATTCAGATGCAGGCAACAGATCTAGAGGTTTCTGTACGGCACCTGGCTCCCGCCTTGGTGGAAGAAGAGGGTCAAGTGGTTCTTCCGGGCAAACTCCTCACCGACATTGTCAGAAGTCTCCCCGAGGCGGCTGTCACGATAGAGACGGAAGGGGAAGTGGCCGTGGTCCGCTGCCAGCATTCTTCATTCACGGTGAAGAAGCTGAGTCCCGCGGACTTTCCGAAGTTCCCCGAGGTTGACGTAGACAAGAAAGTCGTTCTGTCCTCAGGGACGATGGTCTCGATGGTCAGACAGGTTTCGAGAGCTGTAAGCCGAGACGAGACCCGGGCAACTCTGACAGGTGTGCTCTTCGCGATTGAGGGCCCCACCGTAAGAATGGTCGCCACGGATTCATATCGTCTGGCAGTCCGAGAAGTTGTCCTGGAGAAAGTCGCCGGCGAGGACATCGAGGTAGTGATTCCAGGGAAGGCCCTCGAAGAAGTGTCGAAGCTGTTGGGCGACATTGATGAGGTTTCACTAGGGGTCTCAGAGAACCAGATCGTCTTCGAGTTCGGAGACACCACTTTCATCACCCGCCGCATTGAAGGGACGTTTCCCAACTACAAGCAGCTGATTCCTAAAGAGACCGTCACCAACGCTGTGGTCGCAGCAGAGGATCTCTCCTCAGCCGTAAAGCGCGTCTCTCTGATGGCACTCCACAACACACCGCTCAAAATCACCATCAATGTCGCGGATCAGACTCTCTCACTGTCGGCTACCACCCAGGATGTGGGGGACGCGTCCGAAGACCTTATGGTTAAGGCCGAGGGGGAGGACGTGGAGATTGCCTTCAACCATGCCTTCTTGATTGATGGACTCAACTCAGCCCCGGCAGAGACACTTCGTCTTGAGGTTCAGAGTGCCCTGAAGCCCGGGGTTCTTCGAACAGTGGGAGAGGAAGGATTCCTCTACCTCCTCATGCCGGTGAGAGTCGGCTAGCCAACAGTGCCTCTCGGGGTCACTAGACTCGCATTGACTGACTTTCGCAGCTACAAGGGCTTTGAGATGGAGCCTGGCGAGAAGATCACCATCATCGTGGGGCCAAATGCCACCGGTAAGACCAACATCGTTGAGGGTCTCCAGCTACTCACGGCGGCAGCCTCGTTCCGTAGTCCCTCTTGGGGAGAATGCGTGAGATGGGGCGCGCCGCACGCGTCTTTGTCGTTGGACGCCGAGGGGGATCAAAGGAAGATAGGGACCCAGCTGGTCATCTCGGCTGAGGGAAAGCGGAGTTACTCGATCAACGGCACGGTAAAGAAGCGGCTGGCCGACGTTACGGGGGTCCTTCCCTGCGTGGTATTCACCCCGGATGATCTCAGACTCGTCAAAGACTCCGCCGAAAGAAGAAGAGCTGCGATCGACAGCGTGGGGGACCAACTCTCATCGGCGTACCTATCCCTTCGAGGCGAGTATGAGAGGACGCTGCGACAAAGAAACGCAGTGTTGAAGGACAAAGCGGCAGACGGGGATGTCTTGTTTGCACTCACAGAGAGCCTCAAGAACAAAGGGGAGGTCTTCTCCGGGCACCGCAAGCGCCTCTTCACCCGGCTCGCTGAGAGGCTGAGAGGGATCTACTCAACACTGGTTCCCGGCGAGTCTATCCAGGCCGTGTATGAATCATCATGGCGGCGAAAAGGAATCGGCGAAGACAGTGAGACGGCTTTTGCCGACGCCCTGAGTCTCTGCTTCGGTGAGGAGAGAGCGCGAGGTGCCACGCTCGTTGGCCCACACCGTGACGAGATCCGGTTCTTTCTTGATGGAAAGGATGCGCGCGCCTTCGCCTCACAGGGGCAGCAAAGAACAATCGCCTTGGCTTGGAAGCTGGCTGAGGTGTCGGTGATAACCAGCGTAGGAGGACAGCCGCCGATTCTTCTTCTTGACGACGTGATGTCTGAGTTGGACGAAGCGAGAAGGCACTCCCTGGCATCCTTCGTCGGAGAGGTCGCTCAGACCTTCGTCACCACCACCAACCTGGGGTACTTCGATTCGGACATGATCACCAGAGCCCAAGTGGTCGAACTGGGATGAAGCAGCGCGGAAGACAGACACAGCTCGGGGCGTCACTCCAGAGGATGCTTGGCAGACTGGATAGGCGAGGGGAGGGCGGCGCAGCATCAGCGCTCGCCGGGGCGGCGTGGCTCTCCATCGTGGGGCCTACGGTTCAGGCCCACACTACAGGAGCCTATATGCGAGAGGGCACCCTGATCGTGTACGTCGACAATCCCGCGTGGGCCACCGAGCTCACAGCCATGTCAGAGCGATACCGAACGGCCTTGAACGAAGAGATCGGTCAGGAGCTGGTAAGGAAGATACGCTTCTCTGTATCCAGGAAGGTAGTCGAGCAGCACCGCATTGTTGCCGTTGAGAAGGAGACGGACGACTTCTACAAGGTAGACGATGTGCCGTCGGTTCCTCTCAGTTCTACCGAGCTCGCACAGGTTGAGGCATCGGTGGAGGCTATCCCAGACCTGGAACTGCGAGAGGCCGTCTTGAGGGCCACTGTCAAGGACTTGGAGTGGAAAAGGGGTATCGCAGCCCGCAACTCCCGCGAGGAGCCGCGAGAAGGCCTCTGAGGGGTCATTCTGACCCGTTTACACAACAGTTTGTGGTACCATCATGGGCGCAACCACAACATATCGTAGTCCCTGGCAACACGTGGGCGGCTGCGGTTCTGCATGCGGTCAAGTGAGGAGACGGTGTGTCAGTAGACGCGGGGTATTCAGCCAAGGACATCCAGGTTCTTGAGGGGCTTGAAGCGGTTCGCAAACGGCCCGGAATGTATATCGGGACCACGGGGCCCAAGGGTCTGCACCACCTGGTCTACGAAGTAGTAGACAACTCGGTCGACGAGGCGCTCGCCGGCTACTGCTCGGCGATCGATGTCGTGATCCACGTCGACAACTCGATCAGTGTCACTGACAACGGGCGCGGAATGCCGGTAGACAAGCATCCCAAGCTGAGGAAGCCCGCCGTAGAAGTCATCCTCACCGTCCTGCACGCGGGCGGTAAGTTCGGCGGAGAGGGCTACAAGGTGTCAGGCGGTCTCCACGGAGTCGGTGTGTCAGTGGTGAATGCGCTCTCGAGTCGGCTCGAGGTCGAGATCAAGAGGGATGGGGCTGTTTGGACACAGTCCTACGACCACGGCAAGCCGACCGCCCCTCTGTCACAGGGGGGAAAGACCAAGGCGACCGGAACAACCGTCACCTTTTGGGCGGACTCGTCCATTTTCGAAACCACGGTGTACGACTACGACACCCTGGCTTCACGGTTCCGGGAGACAGCGTTCCTGAACAAGAACCTGCGCATCACCCTGACGGACGAGCGTGAGCTGGAGCCCCGCAAGGAGGAGTTCCGCTACGCCGGAGGCATCATCGACTTCGTCAAGTACCTGAATGAGAACAAGGAGACGGTGAACTCTCGGCCGATCTACTTCGAGGCGGAGGGTCCTGAAGGCGCCGTCGAGATCGCCATGCAATGGAACAATGGCTACTCCGATGCCGTCCTGGCTTTCGCAAACAACATCAACACACACGAGGGCGGAACACACCTCGACGGGTTCAAGAACGCCTTGACACGCACCATCAACGAGTACGCCCGCCGTCAGGGGATCCTGAAGGAGAAGGACGAGAACCTCTCGGGGGAGGATATCCGCGAAGGTCTCGCCGCGATCATTTCGGTCAAATTGACCGACCCGCAGTTCGAGGGCCAAACGAAGACCAAGCTAGGGAACACGGAGATGCGCGGACTCGTCCAGTCCGTGGTGACCCAGGGACTCTCCGAATACCTTGAAGAGCACCCCGGCCCCGCTCGGCAGATTGTCAGCAAGTCCGCACAGGCCGCCAAAGCCAGGGCGGCGGCTCGTAAGGCGCGCGAGCTCACGCGCCGTAAGGGGCTGCTCGAATCCTCTACGCTGCCGGGAAAGCTCGCGGACTGTTCGATCCGCGATGCGGCTTTCGCCGAAATCTATCTGGTGGAGGGGGACTCAGCCGGAGGCTCGGCCAAGCAGGCGAGGGACAGAAGTTTCCAGGCGATCCTCCCGCTTCGAGGCAAGATTCTGAATGTGGAGCGTGCGGGACTCAACCGGGCGCTGTCCAGCGAAGAGATCCAAGCGATGATCACGGCGATGGGGACCAATATCGGCGAGGAGTTCGACATAGAAGCGGCGCGCTATCACAAGGCGATCATCATGACCGACGCCGACGTTGACGGTGCCCACATCCGCTGTCTGATCCTGACATTCTTCTATCGGTTCATGCCTGAGATGATCGAGAACGGGTTCGTCTACATCGCGCAGCCGCCGCTCTACAAGATCTCAGTGGGCAAGAAGCACGAATACGCCTACAACGATGCGCAGCTCCAGAGCGCGCTCGGCAAACTCGCCGAAGGGGTCAAGTATTCGATCCAGCGCTACAAGGGTCTTGGTGAGATGAACCCACAGCAGCTGTGGGACACCACCATGGACCCCTCCACGCGAACCCTCATGCAGGTAACCATCGATGACGGTCTGGCGGCCGAGAAGGCCTTCACCGATCTGATGGGCGATCAGGTGGAACCCCGTAAGGAGTTCATCCAGCGGCACGCGAAAGACGTCCGCTTCCTGGACATTTAGACAGAGGCGGGAGGGGGTCGCGGGAAGACCGTGGGCGACAAGGACTTCAACTTCACCCCGCCGTCACGGCGCGAGGCCAAAAAGGCCTTTGAACCGCCGCCGTGGGAACAGGATCAATTCGAGGAGTTGGCTCGGCGTAAGGCAGCCGAGAAGGAAGCCGCCGAGGCTCCAGAGGGACTAACGGCGGCGCCTGTTGGTGCGACAGAGCCGCCACCGCCGGCAACGGCGGCCGTTGAAGCCGTGGCTGGAGCGGCTAGCCCGGTAGGCGAGATCGAAGCGCACGACGGCCCCGATGAGGATCCGCGCATCGAGGCCATGTTGCTGGGGCTGAAGAACGAAGAGCCGCAGTTTGGGACGCAGATGTGGAAGTTCGCTCTCGCGGCCGCCGCCGTGTTGGCGGCAGTGGGCGCGGTGATTCTGGTCTGGGGCGTCTACGCCGTTGCGACCGCGGCCCGGACTGGTCCTCTCGGCTCGCTGGGGGGCAGCGTTTTGGTCATGTTCGGATTCGTGTTCGCCGGCATAGGCGGATGGATCGCGTTTAGGACGCTTCGACAGCGAGGAGTGCTCTAGTGTCAGACGAGAGCGGAATGATCGATACAAGCGGCACGACCACGCTGCCGATAGAGATCCAAAACGAGCTGAGGAACTCCTTCCTCGAGTACTCGATGAGCGTCATCGTCTCGCGGGCCCTCCCGGACGTGCGCGACGGGCTCAAGCCGGTGCACCGTCGGATTCTCTACGCCATGAACGAGTCAGGGCTCACCCCGACCCGCGCCTACAAGAAGTCGGCGTGGACCGTCGGCGAAGTCATCGGCAAGTATCACCCACACGGCGACTCCGCCGTGTACGAGACTATGGTGCGCTTGGCGCAGGATTTTGCC
>CAZIPT010000015.1:0-37273 GCA_964541375.1 uncultured Eubacteriales bacterium
GCACGTTCGAGTTCGCTGACGCCATCGGCGGCGAGACGCAGCGCGACACGATCCTTGCGCGCGGAGGCGAGTCGAACCACGGATGCATGACCGGCTGCGCGATCAAGTGCTCGCGCTATTGGATGGACAAAGACGGCCAGTACAAGACCAAGGGCCCTGAGTATGAGACCGCTTGGTCCTTCGGTGCGGACTGCGACATCAAGGATCTCGACGAGATCGCCGAGCTCGACCGTATCTGCGGCGACCTCGGCCTCGACACGATCGAGATGGGCGGGACGCTGGCCGTCTACATGGACTCAGGCGCGATTCAGTTCGGTGACGCCGACGGGGCCATCGCCGCACTCAGGGACGGGCTCGAAGACAACGTCATCTGGGACGGCGCCGAGGCTACCGGCAAGAAGTTCGGTGTCGACCATGTGCCTGTGGTGAAGCACCAGTCCATGCCTGCGTACGATCCCCGCTCTGTGCAGGGAATCGGCGTCACCTACGCCACAACGCCGCAGGGTGCCGACCACACCGCCGGATACACCATCACTGCCAACATTCTCGGCGTGGGTGGAACGGTGAACCCGCTTTCGCCCGAAGGCCAGATCGAGCTTTCCAAGACGCTGCAGATCGCCACGGCGATGCTGGACTCGTTGGGCCTGTGCATCTTTGTCGCCTTCCCGGTGCTCGACATTCCCGAAGCATTTGTTGCCATTCACGAGATGCTGGAGGCACACACGGGCGTCAAGTACGACATCGCCGACCTCATGCAGATGGGCCGAGAAGTCCTGACCATGGAGCGCCTCTACAACACTCGTGCGGGTTTCACGGCCGCTGACGACCGTCTGCCCGACTACTTCAAGACAGACAAGTTGCCGCCTCACGAGGCTCTGTTCACCGTCACGGACGCGGATCTGGACCTCGTGTTCGACTTCGTGCCCGAAACCGCGAAGGAGATGGGCCTCCAGTAGCAGCGCCGTACAGAGCGGGCCCGCGTCTGTTTCGACGCGGGTCCGCTCGTACGCTCTGGTGACCCAGCGACCCATGAGAGTCGATATCGCCCTCTTCGCCTACTTGTCCGACTACCAGCCCGATGGACGGGCGGGTCGCGAGCCGCGCGCATTCGACCTTGCGCCTGCGACCACGATCGCCGAGGTGATCGCCATGTTCGGACTGCCAGACGAGCCCCGGGTCGTGTTCGTGAACGGCAAGCACGCTCCCGACGAAGCTGCCCTCGCGGAGGGAGATCGCGTCGCGATCTTCCCGCCGGTGGCAGGGGGCTGAGCGCCGACATGGCCGACGGCCCCACCTGCCTTCCACCGCTTGAGCCGAATGACGATCCGGCTCTGCGGGCACGGCTCGCGGCGTCGCATGTCGCGATAATCGGCTGTGGGGGGCTGGGGAGCAACGCGGCCGCGATGCTGGTTCGTTGTGGGGTCGGTGAGTTGACACTCGTGGACTTCGACCGCGTCGAGGAGTCGAATCTCAACCGTCAGATGTTCTTTCGAGACCAGCTTGGCATGCCCAAGACCGATGCTCTGCGCGATACGCTCCTGCGCATCAACCCGGGTGTTTCGTTGAACGTGCGTCAAGAGTGCGTGACGGCGGATAATCTGGTCGAGTTCGTTGGAGCAGCCGACGTGGTCATCGAGGCAGCCGACCGCGCCGAAGTCAAGGCGATGATCGCCAACACGGCGCTCACGGAGCTTCCGCAGGTCCCCCTGGTAAGCGCTTCAGGCCTTGCTGGTTTCGACTCGGCCAACGACGTGACCACCGAGCGGATCGCCGACAGCTTCTATCTTGTCGGCGACCAGCGCAGCGACGTTCGTATGGGATACTCGCTTCTGGCATCGCGCGTGATGGTGGCGGCTGCGCACGAAGCACACGCTGCCATCCGCATCCTGCTCGGCTACCCTGAGCCGTAGACGCAATACCTTCCCGCAGTTTGTCGAACGTGGCGTTCCCTCGCGAGTGGAGGGCGCCAGTGGCATCCGCTATACCGTGAGAGGGCGTGTTTCGGGGTTGAGTGGCGTCGAATGACGACTGAAGTGCCGCTCACACCGGAGCGTACGACCATGAGCCCACTCGCCGAAGCCTAGCCGCCACCAAGCGAAGGGAGTAGAGGAATACCCGCAGACCCCCTGTACCGTTGTCACCACGTACCCAAGAGGCGCGGCTTCTCGTGCACCCTTTTGCGGGGACCGCAACCGCAGCCATGGCACTACGATTCTCGAACGGAGAAGCTACATGAAGTCTGATCTCGATATTGCGCAAGCTCACAAGATGCGTCCGATCGCAGACGTGGCGGCAGAAATCGGTATCGAACCCGACGAGCTGGAGCTCTACGGCAACTACAAGGCAAAGATCAGCCTGTCAGTACTCGACCGTCTCGCGGACCGCCCGCAAGGACGCTACATCGATGTGACCGCGATCAACCCGACTCCGCTCGGCGAGGGCAAGACGGTCACCACCGTGGGCCTCGGTCAGGCGCTGCACGGCATCGGCAAGAACGTCATCACCTGCATCCGTCAGCCCTCTCTGGGTCCGGTCTTCGGCATCAAAGGCGGCGCGGCCGGTGGCGGCTACTCCCAGGTCGTGCCGATGGAGGACTTCAACCTGCATCTCACTGGTGACGTGCACGCAGTCTCGATGGCGAACAACCTGCTTGCGGCGTACATCGACAACCACATCTACCAGGGCAACGATCTCGACATCGACCCGTACTCCATCACGTGGCGCCGTGTCGTCGACCTCAACGACCGCGCGCTGCGCAACGTCATCGTGGGTCTGGGCAAGAAGCTCGACGGTGTTCCGCGCGAGACCGGCTTCGACATCTCGGTGGCAAGCGAGTGCATGGCGATTCTGGCACTGGCAAGCGACCTGAAGGACCTGCGCGTCCGCCTGGGCCGCATCGTGATCGGTACCAATACGAAGGGTGAGCCGGTTACCGCCGAGCAGCTCGGGTGCGCGGGCTCCATGGCCGTGCTCATGCGTGACGCCATCAAGCCCAACCTCATGCAGAACCTCGAGGGTGGCGCGGTCCTGGTGCACGCCGGCCCGTTCGCGAACATCGCCCAGGGCAACAACTCGGTCATCGCCGACAAGATCGCGCTCAAGATCGCCGACTACGTGGTCACCGAGTCCGGCTTTGGCGCCGACATGGGCGCCGAGAAGTTCATGAACATCAAGTGCCGTGCGTCGGGTCTCACTCCCGACTGCGTGGTCATCGTCGCCACGGTCCGCGCCCTCAAGGCCTCGTCGGGCCGCTTCGAGGTCAGGCCCGGCAAGCCGCTCGACGAGAAGCTGAAGTCCGAGGACATGGAGAGCCTGGGCGAGGGGATCGTGAACCTCGAGGCGCACATCGAGAATATGAAGAAGTTCGGCATTCCGGTGGTCGTCGCGGTGAACCACTTCCCGACTGACACCGAGAACGAGCACGACTTCATCAAGCGGCGTGCGATGGAGGCCGGCGCCGACTTCGCGGTCACCCACAAGGTGCACGCGGACGGCGGCGAGGGTGGCGCCGACCTGGCTCGCGCGGTGGTCGAGGCGTGCGAGCTACCCAAAGAGTTCAAGCTGCTCTATCCGGACGACGCCAGCATCAAGGAGAAGATCGAGACCATCGCTCGTGAGATCTACGGTGCCGACGGCGTCGACTACCTGCCCGCTGCCGAGGCCAAGATCAAGCTCTACACCGAGGCTGGCTACGGCAACCTGCCGATGTGCATGGCCAAGACGCACCTTTCGCTGTCCCACGATCCGACGCTCAAGGGCCGCCCGACGGGTTGGCGCCTCCCGATTCGCGACATTCGCGCAAGCGTTGGCGCCGGCTTCCTCTATCCGCTTTGTGGCGACATGAGCACGATGCCCGGGCTGCCCAAGACGCCGGCCGGCAACAACATCGACCTCGATGAGAACGGCAACGTCGTCGGGCTCTTCTAGCCTGCGCGACCAAGAAGAGGACCGCCGAGTATGCCACGAGTCACGTTCACACCGGAGGGCACGACCACCACGGTCGCCGTAGGCGAGAGCCTGCTGCGTGCCGCGATGCTGGCCGACGTCGCCGTCCGGGCGAGCTGTGGCGGCGACGGCACCTGCGGCAAGTGCCGGATGGTGGTCGAGAAGGGCTCCGTCGACGCCACCGTGACGGCCAAGCTCACCGCCGAGGAGATCGAGCGGGGCTATGTGCTGGCGTGTCTGTCGACGGTGGCCGATGACGTCACGGTGCACATCCCGCCCGAGTCCCGCCCGGGCAAGGCGCCGGTGCGCGGTGGGTCTTCTCGGCAGCCGAACGTGGTGCTGTCCCCGGAAGAGCGGGCGATCCGGTTGCCTCGGCAGGCATCGCCGCCTCCGGTCGCCAAGCGGCTGCTGCGCATGAACGCGCCCGACCTCACCGACAACATCAACGACGCGGGCCGGGTCAAGCAGCTGCTCAAGCGCGTGCACGGCATCCGCGATGCGTCCATCTCGCTGCCGGCGCTGCGCGAATTGCCGAAAGCCGCACGAGACGGCGAGTGGGTGGTCACGGCGTTCGCCGCCGAGCCGTGCGACACGATGCCGATCGTCTCGGGATTCCAGGCGGGCGACACGACATCTCGGCAGTACGCGGTGGCCGTGGACGTGGGCACCACCACCGTCGAGGTCGCGCTGATCGATCTGAACAGTGGCGAGGTCGTGGCGAGCGCCAACGAATACAACGCGCAGGTCGCGCGGGGCGAAGACGTGATCAGCCGAGTGATTGCCGCGTCCAAGCCCGACGGCCTCGAAGACCTGGGTGGGCTCATCGCCGGCACGCTGACGGACCTGGTCGAAGTCTCACTCGCTGAGGCGGGCGTCTCGGCAGAAGACATCGTTTCCTACTACGTCGCCGGCAACACCGTCATGACGCACTTGCTGCTCCGGATATCGCCGGAGTTCATCCGGACCTCACCGTACGTGCCGGTCGCCTCGGAGTTCCCGTGGATGCGCGCGGCGGAGTTGGGGCTGCCTGCCGGACGGGCTACCCGGCTGTATGCGACGCCGTGCCCCGCGAGCTGGCTCGGCGGCGACATCGTGGCCGGTCTCGTGGCTGCGGGCGTTCCGTGGACCGAGAAGCTCACACTCTTCATCGACGTCGGCACCAACGGCGAGATCGTGCTCGGCAACAGCGAGTGGCTGGTGTCGTGCTCGTGCTCGGCAGGACCGGCGTTCGAGGGCGGCGGCATCTCGCACGGCATGCGCGCAGCGGACGGCGCCATCGAGCAGGTGCGCATCGACGACGACACGCTCGAGCCCACGATCATGACCATCGGCGGCGCCAAGCCCATCGGCATCTGCGGCAGCGGCCTGATCGACTGCGCAGCCGAGCTGTTCCTGAGCGGTGCGCTGGGTCGCGACGGAAAGTTCCGCACCGATCTCGAATCGCCGCACCTGGTCGAGGGCGAGCGCGGCCTGGAGTACCAGCTGGCCAGTGCCGAGGAGAGCGGCACTGGTCGCCGCATCGTGCTGACCGAGGTCGACGTGGAGAACCTCATGCGCGCCAAGGCCGCGATCTACTCGGGTATCAGCGTGCTCGCCGAGAGCCTCGACCTGAGCCTGGACGCGGTCGAAGAAGTCGTCATCGCGGGTGGGTTCGGCCACTACCTCGACCTCGAGCGCGTGACCGCGCTGGGCATGGTCCCAGAGATCGCGCAGGAGCGCTTCGTGTTTCTCGGCAACGGATCGCTGCTGGGCGCCAAGCTCATCGCCGGTTCGCGCGAGGTGCTGAGGACTGCTCGGCATACCGCCGAGACGATCACGTACCTCGAGCTGTCGGTCAACGCCGGCTTCATGGATCACTACTCGTCAGCGCTGTTCTTCCCGCACACCGACCTGACTCAGTTCCCGAACACCGAGAAGCTGCGCAAGCAGCGCTTCAAGAACGCGGCGGTGGTCTAGCCATGTCCTTCACGATCGCACTGGCTGGCAAAGGCGGGACCGGCAAGACCACGACGGCCGCGCTGATGGTGCGCGCGCTGCGCGAAATGGGCGCAAAGTCCGTGCTCGCGGTCGACGCGGATCCCAATGCCTGCCTGCACGAAGCTCTGGGCACCGAAGTCGAGCGCTCGGTGGGCGAGATCACGGAAGAGATGCTGGAGAACGTCAACGCCAATCCCGGTGGCATGAGCAAGGATGCTTGGCTCGAACTCAACATACAGCGCTACGTGGTCGAGGAGAGCGAGTACGACCTGCTGTCGATGGGCCGCCCCGAGGGCTCGGGCTGCTACTGCTACGCCAACAACCTGGTGCGCGGCTGCATCGACGACCTCCAGCGTTCCTACGAGTACGTCGTCATGGACAACGAGGCCGGGCTTGAGCATCTGTCCCGCCGCACGACGCGCGACGTCGACCTGCTCATCATCGTCTCGGACCCCAGCGTCCGGGGCATTCGCACGGCGGGCACCCTCAACCAGCTCGCCGACGAGCTCAAGATCGCCGTGGGCGCGCGCTACCTGCTGGTCAACCGTGGTGTCGAGCCGCTCGATCCCGCGCTCATCACAGCCGCCGAGGCCACCGGCGTCCCACTTCTCGGCGTCGTGCCCGGCGACGAGGGCGTCACGCATGCCGACCTGACCGGCGGCGGCCTGTTCGACCTGGAACGAGACTCAGCGGCGCTCGCAGCGGTACGGACGCTGCTCGCCGAAGCCATACCGGCACTGAACGCCGACGTCGTCACCCCACTCTGAGGAGGAGCTCGTGACCGCTCGCATCATCGACGGAAAGGCCATCTCGGCAAAGCGCAGAGCGCGCGTTGCCGAGCGCGTGGCCGAACTCAAGGCACAAGGCGTCAACCCGGGCCTGGCGGTCGTGATCGTGGGCGAGGACCCGGGTTCGCAGGTCTACGTGCGCAACAAGGTCGCGGCCTGCGAGGAGACCGGTGTCTTCTCCGAGAAGATCGAGCTGCCCGCGACCACGACGCAGGCGGAGCTGCTCGGGATCGTCGAGGACCTCAACGCCCGCGATGACATCCACGGCATCCTGGTGCAGTTCCCGCTGCCTGCAGGGCTCGATGAGGACGAGGTCATCGAGACGATCAGCATCCACAAGGACGTCGACGGCTTCCACCCCGAGAGCATCGGGCGCCTACTGGTCGGCAAGGACACGTTCGTGTCGTGCACGCCGGCCGGTGTGATGGTGCTCCTCGAAGAGAGCGGCATCGACCTGAAGGGCAAGGACGTCGTGGTCGTGGGGCGCAGCAACAACGTCGGCAAGCCGGCGGGGCTGCTTGCGCTCAACCAGCACGCCACCGTGACCTTCTGCCATTCGCGCACGGAGGACCTTCCCGGTCACGTTCGCCAGGGCGACGTCGTCATCGTCGCGGTCGGTCGTCCGGAGATGGTCAAGGGCGACTGGCTCAAGCCCGGCGCCGTGGTCATTGACGTGGGAATCAACCGCACTGATGCAGGGCTGGTCGGCGACGTCGAGTTCTCCTCGGCGTCAGAGGTCGCCTCGGCGATCACACCCGTGCCCGGCGGCGTCGGTCCGATGACGATAGCCATGCTGCTCGAGAATACGCTGACCGCCGCGGCACGCGCCGCCGGTCTGTCCTAAGGGAGAGGAGTTTCGATGCCGTATCAGGATCCTACCGAGAAGCCCTCGGGTCGCATCCGCGAAGTCGCGCTCGGCACGGGCGAAGGCGCCGTGACGTTTGGCGGCGCTGCTGCGCTGCCGTTCTACGCGTTCGACGGCGAACTGCCGCACGCTCCCAAGATCGCGATGGAGGTGTTCGACCTGGTGCCGGACGGCTGGGCGCCCGCGCTCACCGACGCGCTGGGCGATCTCATCGGCGATCCGGCCGCCTGGGCCCGCGCCAACGTCGACCGCTTCGGCGCGGACATGGTGTGCGTCCAGCTCGCCGGCACCGACCCCAACGGCGCGAACCGCACGCCAGAGCAGGCCGCCGAGACGGTCGCGGCGGTTGTTGCCGCCGTCGACGTCCCGGTTCTGGTCTACGGCAGCGGCAACGCCGAGAAGGACACCGAGGTCCTCAAGAAAGTCGCCGAGGCCGTGACCACAACGATGCTCGCCATCGGCTCGGCGACCGAGGACAACTACAAGCCGATCACGGCTGCAGCCATCGGCTATGGGCACGCGGTTATCGCCGAGACACCCATCGACGTGAACATGGCCAAGCAGCTCAACATCCTCATCACCCAGATGGGGCTGCCCGCCGACCGCGTCTTCATCGACCCGTCGGTCGGTGCAGTGGGCTACGGCGCCGAGTACGCGTACACGGTCATGGAGCGGCTGCGTCTCGCGGCGCTTAACCAGAACGACGACATGACTCAGATGCCGATGATCTGCAACCTGGGCAAGGAGGCGTGGCGTAGCAAGGAGGCGCGTGCTGCTGAAGCCGAAGAGCCCACCTGGGGCGACGCGACCAAGCGCGGCGTGCTCTGGGAGTCCGTCACTGCGATCACGCTCGCGCTCGCCGGCGCCGACATCCTCGTGATGCGGCATCCGGACGCTGTCGCCACGGTCCGCAAGGCCATCGAGGGCCTCTCGGCCTAAGCGCCGACGCTCCCGATCCCGCACAAGGAGGTTCACGATGACCGACTCGACGAAGACAGAGTCCACCGACTTCACTGATTACTCGATAGACCCGACGGCTTCCGAGATGCTCAAGATCGCCGAGGACATGGGTGTCGAGACCGTGTTCTCGCGGTCGCGCACGATCACGCCGTGTTCGACCGGTGCGAGCGGCGCGTGCTGCAAGCTCTGCGCGATGGGTCCCTGCCGGCTGATCGGCAAGCACGACCGCGGCGTCTGCGGAGCCGACCGGGCGACCGTTGCCGCGCGCAACTTCACCCGACAGGTCGCCGCGGGCACAGCCGCTCACTCCGACCACGGCCGCGACGTCGCGCTCGCTCTGAAGGCGATCGCGAGCGGCGAGGTCGAGGGCGGCACCATCTCCGACCCCGTCAAGCTCGCCAAGGTCGCCGGCTACATGGGCATCGACGCGGCCGGCAAGGACCCCATGGCGCTCGCGCTTGAGGTCGCGGACTGCGCGCTTGCGCAGTACGGCCAGCAGACCGGCGAGCTCATCTACATCGCGCGCGCTCCCGAGAAGCGCCAGAAGCTCTGGCGTGAGCTCGACGTCGTGCCGCGGGGCATCGACCGCGAAATCGTAGAGGCCATGCACCGCACGCACGCGGGCACAGATCAGAACTTCAAGTCGCTCCTCGACGGCGCGATCAAGTGCTCGCTCGCCAGCGGCTGGGGCGGCTCGATGCTCGCGACGGACCTGCAGGACATCCTGTATGGCACCCCGCAGCCGGTTCGCAGCCAGGCGAACCTCGGCGTGCTGTCCGAGGACAAGGTCAACATCCTCATCCACGGACACGAGCCGCTCCTCGCGTCGATGATCATCGACGCAACGCGCGAGCCCGAGATGATCGAACTTGCCGAGACGGTCGGAGCCAAGGGCATCAACGTCGCCGGCATCTGCTGCACGGCCAACGAGTCACTGATGCGCAAGGGCGTCCCCCCCGCGGGCAACATGCTGCACCAGGAACTCGCGATCCTGACCGGTGCGGTCGAGACGATGGTCGTCGACGTGCAGTGCATCTTCCAGGGGCTGACCGAGGTCGCCGAGCACTTCCACACCAAGCTCGTCTCCTCGAGCCCCAAGGCGTGCATCGGCGACTCCGAGCAGATCATCGTCGACGAGCACAACCCGCGTGAGGCTGCTCGCGCCATCGTGCGCCAGGCGATCGAGAACTACCCCAATCGCAAGGAGACGCACATCCCCAACGTCTCCGAGCCGCTCGTCGCCGGCTTCAGCCACGAGTACATCCGCTACATGCTCGGCGGCAAGATGCGCGCGTCGCTCACGCCGCTCAACGAGAACATCGTCAACGGCCGCATCCGCGGCGTGGCGGCCATCGTCGGCTGCTCGAGCCCACGGGCGCAGCAGGACTACGCGGTCGTCAACGTTGTGCGCGAGCTCATCGCCAACAACGTGCTCGTCGTGGTGACCGGTTGTGCCGCGATCACCAGCGGCAAGCACGGCCTGCTGACCCCCGAGACCATGCAGTTCGCAGGCGAGTCACTCGCCGAGGTATGCGAGACGCTCGGCATCCCGCCGGTGCTGCACATGGGCAGCTGCGTCGACAACTCGCGCATCCTGACCGTGCTCACCGACGTCGCTGCGACCGGCGGTCTCGGCGACGACATAGCCGGCCTTCCGGCCGTAGCGCTCAGTCCGGAGTGGTTCTCGGAGAAGGCGCTCGAGATCGCGACCTACGCCGTGGGCAGCGGGGCGCACGTCATCTTTGGCGGCGTCGGTTCTCCGGTGGCCAACAGTCCCGAGGTTGAGGAGTACATGATCGACGGCTGGACCGAACGCTACGGCGGGTCCTTGCGCTTCATCAAGGAGCCTGCGGACATGGTCACGGCGACGCTCGATCTGATCGACGGAGCACGCAAGGCGCTCAAGATCGACACCGCCCAGGAGCGGGTCCTCTTCGACATGGATATGAGGAGGGAGCTCAGTGTCTAAGATCATCGCCTCCGCCGCGATTCGCGGTGCACACAGCATCTTCGCCAAGACCGAGGCCAAGCTTGCGCGCGCCAAGGAGAGCTACGGCGCAGAGCACGCCATCGAGCTCCCCAACACCGGCTACTACCTGCCGGTCATCTACGGGCTCACCGGCGAGAAGGTCGAGAAGCTCTCTGACATGGACCGCGTGTTGGCCTACGCCAAGGACCTGCTTCCCGAGGCGCCCTCCGAGCACCTGTGGTTGCCCTACCTCGGCCCCACCCTCGACTCCGGTATCGCGACGCTGCTTGCCGAGGAGTGCCACGAGGCGCTGAACTACCTCGACAACGATCCGCCCCCGGTCACCGACCTGTGGCTGGGTGCGGCCGACGACGTGATCATGCGCGCGAAAGGCGTCGAGTTCGTGGACGGCTCCGCTCCTGGGTTCGCCGCTGTTGTCGGCGCCGCGCCGGACAACGCCACGGCGGTCAGGCTTGCCCGCGAAATGCAGGAGAAGATGCTCTACGTCTTCATGGCCGGGCAGACGAACGGCACGTCCTTTGGAGCGCAGCTCGCCGAGGAGGGCATCCAGCTGGGGTGGGACACGCGTCTGGTGCCCTTTGGCGAAGAGGTCTACAGCCAGATCTACTCGATCGGTTTTGCGACCCGCGCAGCTATGGCGTTCGGTGGCGTCCAGCCGGGCGACTACGAGCGCATCCTCGCCTACAACAAGAGCCGCGTCTTCGCGTTCGTGCTCGCGCTCGGTGAGGTCACCGACGAGTGGTACGCCACGGCCGCCGGTGCCATCAGCTACGGCTTCCCGACGATCGCGACCAGCGACATCCCGCAGATCCTGCCGACCGGCGTGTGTACCTACGAGCACGTGGTCAGCAACATCAGCTGCGAAGACCTGGTACAGAGAGCCATTGAGGTGCGCGGCCTGAAGATCAAGGTCGTCGATCTGCCGATCCCCGTGCCCTACGGCCCTGCGTTCGAGGGCGAACGAGTGCGCAAGGAAGACACGTGGGCAGAGGCTGGCGGGCAGCGCTCCACTGCGTTCGAGTTCGTTCGCACGCTGGAAGCTTCCGAGGTCACCGACGGCAAGATCGAGGTCATCGGCCCGGAGCTCGACGAGCTCGAAGCCGGCACGCGCATCCCGCTCGGCATCGTGGTCGACGTTGCCGGCCGCAAGATGCAGTCGGACTTCGAGCCGGTCATAGAACGCCAGTTCCACCACCTGATGAACTTCGCCGAGGGCGTCTTGCACATGGGCCAGCGCGAGTTGATCTGGATTCGTATCAGCCAGGCCGCCAAGGACAAGGGCTTCAAGTTCCACCACCTGGGCGACATCCTGCACGCGAAGATCCTCGACGAGTTCGACGCCATCGTGGACAAGGTGCAGGTCACGATCTACACCGAGCAGTCCAAGGTGGAGGAGATGCTCGAGATCGCCAAGAAGACCTACGACGCGCGTGACGAGCGCATGGCGCAGCTCACCGACGACACCGCCGACGTCTTCTACTCGTGCTCGCTGTGTCAGAGCTTCGCGCCGAGCCACATCTGCGTGGTCACTCCCGAACGCCTCGGCCTGTGCGGCGCGTACAACTGGCTCGACGCCAAGGCGTCCAACCAGCTCAACCCGACCGGCCCCAACCAGCCGATCGAAAAGGGCGCCGTCGTTTCTACGCTCACCGGCGAGTGGGAGGGCGTCAACGCCTTCATCAAGGAGAAGTCGGGCGGCGCTGTCGAACGAATGACCTGCTACTCGCTCATGGACAATCCGATGACGAGCTGCGGCTGCTTCATGGCGATCATCGCGCTCATGCCGATGTGCAACGGCGTCATGATCGTGAACCGCGAGTTCCCCGGCATGACCCCGTCGGGCATGAAGTTCTCCACGCTCGCCGGCATGGTCGGCGGTGGCGTGCAGGCTCCCGGCTTCATGGGGATCGGCCGCGGCTACATCGCGAGCAAGAAGTTCATGTCGGCCGAGGGTGGCCTGTCGCGCGTCGTGTGGATGCCCAAGGAGCTCAAAGAGGCCATGCGCAGTTCGCTGACGCCGCGCTTCGAGGAGATGGGCGACGCGAGCTTCCTCGACAAGATCTGCGACGAGACGATCGCCGAGACAGAGGACGAGGTTCTCGAGTTCCTCACATCGGTCAATCATCCCGCGCTCGCGATGGATCCGATGTTCTAGACCGCTTCACCCGACCTGAGGAGACATTCACGATGGCCTTGAGCGGAATCGAGATATTCAAGAACCTGCCGAAGACCAACTGCGGTGACTGCGGCGTACCGACGTGCCTTGCGTTCGCGATGAAGCTCGCGCAGGGACAGGCGGAGCTGGCGTCGTGCCCGCACGTCTCGGACGAGGCGAAGGCGGCACTGTCGTCGGCCTCGGCACCTCCCATGCGCGCAGTCACCGTCGGCGTCGGCGACACGGCGTTCACCGTGGGCGAGGAGACCGTGCTGTTCAGGCACGAGAAGACGTTCGTGCACCCGTGCGCGATCGGCACGACGGTCGACGCGTCGGCCGACGACTCAGCGATCGACGCTGCCGTGGCGCAGGCCGTGGCCTCCGACTTCGAGCGCGTGCAGCAGCAGCTGCGCTGCGGCTTCATCGCGGTGCGCTCGGCGGGTGATGGCGCACGCTTCGCGGCGGTCGTCGCACGCATCACAGCTGCGACCAAGCTGCCGCTGGTGCTCATGTCCGAGGATCCCGCCGAGATGGGCGCCGCGCTCGACGTCGCCGCGGCGGGCAAGCCGCTCATCTGCGCTGCCACGGAGGCCAACGCCGATGCGATGTTCGCGCTGGCCAAGCAGCACGGCTGTCCCGTAGTCGTGCGTGCGAGCGGCTTGGAGGCCGTCTCGGCGCTGACAGAGAAGGCCGACGCGGCGGGGCTCAAGGACCTCGTCATCGACTCGGCGCCGACGACCGCTGCCGAAGCGCTGCGCGACCGTGTCTTCGCCCGCAGGGCCGCGCTCAACAAGAAGTTCGCCGCGCTCGGCTATCCCATCATCACGTTCCCGGGGAACTTCTCGGACGGCGACGACCTGCTCGAGGTCACCTATGCCGCGGCCGACGTCGACAAGTACGGCAGCATCATCGTGCTCACCGGCGCCGAGCCGTGGCGGTTGCTGCCACTTCTGGTGCTGCGTCAGAACATCTACACCGACCCGCAGCGCCCGATGCAGGCCGAGGCGAAGATCTACGCCATCAACAACCCCGGTCCCGACGCGCCGTTCTTCGTGACGACCAACTTCTCCCTGACGTACTTCATCGTCGCCGGCGAGATCGAGGGCGGCAAGATGCCCGCCTACCTGGGCATCGTCGAGTCCGAAGGCCTGTCGGTCCTCACCGCGTGGGCGGCCGGCAAGTTCGTCCCCGAGCGCATCGCCAAGTTCATTAAAGAGTCCGGCATCGCCGACCAGATCTCGCATCGTGAGGTCATCATCCCTGGTGCCGTCGCACAGATCAGCGGCGAGCTGCTCGAGGAACTCGACGGATGGGACGTCACCGTCGGTCCGTACGAAGCCGCTGACATCCCCGCGTTCCTCAAGCGCCGGGCTAGCTAGAACCACAAGACGGGAAGCCTGCAAATGTGCGCCCTGCCTGCAAGCCAGTACTTCGACGCTGGGCCTGAGCCCAAACGGCTCTTTCCGCCGTGCCGTTCGAAGTGCCCCATACACATTGACGTGCCCGGCTATCTGATGATGATTGCCGAGGGGCGCTATACCGACGCGCTCCAGATCGTCCTGGATCGCAACCCTCTGCCGAGCGTATGCGGCCGCATCTGCCTTCGCCCCTGCGAGGACGGCTGCCGTCGCTGCAACGTCGACGACCCGGTCGCCATCGCATCGCTGAAGCGAGCCGCCGCCGATTTCGGGGCCTATCCCCACCAGCGCCCCGACCGGAAGCGGCCCGAGCGCATCGCGGTCATCGGCAGCGGTCCTACCGGCCTGACCGTCGCGAGCGACCTCGCGCAACGCGGCTTCCAGGTCACCATCTACGAGGCCAAGGAGCGTCTCGGCGGGATGCTGCGCTACGGCATCCCCAACTACCGGCTGCCTGACTACGCGCTCGACAAGGATATCGACCACATCCTGAGCCTCGGCATCGAAGTGGTCACCGGCGTGCGGATCGGCGCCGACATGACGCTGGACGACCTGCTCGCCGAGCACACCGCCGTGGTCGTGACCGCCGGGCTCCAGGGCAGCCGTCCGCTGCCGATCCCGGGAGCCGACATGCCGACGGTCCTCTCGGCGCTGCCGTTCCTCGAGGCCGCCGCATGCGGCGAGAAGATCGCGCTGGGCAAGAGCGTCGTGGTGGTCGGCGGTGGCAACGTGGCGATGGACGTCGCGCGCACCGCTCGCAGGATGGGCGCGACTAAGGTCGACGTCATCTGCCTCGAGTCCGAAGAGGAGATGCCTGCCTCAGACGACGAGGTCCACGAGGCGCGTCAGGAGGGCGTGACGCTGCACTGCTCCTGGGGACCGGTCGAAGTCGCCACCGCCGAGGACAACGTCTGTGGTCTCGACGTGAAGCGCTGCGTATCGGTGTTCGACGTCGACAAGCGGTTCAGCCCGGTGTTCGACGAGGACGAGGTCAAGCGCTTCGACGCTGACACCGTGATCTTCGCGACCGGCCAGTTCGCCGACGTCCGCGACATCGGCGTCGAGCTCACCCCGCGCGGCGGCGTGATCGCCGACGCCGAGTCCTGCGTGACGAGCGTTCCCCGCGTCTACGCTGCCGGCGACGTCGTCACCGGTCCCAGCCGGGTGGTCGACGCCATCGCCGCCGGGCACAGGGTGGCGATGTGCATCGTCCGTGACCTGACCGACGATGCGAGACCACTCGCTGACCTCGTCGAGGAGAACACGGCTCTGGGCCAGGTGCCGCAGTCGATGAAGTCCAAGCTCGAGACGCGTCGTCGCGTTCAGATGGAGAAGCTCGAGTTCTACGAGGCCGTCGACACATTCGATGAGATCGAGTCCGGCTACACCGAGTACGAGGCGGCTCGCGAGGCGCAGCGGTGTCTCGGATGTTCGACCGGTGCGCGCCTCACGCGCGAGAAGTGCGCGTCGTGTCTCACGTGCCTGCGCGTGTGTCCGCACAACGCGCCGGGTGTGAAGGTAGGCGGCTTCCTCTACTTCGACGCCGAGACCTGTCATGCCTGCGGTGCCTGCGTCTCGCAGTGTCCCGCTCAGGCGATCAGCCTCGAGGGTCACTCCGACCAGGAGATGATGCAGCGCGTCGAGCGCGTCCTCCACGAGCCGGGCTTCGACACGACACTCGCCTTCACGTGTAGTTGCACCCCCAATCTGCCCGCGATACCCGGCAATGACGTCCGCCAGATCCCCGTCACATGTCTGCTCCGCGTCGCCGAGACGACCGCGCTCAAGGCGCTTCAGTCGGGCGCCTCGCGCATCGCCTTCATGGGCTGCGTCGAAGCGAACTGCCGATACCCCCACGCGCGTTCGCTGGTGGCCGCCAGAACCGAGAAGATCAAGGCGACACTGCATCAACTGGGCATGGACAAAGCACTGATCATCCCGGCTGAGCGTCACGAAGAAGAGGATGTGCACCTCCGATGATCGTCATGCGCCTCAAACCTCTGACCGAGATACGCGAGATGGTCGCTCGGCACGAGCACGTCCTGGTCGTGGGCTGCAACACGTGCGCTGCCGTCTCGCTCGCAGGCGGGGAGACCGAGGTCGAGACGCTCGTCGAGACGTTACGTCTCGCTGCCGCGCAGTTCGGCCCGCCGACCCGGTTCACCGGCACGATGCTGCAGCGGCAGTGCGAACCCGAGTTCGTCGAGAAGCTCAACATCGAGGCGTGCGACGCGGTGCTGTCGATGGGCTGCGGAGCCGGCGTGGCGTTCCTGTCGGACAACGAGAGCATCCCGATCTACCCGGCGCTGGACACGCTATTCATCGGCGCGGCGAAGGGGCTTGGCAGCTGGCAGGCCGAGTGTTCGGCGTGCGGCAAGTGCGTGCTCGGCGAGACCGCAGGCATCTGTCCGACGACGCGGTGTGCCAAGGGGATCATGAACGGGCCCTGCGGCGGCGTGAAGGACGGCCGGTGCGAGCTGGGCGACCGGGACTGCGCGTGGGTGCAGATCTACGACCGCCTCGAGGCTCAGGGCCGGGGAGAATCCTTCGACGACCTGGGCGACACCAAGGACAACTCGATCAACTCGATGACCTGCGAGTGGGACATGAATCCCGAGTCGGGCGGCTCGAAATGAGCCTCAAGCAGGCGTTGGCCTGCGGCGAGTTCGTGGTCACCTCCGAGGTCGGCCCACCCAAGGGCGTCGACATCTCCGAGATGATGCACGCCGCCGAGAACATGCGGAAGCGCGTCCACGCCATCAACGTGACCGACAACCAGGCGGCGGTCATGCGCCTGTCGACCATCGCGGCCTGTATCCACCTCAAGCAGGCCGGTTTCGACCCGGTGCTGCAGGTGACCGGCCGCGACCGCAACCGGATCGCCATTCAGTCCGACCTTCTCGGCGCGGCGTCGTTCGGGGTGACCACGGTGCTCGCGCTGACCGGTGACCATACGGTCGTGGGTGACCACAAGGAGGCCAAGCCGGTCTTCGACCTGGACTCGGTGCAGATCCTCGAGACGGTCGCTGCGCTGAACCGCGGCACGGACCTGATGGGCAACGAGCTTACCGGCACTCCGGAGCTGCTCGTCGGGGCGGTTGTCACGCCTGATGCGCATCCGCTGGCGCCCCAGCTGGCCAAGTTCGACAAGAAGGTCCGGGCCGGCGCGCAGTACTTCCAGACACAGGCGGTGTACAACGCCGAGAGCTTCCTGAGCTTCATGGAGCATGCTCGCAAGCGCAACGCGAAGGTGCTCGCGGGCATCGTCGTGCTTCGCTCGGCGGGTATGGCCCGGTTCATGAACAAGAACATCCCGGGTATCGCGGTCCCGCCGGAGCTGATCCGCGAGCTCGAGAATGCGCCGAACGCCGAGCAGGCCGGCATCGAGATCGCCGCGCGGTTCATCCGCGAGACGCGCGAGTACTGCGACGGCGTCCACATCATGGCGGTGGGAGCCGACCACCTGGTCCCGCTCGTGCTCGACGCCGCCGGCATTGGAGAGGTGTCCTCATGAAACTCGCGATCTCGGGCAAGGGCGGCGTGGGCAAGACCACGCTGTCGTCGAACCTGGCCCGTCTGTGGGCGTCGGAGGGCCGGCGCGTCGTTGCCATCGACGCCGACCCGGACGCGAACCTCGCGATGGCGCTCGGCGCCACCGATGAGCAGGCTGCGGCCTGCATCCCGCTGTCGAAGCAGGACGCGCTCATCGAAGAGCGTACCGGTGCGGCGCCCGGCAAGGGCGGCATGTTCATCCTGAACCCCGACGTGTCAGACGTGGTCGACACCTGCGGTGTCGATGTCAACGGCGTCACCCTGCTTCGCACCGGGACCGTCGAGTTGGGTGGGGGAGGATGCATGTGCTCTGAGGGCACCTTCCTCAAGGCGTTCATGCGCCACCTGCTGCTCGACTCCGACGACGTGGCCATTCTCGACATGGAGGCCGGCATCGAGCACCTTGGCCGAGGAACCGCCGAGGGCGTCGACGTCTTCGTCGTGGTCGTGGAGCCGGGCATGCGCAGCGTTTCGACCGCGTTTGTCGTGCGCTCGCTCGCGGCCGACCTCGGCGTGCGCGACGTGGTCGCCGTCGGCAACCGGGTGCGCGGCCCTGAGGATGTCGCCTACTTGCGCGAGGTTCTCGGCGACATCGAGCTCATCGGCACGCTGCCCGACAGCGACGAGGTTCGCCGAGCAGACCGCGAGGGTATCTCACCTTTTGGCATCGACGCGGAGTTCACCGAGGCGCTGCAGTCCATAGCTGCCTCGCTCATCGCACGATCTGCCCGTAGCTGACATACAGGAGGAAGCCACATGCTCGTCATCGGTGAAAAGATCAACATCATGAGCAAGACCATCGGCCCGGCCATGAAGGAGCGCGACGCCGGCCCGATCCAGAAGATGGCGTTGCACCAGGTCGAAGGCGGCGCCGACATCCTCGACATCAACCTCGGCCCGGCGACCAAGGGCGGTCCCGAGATGATGGAGTGGGTCGTCGGCGTGGTGCAGGACGCCGTGCCCGATACGCGCCTGTGCCTCGACACGATGAACCCGCTGGCGATGGAGGCGGGGCTGAAGGTCTGCAAGCTGCAGGCGGTCATCAACTCGACCTCCGCCGAGCGTGCGCGCCTTGAGACGTTCCTCCCGCTCGCGCATACCTACGAGGCCGAGATCATCGGCCTGTGCATGACCGAGAAGGGCGTCTCGCGCGACTCCAACGAGCGCGTCGAAGCCGCGATGACCATCATGGCCGCCATGATGGAGTTCGAGGTGCCGTTCGACCGCCTCTACCTCGACCCGCTGCTCCTGCCGGTGGGCGTCGCCCAGCAGCAGGCGCTCGAAGCCGCCGAGGCGATCACGATGTTCGGGCACCTCAACGAGCCGCCGCTCAAGACCACGGTGGGCCTGTCCAACATCTACAATGGGTGTCCTGAGAACGTGAAGTCGCCGATGGCCGCGGCGCTGCTCGCCCTGCTGATCCCGGCGGGCCTTTCCTCGGCGATCATGGACCCCAACGACGAGCTGCAGATGCAGGTCGCGCGAACCGCTCCCGGGGACCTGCAGATGACCGACGCCCTTGAGAAGTCGATGTCGATCTTGCGGAACGAAACGCTCTACTGTCACTCGTATCTCGACTAGGAAGCGACTCGCACTTGACCGAGCATATCTGCGCCTTTGAGAAGGAGTCCGACGGGGCCGATCTGACCCTGCTCGATGCTGTGCTCGCGCGTCATCAGGACGACGCCGGCGCGCTGATTCCGCTGCTCCAGGAGGTGCAGGAGGTCTACGGCTATCTGCCCCGGGCAGTCCTTGCTGAGATCGCGCGACGCCGCTCGACACCCTACGCCGAGGTATACGGCGTAGCGACGTTCTACGCTCAGTTCCATTTCTCGCCCCGAGGAAAGACGATCATCAAGATCTGCACGGGAACCGCCTGCCACGTCGCGGGTGCTCCCGACGTGATCCGCGCCATCACCGACGAGCTCAACCTCGAAGTCGGTGCGACCTCCGATGATATGCGCTTCACCATCGAGGCCGTCGCGTGTGTCGGCTGCTGTGGGCTGGCGCCGGTGACCGTGGTCGGCGACCATCCCAACGGCCAGCTCGACGCCGGCAAGGCCCGCAAGCTCGCGAAGCGACTCGTCCGGGAGGCCGCCGAGTGACCCCGCCCGTCGACACCGCGGTCGCCGAGATCCGCGTCTGCGCGGGTTCGGGCTGCGTGGCGAACGGCTCGCTCGAGATTGCCGATCGCTTCGAAGCCGCGATCGCAGCCGCCGACGCCGCCGATCGCATCAAGGTCGTGCGTACCGGCTGCCACGGCCTCTGCGCGCTCGGTCCTGTGGTCGTGGTCGCGCCTGACGGCGTCTTCTATCCGAGTGTCCACGACGAAGCCGCTGACGAGGTCGTTGCGGCGCTCATCGCAGGCACCGGGCCGGTTGACTCGGCGCTCTATCGCGAGGACGGGGAACCGATCGTTCGCTATGCCGACGTCCCCTTCAACGCGCAACAGCACCGTATCGTGCTGCGCAACTGCGGCGTCATCGACCCGGAGAGCCTGCAGAGCGCAGTCGACGCAGGCGCCTATGAAGGCCTGCGCAAGACGCTTGAGACCAAGTCCCCGGAAGACGTCATCGAGGAAGTCCTGGCGTCCAACCTGCGTGGCCGGGGAGGAGCGGGGTTCCCTACGGGCATGAAGTGGAAGCTCGCCCGGGGCAGCGAGGGCCCCAAGAAGTACATGATCTGCAACGCCGACGAAGGCGATCCTGGCGCGTTCATGGATCGCAGCGTCCTCGAAGGCGACCCCCACGCCGTGCTCGAAGGCCTCGCCATCGCCGGCTACGCGATCGGCGCCGATGAGGCGTACGTGTACGTTCGCGCCGAGTACCCGCTGGCGGTCAAGCGCTTGCGCAAGGCGATCGACGACGCCAACTCCGCCGGGTATCTCGGCGAAGGGCTGTTCGGGTCCGACTTCTCGTTCAGCGTCAACATCCGCGAAGGGGCGGGTGCGTTCGTGTGCGGCGAGGAGACGGCCCTCATGACCTCGGTCGAAGGCGGCCGAGGCATGCCGCGACCGCGCCCGCCGTTCCCCACGACGTCGGGGTTGTGGAACAAGCCGACCTGCATCAACAACGTCGAGACGCTGGCCAACGTCGCCTGGATCATGAACCACGGTGCGGACGCCTACTCGGCGTTCGGCAGCGGTACCAGCAGGGGCACGAAGGTCTTTGCGATCACCGGCAAGGTCAAGAACAGCGGCCTGGTCGAAGTGCCCTTCGGGCTGACGCTCGACCAGCTCATCAACGGCGTCGGCGGCGGGTGTCTCGGCGGCAAGGCGGCCAAGGCGGTGCAGATCGGCGGGCCAAGCGGCGGATGTATCCCGGCGAGCATGTTCGACACGCCGGTCGAGTACGACGCGCTCATGGCCGCCGGTGCGGTCGTGGGGTCCGGCGGCATGGTCGTCGTCGACGACACCACCTGCATGGTCGACCTCGCGCGCTACTTCCTCGCGTTCACGCAGGAGGAGTCGTGCGGCAAGTGCGTTCCGTGCCGCATCGGCACCAAGCGCATGCTCGAGATCGTCACGCGCATCACGGCTGGTGAGGGCCGCGAGGGCGACATCGAGCTGCTGGAGCAGCTCGGGACGGTGGTCAAGAGCGCTTCGTTGTGCCAGCTCGGCGGGACGGCACCCAACCCGGTCCTCACCACCATCAAGTACTTCCGCGAAGAGTACGAGGAGCACATTCGCGACAAGAAGTGCCGCGCGCACGCGTGCGCCGCACTCTCGAACTACGTGGTCATCCCGGACGCCTGCAAGGGCTGCGGCATCTGCAAGAAGAACTGCCCGGTGAACGCGATCTCCGGCGAGCCGAAAGGCATCTATGAGATCGACGCGGAGACCTGCATCAAGTGCGGGATCTGCGAAGCCAAGTGCCCGTTCGACGCAATCGTGAAGGCGTAGCGCCGTGACCATCGAAGCGGACATCACCATGATCACGCTCACGGTCGACGGCCGAACCGTCACTGCGCGCGAGGGTGCCACCGTGCTCGAGGCGTGCCGAGAAGCCGGCATCGAGATTCCGACGCTCTGTCACGATCCGCGCCTCGAGCCCTTTGGCGCGTGCCGCCTGTGCGTCGTGGAGATCGAAGGTATGCGGGGCTACCCGACGTCGTGCACGACGCTGGTGAGTGAGGGAATGGTCGTCGCCACCGAGAGCGAGGCTCTTCACGGAATCCGGTCTACCATCGTCGAGCTGCTTCTCTCGGATCACAGGGTCGAGTGCCTGACGTGCGAATCCAACGGTGGTTGCGGACTTCAGGATGCCGCGTACTCACTGGGAATCGAGACGTCGCGCTTCGAGGGCGAGAAGCACTTCTCACAAGTTGACGAGTCCAACCCACTCATCCAACGGGACCTCGCCAAGTGCATCTCGTGCGGGCGCTGCGTGAGGATCTGCCACGAGGTCCAGGGCTGTGACGTGTGGGGCTACACGGGACGGGGATTCGACGCGGTCCCCAATACGCCCTTTGGCGCCTCGATGCTGGCGGCGGGATGCGAGTTCTGCGGCCAATGCGTCTCGACGTGCCCCACCGGTGCCCTCATCGACAAACCCAGCAGGTTCGCGGGCCGTCCGTGGGAAGTCACGTGGACGCAGACGACCTGCGGCTACTGCGGTGTGGGATGTACGATCGAATTCGCGACCAAGGGTGGCCGCATCGTCGGTGCGCGTGCTCCTCTGGACAAGGGCCCCAACTACGGCAACCTCTGCGCGAAGGGTCGATACGGCTGGAGTTTCGCGCAGCATCCCGACAGGCTCACGACTCCGCTCATCAAGCGCGATGGCGAGTTCGTCGAATCGACCTGGGACGAAGCACTCGCCCTCGTCGCCGAGAAGCTCACCACGATCCAAGCCGAACACGGCAGCGACGCGATCGCGGGGCTTGCCTCGGCGAAGTGCACCAACGAGGAGAACTACCTGTTCCAGAAGCTCATGCGGGCGGGAATCGGGACGCACAACATCGACCATTGCGCCCGGCTTTGACACAGCTCCACGGTGGCCGGTCTGGCCGCAGCATTCGGGAGTGGCGCGATGACGAACTCGATCGACGACCTCGGTCAGGCCGACGTCGTGCTTGTCGTGGGTTCGAACACCACAGAGGCGCATCCCATCATCGGCGTCGAGCTCAAGAAGGCGGCACTGCACGGGACGCGCATCTTCGTCGTCGACCCGCGCCAGATCCGCCTGACGCGTCACGCCGAGAAGTGGCTGCCGGTTGAACCCGGCGCCAACATCGCGCTCGTCAACGCGATGATGCGCATCATCATCGAGGAAGGACTCGCCGACGACGAGTTCATCTCGGCACGTACCGAGGGCTTCGAGGCGGTGCGCGCGCTCGTCGCGGACTACGATCTGGAACGGGCGGCCGAGCTGACGGGGCTCTCCGTCGGCGACATCCGCGAGCTTGCAATCGCCTACGGCTCGGCGGAGCGGGCGTCGATCGTCTACGCGATGGGCGTCACCCAGCATGAGACCGGTACGACCCAGGTCCGGGCGCTCGCCAACCTGGCCATGCTCACCGGCAACGTCGGCCGTCCCGGCACCGGGGTCAATCCGCTACGTGGCCAGAACAACGTGCAGGGCGCCTGCGACTTGGCGTGCCTGCCGGACTGTCTGCCCGGCTACCAGAAGCTCGGCGTACCCGGAACGGTCGAGAACTTCTGCGATTTCTGGGAGACGCCGCACGAGCTCTCAGTCGAGACCGGACTGACGCTGGTCGAGATGATGGACGCAGCGATCGCCGGTGAGCTCAGAGCGATGTACATCATGGGCGAGAACCCGGTAATCGCCGACCCTGACCAGGCTCACGTCCTGTCGGCGCTTCAGAGCCTCGACTTCCTCGTGGTGCAGGACATCTTCATGACCGAGACCGCGTCACTGGCGGACGTAGTGTTGCCGGCTGCGTCGTTCCTCGAGAAGGACGGCACGTTCACCAATACCGATCGTCGCATCAAGCGTGCGCGCAAAGTCATCGACTCGCCGGGTGAGGCCCTCGCCGACGGCGACATCATCGTCCGCCTGTCTCACCTGCTCGGCATCGACGACGAGTACGCCTCCCCGGCCGAGGTGATGTTCGAGACGTCGTCGGTCAGACCGCAGTACGGCGGTGTCAGCTACCCCCGCCTCGAGGCGGAAGGTGAGATGCGCGGGCCGTGCCCCGACGACGACCATCCCGGAACCGCCATCCTCCACGCCGAGACCTTCACGCGCGGTCTGGGCGAGTTCGCCGCCGTCGACTACGTGCCACCCGCCGAGCAGGCCGACGAGCACCGTCCGCTGATCCTGACGACCGGTCGCCACCTCTGGAACTTCCACACCAACACGATGACGCGGCGCACTGCTGGGTTGAGCGAGCTCAACGACCACGGGTATCTCGAGATGAACCCGACCGACGCGCGAGACATGGGAATCTGTGACGGCGACGAAGTCGAAGTGACGAGCGCTCATGGCTCGGTGAGGGTCAAGGCCCGCGTCGATCGCTCGAGCGCTCCGAAGCGTGGGGTCGTCTTCATGCCGTGCCACTTCGCGGATGCGTCGGCAAACCGGCTCACCGCCATCAATCTCGGCCCGACCGCGAAGATACCGGGCCTCAAGGTCACCGCCGTGGAAGTGCGCAAGGTCGACTCGGTCTAGATGTGCGGCTGCGCGTCCCGAGAAGCCTCGGAACGGAGGGCTACTCGTGCTCCGTCGGCATCTGACCGCGCAGCATCGCGCAAGTTCCGGCCGCCGGGCACCAGTCCGCGCAGTTGCCATTGCGTTGGCGCATGACCCGGTAGCCGCACCGGGGACACTTCCGGGCCTGCTCATCCGAGAAGAACTCGACGTCGTAGCTGCACTCGGGGCAGGGCACGTCCTCGGCGGTCAGCGACCGAGCGTCTTGTCCGGGACAACCGGATAGGTCGGGCATGACATGCCTCCTTCGCTCGCCGCGGAGCAGCGGCGAGACTTCGGGCCACTGCAACCATCTTGCCGCACGCGGGCAGGGTTTGACAGTTCGACGCACGGCGGGTGCCACGGGCGGCGTGTGTCGTGCGGCGGGCGGCGAAGACGCGCGCGCCACAGGGCATGAGCATCGCTGTATGATGAGGGGGAGGGGATTCGCAAACAACCTGTTCTTCCACGTAGGAGGTACATCTCCATGGCCGACGGTTCACATAGCCTTGCCGTGTTCATCGATTTCGAGAACCTGGCACTTGGTCTGACCCCGCGAGGCGGCGGTCGTCGCGCCAAGAAGACCGAGATCCTTGATATGCAGCGCGTTCTCGAGCGACTGGTCGAGAAGGGCAAGGTCGTCGCAAAGCGCGCCTACGCTGACTGGGCCCGTTTCGGCGAGTACACCACGCCGCTCCATGAGCTCGGCATCGAGCTCATGGAGATTCCCGAGCGGGGCATGACCGGCAAGAACTCCGCGGATATCAGGCTGGTCGTCGACGCGATGGAGCTGTCGTACGCCAAAGAGCACATCGACACATTCGTGATCGTGTCTGGCGACAGTGACTTCACGCCTCTGGTACTGCGCCTCAAGGAGAACGGCAAGGCCGTGGTCGGGGTGGGCATGAAGGACTCGACAAGTGACCTGCTCGCCGCGAACTGCGACGAATTCATCTACTACGAGGACATAGGCGCCTCGGCCGGTGCGCCGACACTCGGCGAGTCAGTACCACGCGCCAAGCGTCCGGCCTTCAAGCTGCTGTTCGAGACGATCGAGGCGCTGCAACGTGAGAATGTGGGCGCCATGCACTCGTCATTGCTCAAAGACACGATGAAGCGCAAGCAGCCGCAGTTCTCGGAGAGCTCGTACGGCTACCGGTCGTTCACACAACTGCTCGAAGATGCGCAGAAGCTCGGCTTCGTGACGCTTAAGAAGGACGCGCGGTCGGGTACGTACGTGGTGGAGGGTTTCCAGGGCTAGAAGGTGGGTCGCCACGAGTTCGTGACACTGCTCACACGCGTTGCGCCGTGTTCGCTCATGTGACACCCGCCGACTGCCGATGGTACAGTTGCAAGCGCCGTGCACAAGATCACGCCATTCATCGTAGCTGCAGTAGAAGTCGAAGCTTGAGGCGGATGTCATGTTGAGGACTCGCACGCTCACCCTGCTGGTCGTTGCCGCGCTTCTCGCGTGCGCTCTGGCACCCGCCAGTGCTCTGGCCATCTCCCGCGAGTCAGCACTATCCCGCGGCAAGGTGTGGCTCAACGCCGTACGCGTGGACCCGGTGACGAAGAAGACCACCATCGGGGTTCCCTACAGTCAGAGCAAGTGGGCGCTCGAGGATGGTTCAGCCGCGCCGACAAGCTCACCTACTTCGGGATACCGCACCGACTGCTCCGGTTTCGTCTCCCTGTGCTGGAATCTGCGCGACTCCCGGGGAAAGCCCTACTCGACCAGCACCTACGACATGGGCAAGAACAACTCCTCGATCTTCAAGCTGACCGCGGTCAAGCAGTCCGAGCTTCTGCCGGGCGACCTTATCCTGAAGTCCACCGTCTGGTACACGGGCTCCGGTGGCGGTCACGCGATCCTGTTCGCCGGGTGGTCCAAGTCCGACATGAGCGAGTACTGGGCACTGGAACAGACTGGGCCGGGAACCAAGTACAGCAAGCGGCCGTGGGGCCAGAGTGGCTATCGCCCCTTCCGCTACAACGGCATAGAGGGATTCAATCGGACCCGGGTCACTTATGGAAGCAGCTTCACCGTCGACGGCACCGCTTACCGCGCCCCCGATGCGACGGGTTCAGTCGTGGCAACCGGCGGGGTTGTCGACCTGGTCCTCTACGGCGCCGACGGGTCGCTCGGGTTTGTGGCGTCAAACGTACCGGTTGATGCCAACGGCCACTACAAGATGACCTACTCCCCCAAGCAGACCGGCCGGTTCGCGGTGCGCTACCGCAGCATGGACGTCTCGAACCAGAGTACGGTCCTTCCGGCGACAACGATCACGGTCGCCCCGTATGTCGCGGGCGTGGGTGGCAACGGTTCCACTATTCGCCGCAGGCGGACGTACAGCTTCACTGGGTACGACAACCCGCGCGTCGGAGCGACGTTGAGGGTCGATAAGTACAACACCAAGACGCACCAGTACCGTCCGTACAAGTACATGAAGGCGTCGGTCGGTTCGCGCAAGTATTCGAGCGGATACAAGATGGTGGGGAGATGGAAGCCCACCGTCTCAGGCAAGTACCGGCTCAGCTGGCTGACGGGTACGCCGGCTGGCATGACCACGAGCGCTTCCGGGTACAGGTACGTCACCGTCAAGTAGGGCGAGCCGCCGGCGGCGTGTTCTGGGCGGCCGGCATCGTGATCGATTCAATCGCTAGGGAGCGCCCTTTGAAGCAAGCCGTGAAGTGGAGCGGCGCGTGACGTCCACGTTTGAGTTCTGGGCCGCTTGCCCCCGAGGTACCGAATCGCTGGTCGCCGACGAGCTGCGCGCGCTCGGATGCGCGCGCGTCAGGCCGCTGTCAGGCGGCGTGACCTTTGGTGGCCCCCTCTGGAGCGCTTACAGGGCGATGCTGTGGTCCCGCGTGGCTTCGCGCGTGCTGCTCACTTTGGAGCGGGTCCCTGCGTCGAACTCGGAGGAGCTCTACGATGCCGTTGCCGAGATTCCCTGGGAAGACCACCTCGGCCCTGACGGCACGCTCGCAATCGATGCGAACGGGGTGAACGCAGGGCTCCGCAACACGCAGTTCACGGCGGTCAGGGTCAAAGACGCGATCGTCGACCGGTTCACTCAGAAGTTCGGCCGGCGCCCCAGCGTCAACACGTCAGACCCCGACGTACGCATCAACGTCGTCGTCCGAAACGACCGCGCCACGATCTCGATCGACCTTTCGGGGCAGCCTCTTCACCGCCGAGGCTACCGGGAGCCCGGTGCGCAGGTCGAGGCGCCGATGAAGGAGACGCTCGCCGCTGCCGTGCTGCTCACAGCCGGGTGGCCGGCGATCGCCTCGGCGGGTGGCGGTTTCGTCGACCCGCTCTGCGGCTCGGGGACGTTGCCGATCGAGGCGGCGATGATCGCCTGCGATATCGCACCCGGCCTTCAGCGCGTGAGCTGGGGCTTCACCCGATGGCTCGGGCACGATGCCGAGGCGTGGGACGCGATCGTGGCCGAGGCGACAGCCCGGCGCAGCGCGGGTCTGAAGCGGACTGGAGTGATCGCGGGCTTCGACGCCGACGAGCACGCCGTCGAGATCGCTCGCGTGTGCGTCCGCCGCGCCGGCCTCGACGACGTGGTCGCGATCGAGCGCCGCGCACTGGCCGAGCTCACGGCGCCGGGTAACGGTGAGGGCGACGCATCGGCTCCCGGTCTCGTCGCCACCAATCCCCCCTACGGCGAGCGGATTCAGGCGCAGGGTGGTCTCGGCGTGCTCTATCGCGAGCTTTCGTCTGGCCTTCGAGCCGGATTCGCCGGCTGGACCCTTGCCGTCATCACGCCCGACGATTCGCTCGCTGCCGGGCTGGGCCTCGTCGCCGAGAAGACCGCGCCGCTCTACAACGGTCGCATTCTGACGCAGGTGAGCGTGTTCCACGTGCCCGGTGCCGACGATCCGGCTTTGCCGGATCTCCCGGCGTCTCCTGTTGCGGGACTGAGCGATGCGGCTGTCGCGTTTGGCAACCGTCTGCGAAAGAACCTTCGCCACCTCGAGAAGTGGGCTCGCAGATCAGGCGTGACCTGCTTCCGGGTCTACGATGCCGACCTGCCCGACTACGCCGTCGCGATCGACGTCTACGCTGGGGCGGGCACCGACTCCGGTTCGCGCTGGGCACACATCGCCGAGTACGCGCCGCCTCCAGGGATCGACCCGGCGCGAGCGCAGCAGCGTCTTGACGACGTGCTCGCGGTTGTGCCCGAGGTGCTCGGCATCGAGGCGAACGACGTCTTCCTCAAGGTCCGTCAGCGCCAGCGTGGCGACTCGCAGTACGAGCGGGTGTCGCGCAGCGGTGTCGTGGCGATCGTGGGGGAGGGCGGCCTGCTCTTCGAGGTCAATCTGACGGACTACCTGGACACGGGACTGTTCCTCGATCACCGGCTCACGCGTGAGTGGATCCGCGAGCTTGCGGACGGGAAGCGCTTCCTGAACCTCTTCGCCTATACCGGGACGGTCAGCGTCTACGCCGCCGACGGCGGAGCGTCCGAGACCACGACGGTCGATCTCTCGGCGACCTACGTGGGTTGGAGCGAGCGCAACATGGCGCGCAACGGCTTCGCAGGTGCCCAGCACCGGCGCGTTCAGGCCGACGTTCTCCAGTGGATTGACGCCGCGGTCGCGACGCCGGAGGCCCGCTTCGACCTCGTCTTCTGCGATCCGCCCACATTCTCCAACTCCAAGCGAATGCAGGAGACCTGGGACGTGCAGCGCGATCACGTGGCTCTCATCACCCGCACGGCCGATCTTCTCGCGCCCGGAGGTCAGCTGGTCTTCTCGTGCAACCGGCGCAAGTTCGCTCTCGACCTCGACGCGCTCTCGCTGGCCGGGCTCGACTGCCAGAACGTCACGGCACGCACGATTCCTCAGGACTTCGAGCGCAAGCCGGGCGTACACTCGTGCTGGATCATCCGCCGCTCGGAGGTGTAGGTGCATCGCGAGGCCGCCGCACGTGAACTCGACGCGCTGCCCGAATACCGGGTTCGCGTCAGCACGCGCGCCCGGCGGATCCGCCTGACGGTCACTCCTCGTGACGGCCTGGTGGTCGTCGTTCCGCAGCGCTGGCGTGGCGATCCCTCCCGGTTCGTCGCTCAGAAGGCCGACTGGGCGCGCGCCGCGCTTGCGAGCGTCAGCGAGCGCCGTGCGCTCTTCTCGGCGGGGACCGAGGCACTGCTGCCCGACACGGTCGCGCTCGGGACCCCTGGTGAGGTGTGGCCGGTGGAGTATCGGACGACCTCCTCGGCGAGTGTTCGCGCCTACGCTGAAGGGTCGATGCTGGTGGTGTCCGGCGCGGTCGACGACGCCGAGAAGTGCCTCGCGGCGCTGACGCGATGGCTCGACCGCGCCGCGCGGGAGATCCTGCTTCCGATGCTTGCTGAAACCGCGCAGGAAGTGGGCCTGGGGTATGGGAGCGCTCGCGTGCGTCGGCAGAAGACCCGATGGGGGTCGTGCTCGTCGCGCAAGACCATCTCTCTCAATCGCAATCTGGTGTTTCTGCCCCGACACCTCGTTCGCTCGCTGATGCTCCACGAGTTGGCGCATACCAAGGAGCTCAACCACTCCGAGCACTTCTGGACGGCTCTGGCGGCTCTCGACCCCGAGGCCCGAACGCACCGCGTGCAGATGCGCGACGCGCATGACTACGTCCCCGCCTGGGCCGATGTCTGAGAGCGCGAAGGGAGCGGTGCCGGCCGGCGTGTCGCGAGCCTGGTCGCTGATCGTCGAGACGTTCGCGCGCTTTGACGCCGACGGGGTTCCTCGGCTGGCAGCGGCGATGTCGTACTTCCTGCTGCTCGCTGTCGCTCCGCTGCTTCTGATCCTGAACGCCGTACTGGGAGTGGTGAGCGAGCGGATGGGGTTTGCGCCGGTGCCTTCGCTCGACCAGATCGGCACCACGGCCGCCTCCGGAATCAACCAGGCGGTCTCGTGGGCGGGCTCGTACGCTCCATACCTGGCTGTCGTCCTCGTGATATTCGGCGGATTGAGCGTCTTCGGGCAGTTCGTGGGAGCGCTCGAGGTCATCTGGGCGACACCGCCCAACAGAACTCCGGTGCGAGGGTTCCTTCGCTACAACGCGCTCGCGCTCGCTCTGCTCTTGGTCGCGGCTCTTGCGCTGCTCGCAGCACTCACGCTGAGCGCGCTCGCCTCGGCGTTCGCCGGCATCGCGCTCCAGTTCGCGCGGGACGCCGGCCTGCAGCTCTCAGGCATCTGGGTCATGCTCGCGCTGCGATTCGCGCCGGTGCTCCTCGCCTCCGCAGCGCTCTTCTGGGTCGCGTTCACCGTCGCGCCCGACCGCCGGATTCGCTGGCGCGATTCGCTCCGCGGAGCGCTCATAACGTCGGTGCTGTTTCTTGTCGGCGAGATGGGGCTGTCGTACTACCTGGGGAGCACGCAGCGGTTCAACGTGTTCGGCACGTTCCAGTTCTTTGTCGTGCTGATCGTCTGGATCTACTACTCCTCGCTCGTCGCGCTGTGGGGCGCCGAGTTGACCCGTCTACTGATTCTCTCTGCCGAGACGCGCCGAGAAGCCGACCTCGGCGCATAGCGACCGCCCGCGCGAGGGACCAGGCGTGGGCGGCTACTTCTGCAGGAGCGGATGCGTGACCTGCAGTTCCCGAATCACCCGCTGGGTTCCGAGGAGTGCCCTCTCGGCCCCTTCCGCGGGCGGGGCCGGAGAGAGCTCGTCGAAGGTTCCCTCTGGCGGCACCGACAGTCCGCCCGAAGCGCTCGCGGCTGCATCGCGCCACGACCGAGGGAGTTCGGCGGGCGGTTCGACGCCGAGAAGTGCTGCGAGCACGCACGCCCACGCGCGGGGCGTCGCAGAGTACGCGTCGTAGCCGCCCCCGCCCGTTGCCACGATGCGACCACCGGCGAGTTTCTCGGCGAACTCGACGAGCTTGCTAGCGTTGGCGAACTGACCCGCGACTGTCGTGTCGAGGTGCGTCAGCGGATCGTTCCGATGTGAGTCCGCGCCGAGCTGGGCGACGATGACGTCGGGGGAGAAGGCCTCAAGCGCGGGGCCGACGATCTCGGCGAGCACGAGTGAGAAGCACTCGTCGCCCGCGTCGGGCGGGAGCGGGACGTTCATGGCGAATCCTCGGCCGGTGCCGCTGCCGATCTCGGTCGCTCGACCGGTCCCGGGATACAGGTAGGCCCCCGACTCATTGACCGAGATCGTGAGGACGTCGTCGCGCTCCCAGAACGCTTCCTGCACTCCGTCGCCGTGATGTGCATCGAGATCCACATAGGCGACGCGTGTTCCGGGGTACTGCGCCGAGACGACAGCGATCGCGACGGCCAAGTCGTTGTAGACGCAGAACCCGGCGGCCCGGTCACTGTGTGCGTGGTGGAGTCCCCCGGCGGGGCTGAACGCCCGCGCACAGTCTCCCGACACCACGTCTCGCAAAGCGCGCGCGGTCGCCCCCACGGCGAGTGCGGCGGCCTCGTGCATGCCGGGGAACGCCGGCGTGTCGCCGGGACCGATGCCGAACCCCGAGCGCCATCCGTCCGGATCGTCCGACGCCCGCTTGACCGCGGCGACATACGCGGATCCGTGCGCCGTGAGCAGCTGCGCCTCGGATGCCTCCTCGGGGGCCACAAGCACCGCACCGCCCGCCCCGAGAAGTCCCCAGGCCTCAGCGAGTTCGACCGCCAGCGAGAAGCGTTCGGGCTGCATGGGATGAGACCTGCCGAAGCGGTACTTAGCTTCCTCAGAGGAGTACACCAGCTCGACGCGCATGACTGCTGCTTTCAATCGGGAATGCCGTCACATTGTCGACTCCCGACAACCATATCCGATACCTGACACGCTTGGAGGGCTACGGTACAATGGGCGTTCTTTCTGAGGGCCTGACCGCGTGATGGCTCTCCAAGACCGCCTTTTCAGGGTCGCCTCGGGCGGCTCTAGGACCCCCAGGTATACGAGGAGGTTCTCACAGCATGGAGCACACGAAGATTTGGGAGATGCCGGTCGAGAGCTATCTCGGCAAGCGTCAGGTCAAGCTCGACGACACCACGCTGCGCGATGGCGAGCAGACCGCCGGTGTCGTCTTCACCAACGCCGAGAAGGTCCAGATCGCGAAGTACCTCGACGAGATCGGCGTTCAGCAGATCGAGGCCGGCATCCCCGTGATGGGCGGCGACGAGCGCGAGGTCATCGAGGAGATCGCGCACCTCGGCCTGAACGCTTCCATTCTCGGCTGGAACCGTGCGAGCATCGCCGACATCAAGACCTCGATCGACTGCGGCGTCGATGCGGTGGCGATCTCGCTTGCGACGAGTGACATCCACATCGAGACCAAGCTGATGAAGGACCGCGCGTGGGTTCTGAACTCGATCCGCGAAGCGACCGCGTACGCCAAGAGCGAGGGAATGTACGTCTCGGTGAACGCAGAGGACGCCAGCCGCACCGAGCTCAGCTTCCTGCTCGAGTACGCGGCAGCGGCAAAGGCCGAGGGCGCGGACAGGCCTCGCTTCTGCGACACGATCGGCATCATTGAGCCGCCGCCCACGTACAAGGTGGTCAAGGCGCCCGTCGAACCGACCGGTCCCGACGTCCAAATCCCAACCCAAAACGACTTGCGCATTGACGGAGCCCACGGTCTCGCCGGTATCCACGATGGCGCGACCTGGGTCAACGTCACGCTCGGCGGCTTGGGCGAGCGCGCGGGCAACGCGGCGCTCGAGCAGGTCGTCATGGCGCTCAAGTACATCGAGGGCCTGGACACCGGTATCTCGACTGAGCGCTTTTCCGAGATCGTCAACTACACTATGACGGCGGCGGGGCGCACCGTTCCGGCGTGGAAGCCTGTCGTCGGTACCAACATGTTCGCCCATGAAAGCGGTATCCACGTCGACGGGATCATCAAGAACCCGCACACCTACGAGATCTTCTCTCCCGAGGAAGTCGGGCTGGTGCGCCAGATCGTTGTGGGCAAGCACTCCGGTTCGCGTACGGTGGAGCTGAAGTTCGCCGAGTACGGCATCGAGATCAGCCGAGACGAGGCCAACGCGATCCTCCCCACGATCCGACGCCAGACCGTCGAGCTGCACCGTCCGCTGTTCGACAAAGAACTCGTCGAGATCTACAACGACTACAAGGCATCAAGCGCTTCATCGCCCATGGGCGACTAGGCTCGAAGGATTTCCGCTTGCGGCTCGAGGAGGCTGGTCACACTGCCAGGTAAGACTATCGCCGAGAAGATCTTCTCGGCACACTCCGGTACTGACGCGCACGCAGGCGACATCGTCATCGCCGACGTTGATTTCGTGATGGGGCAGGACGGCACTTCGCCGCTCGCCATCAAGGCCCTCGAGCGCATGGGCGTCGATGAGGTATTCGATCCGAGCAAGGTCGCGCTCGTCATGGACCACAGCTCGCCGTCGCCTATCGAAGGCGTCAGTGCGCTGCACACCATGATGCGCGAGTTCGGCAAGAAGACCGGATGCACCATCTACGACGTGGGTGAGGGTGTGTGTCATCAGCTCATCCCCGAGAAGGGCCATGTGGTCGCCGGCGACCTGATGGTCGGCTGTGACTCGCATACCTGCACTTACGGCGCGATCAACGTGTTCTCCACCGGCGTCGGCTCGACCGACGGTGCCGCGGCGATGGCCGGCGGCAAGCTGTGGTTCAAGGTGCCCGAGTCGATGAAGGTTGTGTACGCAGGCGAGCTGCAGCCGGGCGTCTTCAGCAAGGACCTCATCCTCTACCTGGCGGGTCAGATCGGCGCCGATGGGGCCACCTACGAGGCCATCGAGTTTTCGGGTCCCGTGATCGACGGCCTGTCGGTCGAGGCGCGCATGACCATGAGCAACATGGCGATCGAAGTCGGCGCGAAGGCCGGTCTGATGAACGCCGACGACAAGACCATCGCCTGGTTCGACGGACGCGGCGACAAGGTCCCGGCTCCCCAGAACGCCGATGCAGACGCCGTCTACAAGACCACGCTCGAGTTCGACACGAGCGCCATCGGTCCGCAGATCGCCAAGCCGCACTCGGTCGACAATGTCGTCCCGATCGAAGAGGTCGTGGGCACACCGATCGCCGAGGGCGTTCTCGGCACGTGCACCAACGGTCGGCTTGAGGACTTCAAGATCGCCGCGGGCATCCTCGAGGGCCGCAAGGTCCACCCGGACGTGCGCTTTGTGGTTGCGCCGGCTTCTCGGCAGATCCTGCTCGACGCCATCGAAGCCGGCTACATCCAGACGCTCGTTGCCGCCGGTGCTGCGCTCGTGACGCCGGGATGCGGTCCGTGCGTCGGCACCCACAACGGCGTGCCGTCCAACGGCGAGAACGTCATCTCCACGGCCAACCGCAACTTCAAGGGCCGTATGGGCAACGGGAACGCGTTCATCTACCTGGGCAGCCCCGCCACCGTTGCCGCCTCCGTCATCGAGGGCAAGATCACCGATCCCCGGAAGTACTTCGGCTAGGCCCTGGGGACCGCCTCTCACATGGCAGAGACTCCAGCGACCCAGCTCAGCAATCCGTTCTTCGACGCTGTCCGTGCCTACCTCGCCGAGAGATTCACCACGCGCGCTGCGCGCGCCTTGGCTGCGGGACTCTCGGCGACACTGTGTGCTTTCGCGACCGGCGGCGGGATCTTCATAACTCTTGGCCTGCTTCAGGGCTCGGTCGTAGTGGGTGTGGCAGCGGGAATCGTGGCGCCGAGCCGGCGCAGTGCGGCGGTCGCCTCCGGCATCGGCTGGTCGCTCGGCGCGTTCTTCGCGCCTACTGACCCACTGCTTGGGCTCGCCTCGACGGCGACACGATTCCAGAACCTGCTTTGGATCGTGGTGGCGACGGGCGTTGCCTGGGGTTTGGCGGCGCTCTCACATCACAAGGGCGCACGCCGCATTGCCGTCTGGGCCGTCGCCGTACTCCTCGTCGCGAACATGTGGAACACCGCGTACAACGCAAACTCGAAGGCGATGCGGGATCCCAGCTTGGGCCGGGTCGTCCCTTCTAAGTTCGAGCAGCTCGAGGGTCAGATGCCGCCCGAGTACGCCAAGGCCGACGAGTACTTCTACCTCAAGGTCATCCGCCGCCTGGACCAGGGAGATCCGTATTACGAATCGTACGCAGCGGAGCAACTCAAGCACTTTGGGCCGGACAACCCCATCGCTACTCCCATCATGATTCGCGAGCCTCTTGCGTTCTGGTTGCTGAGCATGCTGCCGGGGGTTGGCAAGAACATCGTGTGGGTGTACCTCGTGCTGGCGAGCGCCGCGGTCCTCTGCGTGCCAATCCTGATTCGCCGAGTGGCGCCGGTCGCGCTCGCGGTTCCCGGCACGTGTGCCCTCGCTGCGTACCTCCTCTATGCGACGGTGGGCATCCACGTGCTCGCACTCGAGCCATGGATCGGGGCGCTCGGCGTGATCGTACTTACTCTGCTTGCGGTTGCAGGTCGCTCACCTCGGTGGATGATCGTCGAGCCGGCCGCCGCCGTGGTCGCTGTCTTTGCGACGGTGGTGCGCGAGCTGGCGTTCGCGCTGCCGTTGGCTGGTTTGGTCGCGTCGCTACTCGCGCGCGGAGAGCGGCTCAAGTACCGCACGGCAGTGTGGGGGGTCGCCGTCGTGCTGTCGGGTGCCGGGCTTGCTGCGCACTGGAGCCAGGCGTCGAAGTACGTCACCAGTTCCGGGCGCATGTATATGTACTTCCGAGGCGGTTGGGCCAACCTGGTCTCCGGCCTTGGTTGGGGAGTGACGTTCTTCGGCGAGCGCGGTGGGCTGGTGGCGACGTACGCCGTGCTGGGGATCATCGGCGCACTGGCGATCCGGGAACGGAGGCTCTTCTGGTACGCGGTTGCGATGACTCTTGGACCGATCGCGCTCTTCCTGTTCACCGGCAACGGCTCGGTACATCCGGTGTTGGGCACTCCCAACAACTACTGGGGGGCGGCGTACCTTCCGTCAATGATCGCTCTGTCACCTCTCGTTATGGCGTGGCTTCCTGGACTCTCGGCGACTCCATACGGTGATTCGTGATACAAAACGGTATTCTGCCGATTCGGTTCGGCTGATTCGAGCAGCAACGAGGAGTGAGGTATCGATGGAGCTCAGCGCCAAGGCCATCAAGTTCGGTGACGACATCAACACCGATTACATCATCAGCGGCAAGCACAAGTTCAAGTCGGCCGACATGGAGGCCATGGCGGTCCACGCCATGGAGGACGTGGATCCCGACTACTACGCCAAGGCCAAGCCAAACGGCGCGTTTCTCGTTGCCGGCACCAACTTCGGCATGGGTTCGAGCCGAGAGCAGGCACCGCTGGTCCTGATCCACTCCAACACGCAGGCGGTGCTCGCCAAGACCTTTGCGCGCATCTTCTACCGCAACGCCATCAACACGGGCTTGCCGGTCATCGAGATCGACACCGACCTCATCGACGACGGCGACGAGCTGTCGGTCGAGCTGGAGACAGGTATCGTCAAGAACCTGACGAAGGGCACAGAGATCCCGTTCCCGCCACTCCCGCCGGTCATGGCGCAGTTGCTGGCTGATGGCGGACTCGCCGAGCACTTCAAGAAGCACGGCGGATTCAATATCTAGCGATCAACGTGTTGCCGGCGCGAGGCGCGTCGCGAGGCGTCTTGGCCGGCTGAAGCGAACGAACGCGTGGGCCGACGTCGGGCGCGGTGACATGCTGCTCGGCCGATGGACGGGTTGGGAACAATCTCCCAAGGCATGTATTCGGTCACGGCATAGGCCGAGCCGATTCCGACCTCAAGGGGAGAGCCAACGTGAGCGACAAGAAGAAGCGACTAACCACCAACGCCGGCGCGCCCGTTTCGGACAACCAGAACTCGATGACCGCTGGCCCGCGCGGGCCGCTTTTGATGCAGGACGTCTGGTTCCTCGAGAAGCTCGCACACTTCGATCGGGAGGTCATCCCGGAGCGCCGTATGCACGCCAAGGGTTCGGGCGCATTCGGCACGTTCACGGTCACCAACGACATCACCCGATACACCCGAGCGA
>CAZIPT010000016.1:0-36539 GCA_964541375.1 uncultured Eubacteriales bacterium
TGATGATCCCGCCCGCGATCGCGATGGGCGCGATGCGGTGACGTCGTTCTCCCGTTGGGTGACAGGACAGGGTTTCGTCGCCTGGGGTGACGAGACGCAGTTCAAGATGGATCTCTTCGCCGACCGCGACCGCTACAGCGTGGGCGACACCGCGACGGTGCTCGTCGCGTCGCCCTTCACCGATGCCGAAGCGTGGGTGACCGTCGAGCGCGAGCAGGTGATCGAGCAGCGACGGATCCGCATCACGTCGGGCTCGCAGATGGTCAAGATCCCGATCACCGAGGCGTTCGTGCCCAACGCGTTCGTCTCGGTGGTCGTCGTGCGCGGCCGCAGTGCGCCGCCGGGGAAGCTCGACGATCCGGGGCGCCCGACGATGCGATCGCCGCGAGCCTGGCTTTGAGCGCGTCGAGGTCGATGACCGCGTCCAAGTTCACGCCGGCGTTGTCGGTGAGATAGACGATCGCATCGAGCGCCTCAAAGAGCGAGTCCGTCATGTGGGCGGTGTAGGCGAGCTGGCGGTCCCGGACGCGAACCATGATGTCCTCAAGCCAGTGCGCCACATCCGATATCTCGATCAGACCGACCATGCGCGACGAACCCTTGAGCGTGTGCGCGTCCCGCAGCATATTGTCGATGATCTCGCGGTCCGTCGGGTCGGCCTCAAGCGCGATCACGCCTTCATTGAGACGCTGCAACAGATCTGCAGCCTCCTCCTGGAACTTGGCTATGAACGCGCTCCGGTCGAACTCGACCATCACCGGTCTCCCCTGCCGCTGCCGTGCACGGTGCTAGACGTCGTCGACGATGTGGAACGCAGCCCCCACCTGGCTCGACTCGCGCGCCATGCCGGAGAGCACCTCGGCCGACGAAGCCACCTGCCGAGAACCCGCCGCGGTCTGCTGGGCGACCGCAGCCACCTCGCGCATCGCGCGGACGACCTGGTCGGTCGCGCTCTTCTGCTGCTGAGTCGCCGCCGAGATCTCCTTGGCCGCGACGGTTGTCTGCTCGACCAGGTCCAGAATCTTGTCGAGGCTTCCACCTGTGGAGTGAGCCAGCTCGACGCCGGACTGGACCTGCCGGAGTTCCTGCTCGGTCGAGAGCACGAGGTCGTTGGCTGAGCTCTGAATCTCGGTCATGATCCCGGAGATCTCCCGAGTGGAGTCGACCACGGACTCGGCGAGCTTGCGGATCTCGACGGCGACTACCGAGAACCCCTTCCCTGCCTCGCCCGCGCGCGCCGCTTCGATAGCGGCGTTGAGTGCGAGTATCTTCGTCTGGTCGGCGATGGAGTTGATGATCGCGAGCACCTGGCCAATCTGCTGGCTGCGCTCGCCCAGCGCGAGGATCTTGTTGGCGCTGGTCTGGGTCCGCGACTTGATGTCCTCCATGGCGGTCAGCGTGTTGAGGACCGCTTGCTGCCCGGAACCCGCGCTGCCGAGAGAAGCTTCGGCCATCTTCACTACCTGGTCGGCGTTCTCGGCGATCTGCCGATAGGTGCTCGCAAGCTCCTCCATGGTGGCTGTGGTCTCGGCGATCGAGGCGGCCTGCTCGGCAGAGCCGGAGGCCTGCTGCTCGGTCGCAGCGAGGATCTCGCTCGACGACTGCGCGAGACGCCGAGAGGACTCGTGGGTCTGCCGGATGAGATAGACGATCAGGTCAAGAAGCTGGTTGTAGGACATGGCGAGCGTGCCGATCTCGTCCTCGGTCTTGATCTCGACCTTTCGGCCGATCTCGCCCTCGCACGCTGCCTTGACCGAATCGACGACCTCATTCAGCGGCGTCACGAAGCGGCGGACCATCACGTTGGTGATGATGACGAACGCAGCGAGCATGGCCACCAGCCCGGCGACAATGATCCCGGCGTCGACCGCAAAGCCGGCGCCCTGCTGCAACTTGGCTCCCACGAGCGAGTAGATGAGCACGAGCTCGGCCACGCTCAGCACGGCGCCCGTGAGCGCGACCGCCAGCGTGATCCGGCTCGCAAAGCTGCGTCTATATGTCTCCGTCAACTTCATCTCGTGCCGCCCTTTCCCGACGCGGCGTGACCGCCGCGCATGCCTTACGAACCGATCGGCTGGAGCACCCTCTCGGTATTGAGCATCCCCACCATGCGCTCGTTCACGAACACCGAGCCGGCGATGAACTCCGCCTGAATCCGGTCGATGCCGCCAACCGGCGGCTCCAGGTCGCCATACGCGACCTCGACGATGTCGCCGATCTCGTCGACCACCAGCGCTGTCGCGATACCGTCCTTCTCGACGACCACGGCCGGCAGTGCACCGGCCGCCTCGTAACCGATCGAACCCAGACCCATCATCAGCGCGGGATCGGTCACTGACAGTATCTCGCCTCTGATGTTGACCACGCCCAGGATGAACTCGGGCAGACAGGGCACCGGGGTCACGGCGTAGTCCTGGAAGATCTCGCGCACATCGCTCGCTTCCACGGCATACCACTCGTCGGCGATTCTGAACACGAGCAGAGACATCCCCTCGGTGGCCTCGGTCTCGTCGGACGCCACCGCCAGTTCGTCAGCGCGGCGCCGCAAGACCTCCGCAGCGCTCGCCATCAGGTCGCTCCCATGAGGCGCGTCAGTCATCGGCCGACTCCTCGCCGAGAAGCGCTTGGGCCAGCAGGCGGTCGACGTCGAGCAGGTAGACCAGACCGCCATCCAGCCGAGCGACACCGAGCATCCTGCTCGAAAGAGCATGCATGGGAGAGGCGGCCTGCAGGCACCCTTCGGGGAGATCGAAGACGTCGTCGACCTCGTCGACGATGAGCGCGACGACGTGCTCACCCGAGCGCGTGATGATCATGGGCGTCTCGAGCGAGTAGGCGCGGTCATCCATGCCGACAAGCCGCCGCACGTCGATCGCCGGCACCACCTCGCCGCGCAGATTGACCATTCCAACGACACCGAGCCCGTCGCCCGGAACGTCTGAGAACGCGACGATCTGCTGGATCTCGTTGACCTGATCGAGCGGGATGCCATAACGCTGACTCCCCAGGTGAAACACCACTGCCCGCTCGACCCAGTCGCATGCCTGCGCCGTCGATCGCTCATCTTGCCGCCGCTCAGAGGAGTCGGCGACTCCGGACCCGCCCCCATTTTGCCGAGAGCTCACGCCCGGAACCTCAGTACGCGATCGAGTTCGTCGACGCTGACAATGCCGTCGCGCACCTTCTCCAGGCCCGAGGCGATCATCGGGCGCATCCCGGCCGCGCGAGCTGCTGCGTCGAGCTCTGCCCGCGTGGCATCGCGCGCGATGTGGGCGCGAACCGGCTCGGTGAAGGGAAGCACCTCGAAGATGCCGGTGGCGCCGGCGAAGCCGCTCTTGGCGCAGTTTGGACAGCCGACTCCCTTGCGAGACAGCATGCCCTTCTCGGCGCCGGGAATGAATTCGGCCAGCGGGTTCTTCTCGTCCTGTGCGCAGTTGGGGCAGGTGGTGCGCACGACGCGCTGCCCGACACCCAGCGTGAGCGCGCTTGCGAGCGAGACCGGCTCGGCGCCCAGATCGAGCATCCGCCGAACCGCCGAGACGATGTCCGCGCCGGCGAATGTGGCGATCACGAGCTTGCCCATCCCGGCCGCTTCGATGGCCAGATGCACGTCTTCAACCGACTGGATCGAATCGATCGCGAGCACGTCCGTGTCCTGCCGGATCCCTGCGGCAAAATAGGATGCGGCGCCGACCGGAGAGCCGGGATTGACCAGGACCTGCGCGACGGCGGGGATTTCGTGCTCGATCGAGCGCTCGACCGAGTAGACCGTCTTACCGGCGCTCGCCGCGTGCGAAAGCAGCGCGTAGTAGGTGCTGGAGCGGCCGCCCGCGACGGGCGCCGCAACCAGCAGCAGTCCCCGCCCACGCTCGGCCATCGCCCGCAACGCGCGCGCCTCGGCCTCGCTCATCCCCAAGCCCAGGAAGTCACGCGGCTCCGGCCGCGCCGGGGCGATCGAGATCACGAGCCGCTGACCGGCGACGGTGGGTACGGATGAGACCGTCAGCACCAACGCCTTGCCGCCGATCTCGTCATGAAGTCGGCCGAGCGCCGGAGCGTCGGCGCCTACATTCCCGAGTTTCGCGTAGTTCTTGAAGCCGTCGACGAGGGCGGCCTGCAGCGACAGCGGCGCGCTCGACACCTTCTCGAGTCGGCCGGCAATGCGGAAGACGAGGAAGAAGTCGCTCTTGTACGGGAAGAGGTGGATGCGGCTGGCTCCGCGGGCCACTGCACTCTCAAGTATCTCGGAAACCAGTCTCGCCAGCTTGCGATCATCGGCGACCGCAAGTACGTCCAAGTCGATGGCGGCCGAGCCCTCGGACGCAGCGACCTCGGCTACCGTCTGCCGCGGGGAGTCATCGACTGACACGCCGTCGTCTCCGCCAGCCGCAACGGCGTCGGCGATGTCCTCCGAGACCTCGGAGGCCTCTGCGGTCTGGGCGCCCAGGGCGTCGGTGACGTCGGCGGGAGCGTCGACGACCTCGCGGGTATCCTCGGCGACCTCGAAGAAGTCGGCCGCCGTCAGATCGGAGGCGTCGATGGCGTCAAGCTCATCTCCCTCGACATCGGCGACCCACGGCACGTCGAGGCCATCGGACTCCTCGGCGGCCGCTGAGTCGGCCGAGACCGACTCCTCCTGCGCGTCCGCTTCCCCGACTTCCTCGAGCGCGTCCCCGCCTTCCGCTTCGGGCCCTTGGAGCGCTTCGTCGGATTCGCCGACCTCGTCGCCGTTGTCGGCGTCGGTCTCGGAACCCTCGCCGTCCTCTTGGTCGGACTCGCCCGGCTCATCAGACGCGTCGGTCTCGTTGGCCTGCCCGGACTCCTCCGTCTCGGCCAGATAGTACTGCTCGATAGCGGCAGCAACGGCGCCCGCCTCGGCAAGAACCGGTTCGACCTCAAGGCCGATACGGGGTTCGATGTCGTCAAGCGAAAAGACGTCGGCAGGGCTACCGATGGCGAGCGTCAACATGCCTTCGATCTCGAAGAGCGGCAGCAGGTTCTCGGCTCGTGCGATCGACGCTGGCAACAGGTCGAGCGCCTCGGCCTCGGGCGCATAGCTCGCTATGTCGACGCGAGGAATGCCCATCTCGTCCTCAAGCACCGCCGAGAGCTGCTCGGTGTTCAGAACGCCGCGCTCGAGCAGCTCACGTCCGGCTGCACCGTCGTCGGGAGACTCTTCGAGCACGCCCTCGAGCTGCTCGGCGGTGATGGCTCCGGACGTCACAAGTGCGTCGAGGACGCGCCGTGCGATGGTAGTCGCTTCAGACATGCAGTCCCCTGCTCGCTAGCCTTGGACCTTGCCGAGTTCCTGTGCGACCGCCGCGAGAAGCGCCTCGGGCTCGATCGGCTTGGTGAGGTACTGATTGGCACCCGTGCGAATACCGGTCACCATCGCCTGCTCTTCGGTCTTGGCCGTCAGCATGATGATGGGGATGTTCTTGTACTTCTGGTCGAACTTGAGCAGGCGGCATACCCGGTAGCCGTCGAGCTTTGGAAGCATGACGTCGAGAAGGATGAGATCCGGTAGCTCCGCACGCGCCGTCTCCAGCGCCTCAGCGCCGTCGGCTGCGGTGATCACCTCATAGCCTCCGGAAACCAGGATTGCCTTGATCATCTCGAGGATGGTCGGGCTGTCGTCGACCGCGAGGATGCGCGCGTTCGCCATGCAGGAACTCCCCTCGTAGTGAACGTGTCGTTCCTGTTATCGCCCTGATTGCAGAACGTCTTTAGGAGCGACTTGATCCCTTGGAACACTCTATCAGACTGCGCTGGCAGGTCTGGGCCAACAGGTCGGGTCTAAACCCGCCGAGAAACGCTGTCCACGGACCGTCCGGAGCCGCCTCCAGAGCCTCCACTGTGGTCCGATACTCCCGGCACGCCTGGTCAAGCTCGCCTCGCGACTTGTACAGGTTCGCAAGATTGAAGTGCGCGAGCACGAACGTGCCGTCCACCTGAACCGTCCGTCGAAAAGCCTCAAGTGCCGCTTCCTGATCGTTCTGCCGCTGATAGATGAGCCCGAGGATGTAGTGTGCCGACGCCACCGTCGAATCGATCTCGATCACCCGCTGCACCTCTTCGATCGCCGCGTCGAGGTCGCCGTCGTCAGCGTGCGTGTATGCGCGAACGATCAGGGCCTCGATGCTCGATCCGTCTATGGCCAGGGCCTTGTCGGCCGCCTCCCGTGCTTCAGCGGGCTGGCCCTGTTCGAGCAGCCGGTACGCCTCCGCTACGTGCTGCGCGACCGGCTCGACGCCCCCCTCGCCGGCGGTCGAAACACCAGCGTGTTGCGCTTCGCGGTCGGTCCCATCCGCCGGCGCTGACCGCAGACCCTCGGCCGTCGCGCCCGAGCTGCCAGCCGCGGCCGCCTTGTCACGCGCGCGCTGAGCGACCACCTCGTCGAAGGAGATGTGCCTGCGTGGCCGGGGCTTCCGATACAGAAAGACCCCGTTGAACTCGACTGTCTCGAACCGGTCGCTGATGGAGGTGAGCGATTCCGAGTGCCCGATGAACAGGTAGCCGCCCGGGTTCAGCGCCTCGTAGAAGTTGTTGACCACACGCCGGGTGGACTCGAACTTGAAGTAGATCGTTACGTTTCGGCAGAAGATGACGTCCCAGTTGCCGATGAGGGCCAACGGATATGGCTCTTTGATGAGGTTGTGGTACGAGAAGTCAACCAGATCCCTCACGCGTGCGAGAGGCCGATGCCCTCCCGCCACCGGTTCGAACCACTTCTGTACGACCTGCTGAGGCAGGTTCGTCAACGCTTTGGCACGATAGATCGCCTCTCTCGCCCGGTCGAGCGCTTGTGTCGAGACGTCCGTGCCGAGCACTTCCACCGCATGACCACCCTCGCCCAGCGGCGAGTCCAAAAGCGATATCGCGATGGAATAGGGCTCCTCGCCCGTGGAGCATCCCGCCGACCACGCACGGAACGACCGGTTCATCTTGGACTTGCCCTCCATGATCTCCGGAACGACGCTCTCGCTCAACGCTTCGAACTGCCCGGGAAAGCGGAAGAACGAAGTCTCGTTGATCGTCACAAGATTCATGAACTCCCGGAACTCGTGCTCGTCACTTTTGAGCAGCCCGAAGTAGTCGAGATGGTCCGAGAACTCGAGCTTGGAGGCGCGGGCGGCAAGTGAGATACGCAACGGGTCCATCCCGCCGGAGTCCAGGAAGATGCCGGAATGCCGGTGAACCCAATCGCGCAACTCCTCGAACTGCTCGGGGGTGAGGTCTCTCCTGCGGTCTGGCTCCGGTTGCGTCATCGCCTAGTCCGCCAGGATCTCCCCGGCCGAGCCGACCTTCACGATCAGGCCCTCGCAGTACATGTCGTAGAGGGTCTTGGCCGTGTCGAAATCGTTGTAGCCGGTCTGCTCGACCAGCTCATCGACGCTGCGGCCGTCGTGGAGGAAGCACAGCAGCATCCACTCGCGCGGCTTGAGCTGGATGTCGGCCGGCTTCTCTCCGGGCTCGGCCGCCATAGCGAAGCGCGTGTCACCGCTCGGGATTCGCTCCCGGATACGCCGCCACACCTCGAGCCGCTCGTCGGCGTCGGCGAGAATCGTATCGACCGGGATTGACAGCCCCAATTCCGCGTCGGTGCAAGGCGCGTCGGATTCGAAGCGCAACTCGCCTTCTTCAAGACGCATAAGGTCGAAGAGCACGTCTGCGATGAGCTCGCGCACCACGTTTTCCAGGACGTCAGCTTCAAGGTAGCCCTCGTCCACAAGGATCTGAGCCAGCTTGCGGTCGGCCTTGGACTTCTTCTGTATCTTCATCAGTCCCCGAGCCTGGCGCAGCTGCTTGTCGGAGATCACCCCCGCACCCACGAGACGCTTCCCGACCGGCTCACTCGAGTCGCTCGACGACGCGAAGAACACCTCTCCGTCGCTGAAGCAGACAAGCCCCTCTTCCCGGCCGCCCGAAACGTGCAGAACGCCAGACCTCTTGCCCTTGGCAAGCAACCGAAACATGTCGGCCAGTGAAAAGTCCTTGAGATTGCCCTCGAGCGCCACGCCTACCTCCCCAGAAGGCCCGTTCTTGCACGAGCATCCTAGCGCGTCGGATGACCGCGCTGTGGTTCTCATCCTAGCATCAGCTGTATCGGCACGACCCTCGCGCTCCCGTAGAAGTGCGAGGGGTGTTTCGATCGTGAGACTGCTACGCTTTGCGTGTTCTCGGCGAAGGAGGTGGAGGTGCGCAGGCTCTTCTGGGCAGCGGCGATCGTGCTGGCGGCTGTCGGCCTTCTGTGGCTCGCCCGCCTAGCGAGCCGCTCCGCTCACGCGTCCTCGGCATCAGAGTCACGCGCCGCCGGCGAGGACCCCACGCCTGCGATGGTCGCTCAGGCCGAGCGCCCCGCCCAAAAGCCCGCGCCCACGCTCGGTCGTATCGGCGGCACGCTGCCCGCCACGCTCGTCGACCCACGGCTCCTCGCCGAGAAATCGCGCCGCACGCTCACGGTCTTCTCGGCGGGGCGGCCGGTCAAGACCTACCGAATCGCGCTCGGCCCCGACTCGGTGAACTCGAAAGAGCGCGAGGGCGACGGGCGCACGCCCGAAGGCGCCTACTACGTCTGCCTGAAGAACTCCGAAAGCAAGTACCACCGGGCGCTGGGACTCTCCTACCCTTCCGAGCAGGATGCTGAGCGAGGGCTCAAAGCGAAGCTGATCAGCCCGAAAGAGAAGCGAACGATCGTTGACGCGATCCGCCATTATCGAAAGCCGCCTTGGAACACCAAACTCGGCGGCGAGATCATGATCCATGGCGGCGGAACCAAGCACGACTGGACCCAAGGATGCTTGGCCCTTAGCGACTCCGACGTCGAGGAGCTCTATCCTCGCATCCCTCTGGGTACCCAGGTCGAGATCCGTCCCTAGCACTGCGGCCGACTCGGCGAGCCCTCAGGACGGCGGCGTCTTCTGCCCGCCCACCGAAAGCTCCGAACCAGCCAACTCGAAATCGTAGACGCGTAGCGGCCGCGGATGGCGTGCGAACTCCGCGACGGACTTGACCGCCCCGGTGAAGTCGGTCCACCTGACGACGGCGCCGTCAGTCAGGTCGAACTGCGAGTGGTGCACAGGACACGTCAGCACGGTCCCCTCAAGGGTCCCCTTAGCGAGATGACCGTGCAGATGCGGGCAGCGCGCGTCTGCGACGAAGTAGCTGTCCCCGACGCGTGCGACCAAGAACTCGTGGCCGTCCAGATCGACCTGCTTCATCGTGCCGTCGGTGAGATCGCCGACGTCTGTAAGCGGTGCGAAGTCGCTCATGGCCTGTCCCCTTGCCCTCGGAAGTAGGAGCCACTGCTCCTTATGCCCGTTCCCCGTGACAGTTCCCCCGGCGCACGATTCGTTTTGCGAGAAACGCAAAGCGACGGTCCCTTTCGGGACCGCCGCTCTCGGTAAAGCTATGCAGCGAAGCGGTTCTACTTGGCGTAGACCTTCGTGGCCTGCAGCTTGCCGTTCTGACCGGTGGTGACGTCGAACGTCACGGCCTGGCCCTCGTCGAGGGTCTTGAAGCCATCGGTCTGGATCTCGGAGAAGTGGACGAACAGATCGTCGCCATCCTCGCGCGAGATGAAGCCATAGCCCTTGTCAGCGTTGAACCACTTCACGGTACCTTCAGCCATTTGAAACTCACTCTCCTGCCCCGCAGGGCAAAATACCAAGCGACGCGAAAACCGCAGTTGCGGAATTCACGCCGCAAAACGGGTCCCCTACGGACCCACGGGCGCAGTATAGCAGAATCCTCGTCTCGATGTCCAAGACGCGCACATGCCCGAACCGGCGATGCAGGCGTCTCCCTACCTGACGGGGAACATGTAGAGCGCGAGAAACGCCAGAACGGCGATCGCAACGGCAACAAGCACCCAGCCCATGGTCGCGGCCTTGAACGGACCTCTGAGCTCCGCTCGCTCCTCCGCCTCGATGCGCTCTTCGCGCGTCTGGTGTGCCTTCTCCCCCTCGCCGGAGACCTGGCCCGCACCGATGACAGCCTTCGCCGCAGCCTCGTCCTCCCGGTGAACTTCGAGAATCACTCGGTGCTCGTCATCATGCTCGACGCGTGCATTGATCTTCGCCTTGACGAGCTTGTGCTCGAGCGACTGAACGTGCGCCTTGGACCCCTCGCCCCCGCGGTGGATAACGACCCAGTCGTGAGAGTCGTCATGATGCTTCTCGTGATGAGGGTGACCTGGTGCGGGCGGAACAACTGGGGGACCAGGGAAGATCGGGTCACCGGTCGGTCCGTTGCTCATGAGGGTCTCCATTCGGGTGCGTATCAGTGAGTGGCGGGCATCATGGTAGCAGGTAGAGGAAGCCACGCGTAGCATGGGGCTCCGCTGACCGGAGTCCGTACGCCGCGACGTCGCGCCTGGCAGTCAGCCTGTCGCGATGCCATGCTGAGCGAAGTGACGAGCGTCGAAAGGTTGCGCGCATGACGGTCTCGGCGGGAGCATTCGGACGGCAGCCTGACTCGCGTCCCGGAGGCCGCGTCGTCGTGGTTGGCGGCGCCAATCTCGATGTGTTCGGCTTCTCGGCGGGGAGTATCATCGCGGCCGACTCCAATCCCGGTCACATCGAGGACTCCCCTGGCGGGGTTGCCCGCAACATCGCCGAGAACCTCGCCCGGCTGGGGGCGGACACGCATCTCATCACCGCGTTCGGCTCCGACGCCGACGGGCTTCGCCTCGCCGATGAGTGCCGCGCCGACGGCATCGGCATCGACGGTTCGATCACCGTCGCGCACGTCCCCGGTTCCCGCTACCTCGCCATCCTGGACGACGACGGCGCGCTCTCGGTCGCGGTCTCAGACATGCGCGCACTGGACAGCCTGACCCCTTCCGTCCTCGCCGAGAGGTGCGCCCTGCTCAGCTCAGCCGACTTGATCGTCGCCGATACGAACCTCCCGGCAGATGCCGTGACGTGGCTTGCGCGCGAGATGACCGCCCCGCTCCTGGTGGACCCGGTGTCGGCCGCAAAGGCACCTCGCGTGCGGGAAGCGTTGCCCGCGGTTCACACCCTCAAGCTCAACACGCTCGAGGCCGGTGTGCTGCTGGGAAGAACCATCAGTCCGGAACGCGCCGGTGATGTCGAGGATGCGGCTCGCGATCTTCTCTCCCTCGGACCCGAGCGCGTGTTCATCACGCTGGGTAGTCTCGGTGTGTTTGCTCAGGACGGAGGAGGGAGTGTGCGCCTCAGCGCACCCGCTGTCGACGTTGTGAATGCAACGGGGGCCGGTGACGCGTTTTCCGCCGGCGTTGCGTTCGCCACGCTGTCGGGCATGACACTGGTGTCGGCGACGGCATTCGGCTCGGCCCTGTCGGCAATCGCACTCGCGAGCGCGCGCACGGTAAGCGAGGAGATCGACCCCGACAGGATCCTCTCGGCGATGAAGGAGATGCTTTCGTGAACGAATACCTGTCCTGCACTGCCGAGGTCTGCGCGGCGCTGGCCGACGACGCGCCGGTCATCGCGCTGGAGTCGACGATCATCAGTCACGGCTTCCCGTACCCGGCGAACGTCGAATGCGCGATGGAGTGCGAGCGCATCGCACGCGAAGAGGGCGTGGTGCCGGCGACCATCGCGGTGCTCGGCGGACGGCTCAAAGTGGGGCTGACAGAGTCAGAGATCGAGTACCTGGGCGGGACACTAGGTATCGCCAAGGCGTCCAGGCGCGACATCCCCGTGCTACTCGCCGCGGGCGAAGACGGCGCGACAACCGTCGCGGGCACCCTGGTGGTCGCGGGCCTGGCGGGAATCCGGGTCTTCGCCACCGGCGGTCTGGGCGGCGTCCACCGGGGCGCCGAGAACACCATGGACGTCTCGGCGGACCTGCTCGAGCTCGGGAGGACAGAGGTCGCGGTGGTGTGCGCGGGGGCGAAGTCTGTGCTCGACCTCGGCCTGACCCTCGAAGTGCTCGAGACCCACGGAGTACCGGTCATCGGCTACCAGACCGACGAGTTCCCAGCGTTCTACACCCGATCAAGCGGCCATCCCGTCGATTGGCGGCTCGACTCGGCGGATGAGATCGCAGCGGTCCTCGAGGCCCGTCGAGCGTTGGGTATCGGCGGTGGCACGGTCATCGCCAACCCGATTCCGACCCAGTTCGAACTCCCGCGTGCCGACGTGGAGTCATGGACCGACACGGCGCTCGCGATGGCTGCAGCCGAGGGCGTTAAGGGCAAAGCCGTGACACCGTTCCTGCTCGCGAGCATCCACGCGCTCTCGGGAGGAGCCAGCGAAGAGGCCAACAAGCAGCTGGTCTACAACAACGTGCGGCTGGCCGCACGGATCTCGCGTGCGTTGAGCGCGAGCCGGGTGCAACCGTCAGGCGCGTAGCCAGAGGCTATCGCTTTGTCGAGAGTCCCCACAGGAACATCACGAGCCACAGTGCCCACGGCACCGGAATGAGCCGCGCCATCTTCGCGCCCAGCTGCGCGTCCTGCTTGGACCACGCCATGGTGCCGACTGCAGCGCTGATCGCCATCCCGGCCATGACCAGGAGCGCCAGCGTGGTGTGAAGCGTGCCTGCGGGTGTGCTGAAGTCGAGCCCGCCGATGCGCCACGCCATCGACACCGTCGCGATCACATCGAACGCGAATCCGAGCCACAACGTCACGACCTGCACGGCGCCGAACCCCTTGCGCCGGAACGCGGTCCACGTTCCGACCGAGTACAGAATGAGCGCGGTGAGAAGCGAGAGCAGGCCGACGATCACGTTTGCGGGCATTGAGTCCCCCCGTAGCTGCGCGGCTGAAGCTCGGACACCCTATGATACGGCGCGCAAGAGGCGACTCCTACAGACGCTCGGACGGCGGATCGGTGAACGTGCCCTCTTCGAGCTCCTCGAAAGCCGCTCGCAGCTCCTCCTGAGTGTTCATCACGATGGGCCCGGCCCACGCGACCGGCTCGCCAAGTGGGCGGCCGGAGACCAGGAGAAACCGGGCGGTGGTGCCCCCGGCGGGTGAGGCGACCACACGCGCACCGTCACCGAACAGTACGGCGGTCCCGTCGCTCGCACACTCGGCGGAAGCGGCGGAATCCGGATTCTCGGCGAAGCAGACGCTTCCGGCGATCACATAGGCGAACACGGTGTGCCCCAGTGTCGTGAGGTGCTCGAAGCGCGCGCCTTCGGACAGCGTGACGTCGAGGTACTCGGGTTCGGTGACAATCCCCTCCACGGGACCTCTCACTCCGTCGACCTCACCGGCGATGACTCGGATCAGCGCTCCGCTGGCGCTGGCCATGAGTGGAATCTCGGCATCGGACACTCCCTGGTAGCGGGGCAGCATCATCTTGTCGGCGGCAGGCAGGTTCACCCAGAGCTGGAACCCCTCGATCACACCGGTGTCGTCGCCCAGCGGCATCTCCTGGTGCACGATTCCACAGCCCGCTGTCATCCACTGCGCGCACCCCGAGCCGATCGTGCCCGAGTTGCCCATGCTATCGGCGTGTTCGACATCGCCGCGCAACAGATAGGTGACCGTCTCGAAGCCGCGGTGCGGGTGCCATGGAAAGCCCTTCTTGAAGTGCTGCGGCTCGTCGGAACGGAAGTCGTCCATCATGAGGAACGGGTCGAACAGCGGCACCTGGTCGTAGCCGAACACTCGGCGAAGGTGCACCCCGGCACCTTCTCGGGTAGGCCGGCTGTCAAAGCGGTGGGCGACGTGGCGTGTGTCCGTCATGGGATCTCCCCTTCAGTCGCGCGTGTGCTGGTCCCCGCCGAGAGCGGCTGCCGCGGCAGCGGCACGTGACTCAAGCGCCGTTACGCGAGCCGCAAGCCCCGCGACCTGGGCGTCGTCGATCACAATTCCCTCGGCCTGCGCTTCGGCGACCTGTTTGCGCTGACGGACGAACTTCACGTAGCCCAGGCCCAGCGTGATCACCAGCGCGAACAGGATGACGAAGAACCTCGCGGTTGAGTTCCCGCTGAAGATCACCCAACCCACGCCGTAGACCATGATGAAGAGACCGCCCAGCAGCAGCCCATTGGAGATGACGCGAAGCTGATCGCTTCTCACCAGCGAGATACTCATCACCAGCGTGGCGAACAGCACCAGGATGATGCTGGTGTTGCGCGCCCAGCCCTTCATCTGTGCGTCGGTCTTGTCCTGAAGCGCATTCTGCTGGTCTTGAAGCCGCGCCAGCTCCGCCTGCTCGGTCGCGGTCAGACTCCGATTGGCGGTCTTGCCGTTGAGCGCCTCCATCTGCCGGGAGATCGCCATCTGTGCTTTGGAGTTGGTCTCGACCGGCTGCGGATAGAAGGTGTTCACCCCCACGCCGACAAAGGCGAGCACCATAAGCCCGAGAAAGAACGAGAAGATGGTCTGCAACGCGTAGTTCTGGCGATCGACAGCCATCGCGCACCCCTTATGGTGGTCGGTTACTCGTCACGAGCATGATACCCACCCGACTGCCGTGAAGATGCGGCTCCCGCACCGCACGCGCGACACCGTGAACGACACTCTGGTGTTCATCAACCGCGCGTCTGGCGTTCACAGCGCGTTCATCCGGAACTCGGATAGTCGGACTTGTCAAAAGAGAGACATGGTTCGACCAATTGGAGGTACGCACGATGAACGTAAAGAGGATCACAGCACTCGTGGCAGCCGCACTCGTCCTTGGCCTGGTCGCCGGCAACGTGGCTTCGAGCTTCGCCGTCACCGCGAACACCGCCCCTGCCGGGACCGGCGCCGGGCTTCGTCTCGGAGTGGCAATGCGCGACAGCGGCGGCCGGCTGCTCGACGTCGTCGCCAAGCTGACAGGCACGAGCACCCAGGCCGTCATCGCCGAGAGGCAGGCCGGCAAGACCTTCACGCAGATCGCCGCCGCCAAGAACATCAAGGCGTCCGCAGTCGTCGAAGAGGCGCTGAAGGTCCGCACCACCGTCCTGGCCGAGAAGGTCAAGACCGGCGCGATCACTCAGGCCCAGGCTGACGCCGCGGCGGCCAACATGAAGGCCCGACTCACCACGCGTGTCGATTCCGTCAACACGTCCTGCGACGGCACGGGCTCCGGCTCGACCGGGCGCGGCAAAGGCGGAGGCATGGGCGGCGGCGGTGGGGCCGGTCGTGGCATGGGCGGCGGCGGAAACTGCACCGTCACGCCGTAGTCCTCCTGCCTGGGGCCGGCTGAAACCGCGGCCGCTCTAGGCCAAGCTGCACCAGCGCGTCCCGGCCGTGGGATACTCACGGTCGGGACCACGCGCGCTGTGGAATATGACACCTGTGTCATGGAGGAAGCGAATGCCAACGGTTCTTGTGGTCGACGACAACGAGAAGATCGTGGCGGTTCTCGCCGAGTACCTGCGAGCCGACGGCTACACCGCGCTCACCGCCGCAGACGGTCTCGCTGCTGTAGCCGCGGCCGCCGAGAACCGCATCGATCTCGCCCTCGTCGATGTAATGCTGCCCGGGATCGACGGGTTGGAGCTCACCCGCCGCTTCCAGGCCGAGGCGATTCCCGTGATCCTGGTGACAGCGCGCACCGACGAGGTGGACCGCTTGGTGGGACTCGAGATCGGTGCCGACGACTACATCACCAAGCCGTTCAGTCCGCGTGAAGTCGTCGCGCGCGTGAAGGCGGTCCTGCGCCGCTGCTCCCGGGAGCAGGCGGGCCCGAGTGTCATCCGCGTGGGCGACCTCACTCTCGACCACGACCGCCGAGAAGTCCTTCTCGGCGACACGGTGATCGATCTGACGCGCTCGGAGTTCGACATACTGGCGACCATGGCGGCACACCCGGGTCGCGTGTACAGCAGACTGCAGCTGCTCGAGGCGGCATCAGGCGACGCGTTCGACGGCTATGAGCGTACGGTCGACGCACACATCAAGAACATCCGCCGCAAGCTCGCCGAGGACCCCAAAGAGCCGCGCCACGTGCGCACGGTCTTTGGCGTCGGCTACAAGGTCGAGGCGTAGCGGTATGCGCAGAATGAGTCTGGTCTTCCAGATGTTCATCTCGATCCTGCTGGTCGCACTCGCAGCGGTGCTCGCAGTCGGACTCATCGCCCGAGACGCGCTCGCCCGCGCCTTCGACACCTACCTCGCCACTCTCCCGACACCTGCAGGCGGCATGCATATGGGACGCGGTCGAGCGATGCTCGGCGCCGCCGAGCAGACCTTCGTCGCGACCGTCGACCGCAGCGTCTACCTGGGCGCCTTCGTTGCGATCGTGATCGCGGTCATCGCCGCTCTGCTCCTGGCGCGCTACCTGACGCGGCCGATGCGCAAGCTCGAAGTCGCCGCCGAGAACCTCGCCGCCGGTGACCTCGCGCACCGGGTCGACGTGGCCGGCCCTGCCGAGGTCGCCGCATTGGGTGTCGCGTTCAACTCGATGGCCGACTCGCTCGAGCCGGCCGAGGTTCTGCGCCGGCGTCTCGTCGCCGACGTCGCGCATGAGCTCCGAAACCCCATCGCCGCAGCCCGTGTTCAGGCCGAGGGTATGGCCGAGGGGATCTTGGTTGCCGACGTCCCGCGTCTCGACTCACTCGTCGAGGACCTGCAGCACCTGTCGGTACTCGTCGATGACCTCCAAGACCTCGCCGTGGCGGAGGCGGGCCGAATGCACTACGAGTTCGGCCCCGTGGACCTGACCGACCTCGCTCGCCGAGAGGCAGAGCGCGCACGCGCGACGGCTCGCGAAGGCGTGGACGTCATCGTCGAATCCTCCGGTAACGCGCTGATGGTGACCGCCGACGAGCGACGGCTCTCCCAAGTCCTCCGCAATCTGCTGACGAATGCGACACGCCACACGTCGCACGGGTCAGTCACCATACTGGTGGACCAGATCGAGGCCAGCGCCCGCGTACGAGTGATCGACACCGGCGAGGGCATCCCCGAGACCGACCTCCCGCACGTCTTCGAGCGCTTCTACCGAGCGGACTCCGCGCGCGCCGCCAAGACAGGCGGAGCGGGGCTCGGTCTGGCCATCTCGAAGTCGATCGTCGAGGACCACTCTGGGACGATCTTCGCCAAGAGCGTGCTGGGCGAGGGAACTACGGTGGGATTCTCACTGCCCCTCGCAGGGAGAGGTTAGGACGCCAGCCCACCCGGCCCGCCTTTAGCCTGCGGGTATACTTCTGATACTTCCCGCCTTCAGAGGAGCGCGTCAGTGCCCCACGAGAAGTTCGACATCGCCAAACTGGAGCGCCTCAACGATGTGGCGCGATTCGAGTACCTGGATCCCGAGGTCATGTGGTCGGCCGCCGCTACTCCCGATGCGCGCACGATCATCGAGATCGGGGCCGGCACCGGCCTCTACGCGTGCCGTTTCGCCGACCTCGCACCCAAGGCCGACGTGTACGCCGCCGACATCGAACCGGTCATGGTGCGGTGGATGTACGAACACCGCCCGGCAGCACTGTCCGGCCGCCTCCATCCGATCCTCGCCGAGGAGACCAAAGTCCCCTTGCCCACGGGAGACGCCGACCTGGTCTTGATGATCAACGTCCACCATGAGCTCGCGGATCCTCGTTCCAGTTACTGCGAGGCGCTTCGGTTGCTCAAGATCGACGGCACACTGCTGGTCGCCGACTGGCGCCCTGGTGACACCGGCTCGGGCCCGCCGCAAGCCGTGCGAGCAAGCGCGGAGCAGATCGCCGAGCTCTTGTCGGCAGTCGGGTTCTACAAGATCGAGAAGCACGACGGTCTGGTTCGACACTCGCTGCTCACTGCTCGAAAGGCCGCCGTCTGCGGCACGGGGATCCACATCAAGTAGCTCGCGCGAGACCACACGCCCCCGAAAGGAGCGCCGCATGTCCCAGCTCATACGCATCGCCGTGCCCAGCAACGGTCCGGGCGGAATCGATGCGCCGCGTTCGAGCCACTTCGGTCACGCGGACTCGTTCACCATAGTCGACGTAAAGGATGGATCGATCGTGGGCGGCACGTCGTTCATGAACCCTCCCCACACCCAGGGTGGCTGCGGCCTCACGGTTGCGGGACTCGCCGAGCAAGGCGTGAGCGTGGCAATCGTCGCTGGAATGGGTGGCGGTCCCCTCTCGGCGATGAATCGCGTGGGAATTGCCGCGTATCACGACGACCAATCTCCGACTCCGCGTGCGGCGGTCGAGGCGTACCTCACAGGCGGGCTCTCGGCATTCGATGGCTCGAATGTCTGCGCAGGGCACTAGGAACGCCGCCCGCACGATACGGCAAGAGGGGCGAGGCCATCTGGCCCCGCCCCTTGGTCTTGTCGCTGCCGACGCTGCGAGCAGGCGCTACCTGGTCTGACCGAGCTCCTCGGCGATGAACTCGCGCACGTCTGTGTGAACATCGAAGCCGTACGTCGGCGCAAGGTCCTTGATCTTGTCCTTCATCTCGCCTGGCTTGACGCCGAACTTCGCCTGGAACTTGGCCTCCGGAATGCCGGTGGCCTTTGAGATCTCGGCGAATGTCATGCTGCCCTTGATCTCCTCGACGTTGACCGTGCCCGACTTCTGGACCGTCTCGGTCAGCGAGGGGATGGTCCATGCGAAGCTGCCGGCAGCAGTGGTCAGGCCGATCGACCCCGCGATGATCACGATGACGATGCCGAGAACGGCGAGGGGCTTAAGCGCCTTGCCGCCTCGAGGCCAACCTGAGGTGGAGACCTCCAGGGTGTCCCTGACCGGGCACACGTTGACGCATTCGCCGCAGTCGATGCACTCGGCGTCGTTGACGACCGGCACGGTGGAGACAGTCACGTTGACCGGGCACACCTTGTCGCAGGCCTTGCAGTCGATGCAGGTGTTCTCATTGCGCCGCACCTTGAAAAGCGAGATGCGAGAAATCGCGCCTAAGAATCCGCCCATCGGACAGAGGTACTTACAGAAGAAGCGGTCGTAAACCACCGAGCCGACCAGGGAGACGCCCAAGACGATGAGGCCGGCCCAGAACTCGGTGAGAACCTCCGGCGAAGTCAGGTGCATCCACGCCACCCACGGGTCGTACGGACGGATGACCAAGCTGGCTGCCTGCCAGGACCACGCCACGAACACGATCAGCACGACGTACTTCAGGTAGCGGGCGGGCCTATCTATCGCCGCGGGCACCGTGGGTCGGTTTCCTCGGAAGATCACATGACCGATCTTGCCGAAGAACTCCTGCAATGCGCCCAGCGGACATATGTAACCGCAGAACGACCGGCGGAACACCACTGCGATCAGCAGCACAACGCCCATGAGGATCACGCTTGAAACAGCGACGCGCTGGATGAGCTGCATAGACACGACCATCGACCAGAACGTCTCGATGCCGCCGAACGGGCACAATGCATCGACGCCGACGACCGGGACTCCGAATCGGTGCGCCGTGCCAATGACGGTAACGATGACGAGCCCGAGCGCCAGCACGACGAGGCGCACTGCGCGGCTCCGGCGCTGAGCCGATCGGTCGCTTTTGTCGGCGTGCGCCGGCTGTCTTGGGGCCGATGGGTCGGTAGTCTGGTTCACGATGTCTCCTCGAGTTGAGTACGATACCCTCTGAGGTATACGCATCTCGCGTGAACGACTCGTGAACGTCGGTGTGGTTTCGTGTGAGAATCCGACTAGACTACTCAGTGCGCGACTCCCCCGCGCGCCCCCGAGCAGGGAGATGCCCGTATGTCGAAGCGCTTCGAAGACGTCCGGTTCGCCGAGGCCCTCGCGACCTTCGTCGCCGAGAACCCCGGCTACGACGCTAACTCGGTCGACGAGGTGCGCCGACGTGAGTACGGGCGCCTCGATCGTCTCGGCCACGTCTATCTCGACTACACGGGCGGCGGGCTGTACGCCGAGTCGCAGATCCGAGAACACCTTGATCTGTTGGGCGACTCGGTTCTGGGCAATCCTCACTCCAAGAACCCCACCTCGCTCGCGAGCACTCAGATGGTGGATGAGACGCGTGCGGCGGTGCTCGAGTTCTTCTCGGCGGATCCGGCGGAGTACGACGTGATCTTCACCTCGAACGCGAGCGGCGCGCTCAAGCTCGTCGGCGAGTCGTACCCGTTTGGCGAGAACGACCGGTATCTGCTGACGTACGACAACCACAACTCCGTGAATGGCGTGCGCAAGTTCGCACGCTCGCGCGGCGCAAGCGTCACCTATCTGCCGGTCGGCGAGCCCGACCTGCGACTGGACTGCAAGATGGTCACCACCGAGCTCGAGCACGCCACGCCCGGCGCGAACAATCTCTTCGCCTTTCCCGCCCAGAGCAACTTCAGCGGCGTCCAGCACCCCATCGAATGGGTCGACCAGGCCCGCGAGCTGGGCTGGGACGTGATCCTCGACTGCGCCGCGTTCGCGCCCACCAACCGGCTCGATCTGTCGGAGGTCGGTCCGGACTTCGTGCCGCTGTCGTTCTACAAGATGTTCGGCTACCCCACCGGCTCGGGTGCACTGATCGCCCGCCGAGAAGCTCTCAAGAAGCTCAACCGGCCGTGGTTCGCAGGCGGCACCATCACGCTCGCCTCGGTTCAGGGCGATAGCTGGTATCACCTGGCTCCGGGCCACACCGGCTTCGAGGACGGCACCGTCGACTACCTGGGGTTGCCCGCGGTCCGCATCGGGCTGTCCCACGTTGCCGCTCTCGGCATTGACGCGATCCACGACCGAGTCGTCGCGCTCACGGCTTGGCTCCTGGGCGAGATGGGGCGTCTACGGCACTCCAACGGTGCGCCGATGGTGCGGATCTTCGGCCCCAAGGACATGGACTGCCGAGGAGGAACGGTGGCGTTCTACCTCTTGGCCCCGGATGGCACCGCCTACGACGTCGACCGCATGGAGGAGCTCGCCGGCCGAGACAGGATATCGCTGCGGACCGGCTGCTTCTGCAACCCCGGCGACGGGGAGGTCGCACACAACATCACGCGTGACGACATGGCCGAGTGCTTCGTGGGCCACGAGTCGCCGGTGACGTTCACCGAGTGCCACGACATCATCAGGGACGCAAGCGGCAAGATGCCCAACACCATGAGGGTGTCCTTTGGGCTTGCCTCGACGTTTGGAGACGCGTTCCGGTTCATGGCGTTCGCCGAGGACTTCTGCGACGTGCCAGCGAACGCGATTCGCGACTAGGGCTCGCCCTAGGATCCGCGCTTGGCGGTGACTTCCCCGATCTCAAAGGTGAGCAGACGGAACCGCTTGAGAGCGTCGTCGGTGTCAAGCTTGTTGCGCGCGAAGATGGCCTCGGCGTCTGACGGCGACTCCAGCTGGCCGATCAGCGTACGCATCCCGGCCCGGATGTCATCGGGGTCCTCGGCAAGGCGCATCTCCCCCGTCATCACGACCGACTCGAACGGGTGGGCGCACCCGCCAAACTGATAGCCGAGGTCGGCAACGACTGTCGCGCACGCCTTGGGGTTGCGCGCGATGATGTCGAGCTTGCGCCCAGCATTGGCGACGTGAAAGCAGAGCCGGCGGTTGGCTTTATCGAAGCCGCACGAGAGGGTGACGACGTAGGGCTCGTCGCCGTCGGCGAGCGCGATCGTGGCGTAGCGCGCCTGCGAGAGCAGCCGGTCTATCTCGACCGCATCGGTGATCTGGCGGTCTGCTCGGCGGAGTGGGTGAGCCATGTCCGGGTACTCCTTGTGATCAGGGGCGAGTGACCGCCCGAGGGTATCACGCGCGCGTCATGCGGCGAGCTCCTGTTCAGTCGCCCGGAGGAGACGCGGCGTACGCCGAGCGGGCGGCGGCGATGGCAACCTGGTAGAGCGCGATGTCGTCCGCCGATGCTATCCCGCCGTCGTCGCAGACGATCAGGCCGCGCGAGCGGGCGGCACGGCCCGCGGCCTCGCCCAGCGCGGTGGGATCGCCGGCCAGCGCACCAGCGACAATGCCGCCAAGTGCCACCAGCCCCGAGGCGCGAGCGGCATCGATCGAGGTGTCGAGCGCGTCCGGAGCGATGCCGGCCAGATGCAACGCCGAGAACCCCGCGCGCGACAGCGACGGCATGAGCGACCGGACGTCACCGTCGGAGTGAAACGCCACGAGACCGCCGCGGCTCAGCACCTCGGCGGCGGCGGCACGGTAGCAGGGCAGCAGCGCATCGAGCGCGAAGTCCGGCGACATGAGCGGACCGCTCGCGCCGGCGAGGTCGTCGGCGACAAGGACCACATCGGCACCCCCGACAACGCCGGCGCGGACCGACTCCAGCACCGCATGCAGCGCCTCGGCGAGCGGTGCCGCGAGCGCGCCGGGCTCGCCCGCGGTCAACCGAAGCGCCTCCGGCCAGCCGAGCAGCCCCGCGACCCTGCCGAACACACCCGACACCGCCCAGACGACGGCGGTGTCCAGGTCGTGGAGCTGGGCTCCCAGTACGCGGGCATCCGGATGCTCGGCGGGGACGAACGCGAAGTCGAGCTCGAGTGAGCGCGCGAGACCGACGATCGACGAAGTAGGAACCCACGTCGCGCCCACCACGAGGCCGACGCTCTCGCCGCGCAAAGCTGAGACCGCAGAGGCTCGACTCATGTCCGCTCCCCCGCCTGCGGTCGTGGGGCGCGCTCGGTCTAGGCGTACGCGTCCCACACGCGTTCGACTTCCCGCTCCCAGAATCCGCGCGGGTCATCGAGAGCGGGTAGTCCGAGCTCCTCGGCTGCGAAGATGAAATAGCCCTCACCCGGCATGCCGGTGTCAGCCCTGACCACCAGCGATGCGACCATGATGCCGCGCTCGGCCTCCGCCGCGGTATCGACCTCTCCCAATAGCGACATGATCGCCGAGGAGCGCGCGCTGACTCGGCCGTCAAACACGCGGCGCGCGACCTCACCGTAGGTGACCGTTGAACGCGCGGCGGCGGTCTCTGCGAGGAGCCGTTCGAGGGCGAGTCGGCGGTCGGCCCACTCTTCTGCCGAGAAGCCCCACCTTCGCTCGCCCATCGTTCGCCTCCGTAGGCCGTGACCACGTGTACGGCATTGTAGCGTGGCCGAAAGACCACGAAAGCCCGCCGGCTCGATGAGCCGACGGGCCATACGGCGCCGCTTCCGCGGTGCCGGTGGATTGCTGGTGGAGGCGCGGAGAATCGAACTCCGGTCCACGCTAGCACTCTGTGAGGCATCTCCAGGCTCAGTCACCGTTACAGTCTCGGTCGGGGCTACACACGATGACAAGCGCGCCCGTCCCATATCGGTTCAGTCTTTCGCTACGGCATACCGACTACGTCCGGAGCGGCAGTCCCCTTGAGTGGCGCCGTGCCGGTGACGGGGACATGCACCGGGTTGGCGTCGCTGGGATTAAGCAGCGAGTGCGTAGTTGTTGTCGACAGTTATCGACGTTTTACCCCTGTTTAACGAGGCGAGGCGACCTCGACCTGCTTCCTCACAGAAGAACTATCGTGTCGAAACCAGTCGCCCCCACGTGGGGTGATATCAACCTGTCAAGGTGCTCGCGGCCCACCCGGACCGCTGGGAGAGTATACCCGCCGATGACGACACGGGTACAAGCCACCTTGGAGCGACGTGTATGCCACCGCTTGGCGTACGCTGGACTTCGAGAGTCAACCGACACGAAAGGGTCCGCCGATGAGCACACTGGTCGCCGCGGCAGCCTCGGTGAGCGCGACGGCGGGCGTGGTCGCAAGCAGCACCGCCGCCACGGAAGCGGGCGGCTTGGTGAGCCTGGTCGCGACCACTCTGCCAAGCATCGTTGCCAACGCGCTGCCTTCGGGAGTCACCACAACCGCTCCCGCCACCAGTGCCGCCATCATCATGCCTCGCTACATCGACCTTTCGGCGGCATTCGCTGGCGGACTGGTTGGCGGCCTTACTGCGGTCGAGAAGCATTTCGACGTCACCGGTGTGGTCACTCTGGCCGTGCTGGGAGGACTGGGCGGAGGCATCCTTCGCGACGTGCTTCTTCAGAATCGCGGCATCTGGGCGCTCTCGAGTTCTCAGCCCTTACTCACCTGCCTTGCTGCCGCCATGGTGGCCGCGTTCTTCTACGAACTCGCCAACAAGCTTCGGGGCACGCTATTGCTCGTCGGCGCGTTGTCGATGGGACTGTTCGCCGTCGCCGGTACCGACAAGGCGATGCTCGCCGGGCTCGAGTGGGTTCCGGTCATACTTCTCGGCACCATCACCGCGATTGGTGGTGGCGTCGTCCAGGCGATGCTTCTCGGCGATGTGCCGGCCGTTCTGAAGCCAGGAACTCTCACCGCGACCGCCGCAGTAGCTGGAGCAGCCACATACGTGCTGCTGGTTGAATGGCTCGGCATCGTCAAACCCGTGGCCATGACCGCGTGCGTCGTGATTGTCGTCGGTCTGCGGCTGCTTTCGATCAAGCTGGGCTGGGAGTCACCCACACCCAACGACCTGACCGGACGGATGATCGCACTGCCGCGAATGCTCCTGCCGTGGACGCGGCGCAAGGACGACCCGAACAGCTAGGCCGAGACACTCGGCCTATTCGCCGGTCGTGCGCGCAGGCGCATGCCGCCCCACACTCCGAAGACGCCAGCCGCGGCATCCCCCAGCACGAAGCCGATACTCAGCAGCGCCATCGGCAGTTGGGACGCGGTGTCGCGGCCGAAGAAGGCGACGACCGGCAACGCCGAGATCGCCAGACACACTGCAGCGGGCTTCCACGACCCGGGTGCCGACACTCCGATCACGAGGCCGACAAGCCCGAAGGCGACCACCGATACACCCAGCACGATCGGGCGCTGGCCGAACGGACCGTCAGCGAAGAGCGCCGGACCCGCAGTGAACAGCGAGACGAACCCACCGACTACGAGCGCGGACGCACACGCGAGCAACGTGATGGCTCCTCTCGGCGGCCTCACTACTTGCCCTTCTGCCGATCCCGAAGCGCTCGTTCGACGTCGCGCTTCTGGTCCTTGGCTGCGATGTCGGCCCGCTTGTCGTAGTTCTTCTTGCCGCGCGCCAGTCCGATCTCGACCTTGAGCAGATTGTTCGGGTTGAAGTACATCTTCAGCGGCACCAGCGTGAAGCCCCGCTCCTTGGTCTTGGCCTGCAGATAGCGGATCTCCTTCTTGTGCAGCAGGAGTTTGCGCTGGCGATCGGGGTCCGTGTTCGAACGGTTCCCGTGACTGTAGGGAGCCACGTGCACGCCGAGAAGCCACATCTCGCCTTTGCGGATGGTGGCGTACGACTCGCGAAGCGACGCCCGGTTGTCTCTGAGTGACTTGACCTCGCTGCCGGTCAGCTCGATGCCGGCTTCGAAGACCTCGTCCACAAAGTAGTCGTGGTAGGCCTTCTTGTTGTTGGCGATGAGTTTCTCTTCACGCGGCATGCGGCAAAGTCCCTGTTCGTCGTTATCCCGAGCCCCCATTCTAGCCGAGTCATGCCCACGCCCCCGCACGAGGAACGATCCGCGATCGGGGCTCATCGAGACGGCCGGGCCGCATCATGAGAGCGCGGGACTATACTGGATGCACGCCACCCTCCGAAAGGATCGGTGTGATGATTGACAGCATGCTCACACTCACGAAGCGCGGCGCCTTCTGGCTGATCGTGCTCTTCGCTGTCTCGGTACTGATGGACATCGGCATCTCGGCGCTCATAGGACAACAGGAACCGATGTTCCTTCTCTTCGCCGCCGCAATTCTGGCGCTCTTCATCGTCGCGAGCATCTACACCCTTGCGAAGAAGCTCATCGGGTTCTTCAGACACAGAGCCGATAAGACCCACTAGTCACGACCGCGAGCCGCCCCACCCGGGACGGCTCGCGGTCTGACGTGTGGCGTGAACCCGGACTACGGAGTGAAGTCCGTGCCTGGCTTGAGGTCGAGCACGAACCGAGTCAGCAGCTTCACCGCGAAGTCGAGATCCTTGAGCGACAGAACCTCCGTCGGCGTATGCATGTAGCGCAGCGGTATCGAGATGAGGGCGGCCGCCTTGCCGCCTCGGGACAGCTGGATCGCGTTGGCGTCGGTGCCTGTTCCGCGCGGCTCGGCACCCAGCTGGTAGGGCACCTTGGCCTTCTCGGCGGCCTTGACCAAGAGCTCGAAGAGGGCAGGGTTGATGTTCGGGCCGCGTGCGATGATCGGGCCGGCTCCACAGGTCGCCTCACCGTGCTTGCGCTTGTCGATGTCGGGGTAGTCGGTCGCGTGTCCCACCTCGACCGCGATACCGACCTCGGGATCGACGCCGTAGGCCGACGTCGTGCCGCCCCGCATGCCGATCTCTTCCTGGACGGTCGCGGCTGCAACCAGATCGCCGGGCGCGCCGCCGGCCTTCTTCACTTCTTCGAGTACGCGTGCAGCGATCCACGCGCCCATCTTGTCGTCGAACGCTCGCGAGACGGCCAGGTCGTCACCGAACGTCTCCATACCCACATCGAACGTGATCGGATCGCCTATTCGGACGCGCTTCTTTACCTCGTCGCCCGAGAGCCCGATGTCGATGAACAGCTTGTCGATCTTGGTCACCGTCTTGCGCTCGTCGTCCTCGATCAGGTGGATCGGCTTGCGTCCCATGATGCCGAGCAGCTCGCCATCCGCTGTGTGCACCTTCACTCGCATGCCGGGAAGAATCGCTGCATCGACGCCGCCAATCGCCGCGAAGGAAATGAACCCTTCGGCGTTCACATAGTTGACCATCATGCCGATCTCATCGATGTGGGCCGCCAGCATGACCGAGACGCCGCTCTTGGCACCCTTGAGCAGCGCGTGGACTGAGCCCATTACGTTCGTGTCCACCTCGTCGGCCACGCCGACCAGACGGTCGCGGAACACCTGCGCGGCAGGCTGCTCGAATCCCGAGGGAGACGGTGCCTCTACCAGCGCCGAGAGAAATGCCAGGTCCTTCTTCTGCATGAAATGACCTCCGAATCGAATGTCGGACGAGACTCAGTCTAGCCGTGGTCGCGACGCGTCACCACTTGAGGGTCGTCGACTCACTTCGGGTACATTTACCCGTACACGCCGGCCAAGACGGCACAACGCAGTCGGCGCAAAGACGAACCTGCGATGAGAGGCCCGAATGAAGCTCTATTTCGTTCGCCACGCGACAGCCGCGCGCAAGAGTACGTGGCGCAAGGACGACGACCTCCGGCCGCTCACGCGAACCGGTCGAGTGCGTTTCGCGACGGCTGTCGACTCCCTGATCTCAGCGGGTGTTCTTTCGCCGCAGAAGATCCTCACGAGCCCGCTTGTCCGCGCGGTTCAGTCGGCCGCGATTCTCGACAAGGCGCTGGGCGGAGGTGTGCCGATAGAGGAGGAGTACCGGCTGGGCCACAGTTTCGACCTGAACGACCTACGTGTTCTGCTCGCACAGAAACCCCGGGTCAGTAGGCTGGCGATCGTTGGGCACAACCCCAGCATGTGTGAGGTGCTCTCTCAGCTGACAGGAGAAGGCGACTTGGACCTCCGCAAGGGTGCCGTCGCGCTCGTGGAGATCACCGACGCCAAGATGCCAGCCGGCCGCTTGATGTGGCTTGCCCCGCCGACTCTGTTCGGACCCTGTCCCTAGCGAGCGAGTCGCGCCGCAGGAACTCCGCTCGGGCAGCGCCGCTCGGGAATCGCTCCCAGCCCGCTCCGCATGATGAGCCGCCGCGTCGTCGGCCCGTAGATCGCCGACGACTTCAGTGCCTTGAAGCCGACATCCAACGCGAGTGGCCAGGCGGCTGCGCGGTAGCGGGCGTCGGCGCCCTGTAGCCCCGGCTCGACCGCGCGGGCGAGAGCCGCGGCGCTTCTCAGCGCGTAGCTGATACCCTCGGCCGAACTCGGGCTGACGAAGCCAGCGGCCTCGCCGACCAGAAGCACACCTCGGCTTCCCGGACACAGATGCTCGAGGCTCGTCGGCCGCGAGATCATCGCGGATGAGAGGCCGGTCCTGCTCCCAAAGCGCATCCCGTTGGAGCGCAGCCGCTGCACCATGGTGTCGAATCCCGACATCAGCCCCTCGCCTGCGGGAAAGGCCGCGCCGACGAGCAGCGAGTCCCCTTTCGGTATCGTCCAGCCGTAGAAATCGGTGAGTCTGGCATCGAATACCGCGCCGTAGGACGCGTCCGACGAAGAGCTCTCGTATTCAGCCTGAATCGCCGAGTACCGATCCGGTGCGGGGGTGTCCGGGAAGGCAAGACGCCGCACCAACGATGAGGCACCGTCGGCTCCTACCACAAGATGCGCTCGAACGCCGGCGTCACCGCCCTGGGCGGTCGTGAATCGCAGGAAACAGCCCTCGAAGTCCCGTTGGAGGTCGGTGAGCCGCCAGCCGTACCCGGTCTCCACGCAGTCGGGAACCAGCGACGCTAGCCAGCGGTCGAACGACTCGCGGTCGACATTCACGTAGAAGCGCTGGTAGAGCCGCTCCAGATCGGCGGCCAGATCGAGCGTCCTGACAGCGAAGAGCTGGGGCCCGACGACGACTCTGGCCGGCACGCCGAGCCCCTGGCGGGCGAGTTCGTGTTGTGCCGAGGGGGCGAGCAGGCCGCCGCACGTCTTCTTGAGCTTGTCTGCGGAGGGGTCGAGGTCGAGACGTCGTCGATCCACCAGAAGAACCCGAAAACGGTCGCCCAACAATCGCGCCAGGGTCGCCCCTGCCGGTCCGGCTCCCACGATCGCGACGTCATACATTGCGGCCTCCCACACTTCGACTTCAGGCACTCCGAGCATGCCGCAGCGAGAGCGGTCCTGAGCGTTGCGTTGCGGGAGTGGCCAAAGAGAGTTACTCAGACGTTACCGCCGGCGGCCCAGCGCCGGTTGACCCTAGGCGAGTTCCAGGTCGATGCGCGAATCGCCGAGCGACACGTTGACGACGCGGACGTCCACCGCCTGACCCAGCCGGTATCTCTCACCGTGCTTCTCGCCAAAGAGCCAGTGCTTGGTCGCCTCGTAGCGATAGTGGTCACCGGGGAGGGAGTCGATGTGAACCAAGCCTTCGGCCGTGTTGGCGAGCTGGATGAAGAGGCCGAAGTTGGTCACGCCGGTGATGATGCCTGGGAAGACGTCGTCGACGTGCTGGGCCATCAGCTCGCAGAGCTTGAATCGGACTGAGTCGTTCTCGGCCATCTCGGCTTCGCGCTCCATGTGACTGGAGTGCTCGGCGAGCCACGTGAGCTCGGGAACCATACCTGCGGTGTCGGGCTCGGTCACGAGGGTGCCGCGCAGTTGCGCCTTGAGGAGCCGGTGGACGATGAGGTCGGGATAGCGTCGGATGGGGCTCGTGAAGTGCGTGTATGCGGCGCTGGCGAGCCCGAAGTGCGGCGCGAGGTAGTCGACGTAGCGTGCGCGCTCCAGCGCACGCAGCAGCAGCGAGTTGATGAGCAGCTTCTCAGGTCGGCCGTGGGCGAACTTCACGATGCGCTGGAACGTGGCCGGAGACGCGCCGTGGATGTCCTTTATGGGGTAATCGAACTCGCGCAGGACCACCGCGATCCGGTCGAGCGCCTCGGGATCAGGGTCTTCGTGGATGCGGTAGACCATCGGCGCCTTGGCGTCGCGCATGTGACGGGCGACGACCTCGTTGGCAGCGATCATCGCCTCCTCGATGGAATTCGTGGCGACTGTGCGCTCCCTGAGCACAACCTCAAGTGGGGTGCCGTCGGGGTCGAGCCGGAGCTTGGCCTCGACGGTCTCAAAGTCGAGGCCTCCCCGGGCCACGCGCCGCTCGCCCAGCTTCGCTGAGACCCGCGCGAACTCGCGTATCGCCAGCTCGCTCGGCTTGTCAGGGAACGGCTCGTCTCCGGAGAGCCAGGCGTCGACTTGCCCGTAGGAGAACCTTCTGTCCGAGCGCATCACGGACGGGAAGATCTTGTACTCCTCGACAACGCCGTCCTTCGACAGCGTCATATCCACCGAGAAGGACACGCGGTCCTCGCCCGGGTTGAGCGAACAGATGCCGTTGGAGAGCTCCTCAGGAAGCATCGGCAGCACACGATCGACCAGGTAGACGCTGGTCGCTCGCATGCGCGCTTCGCAGTCGATCGACGAGTCCCACGGCACGTAGTGGCTGACGTCCGCGATGTGGACGCCCAGTCGCACCCGTCCGTCCTCGGCGTGTTCGATCGAGATCGCATCGTCGAAGTCGCGCGCATCGGCCGGGTCGATGGTGAAGGTGAACCGCTCGCGGATGTCGGCGCGGTCGGGCTCCGAAGCCAGCGCTTCGGCGACATCGAGCCTGATCGCGGCGGCCTCTTGTGCGACGGCCTCAGGGAACTCGGTTCGCAGGCCGTGCTCGCGAATGATGATCTCGATCTGGATTCCCGGGTCGCCTTCTCGGCCCACTATCTCCTCGATGTAGCCCTGTGCCGAGGAGTTCCGCGACGGGTAGGCCGTCAGCCGGACCACAACGATGTCGCCGCTCTCGGCCTCGCCCATGCCGCTCGGGGCGACGAATACGTCGTGGCGGATGCGGCGGTCGACCGGCGAGACGATTCCGATGGTCCCGTGCCGATCGAAACGGCCGACCAAAGTGGTGTTGGCTCGCTCGATGATCTTCGCGATGGCGCCAGCGCGGCCCTGGCGTCCACGATGGGTTTCGGGCCGCACAGCGACCATGTCGCCGTGCATGGCGCCGCCGATGTCTTTGGCGGGGATGAAGAAGTCGCCCTCCGAAGCTTCGACGAATCCGTAGCCGTGGCGGGTCATCGAGAGGCGGCCGACGATCTGCCCTCCGGAGCGAGCCTTTGCGCCGCGCCTCCTGCCGCCCACAGCGCTCCCTTCGAATGACCCGTGCGTCATTCCCAGTCTACCGCACGGCGAGCGCCCACCCTCCGTCGGCACGGAGGGTGCTACAATCCCTCAAACGAACCGTCGCACCACGCACTGGAGCCGCCAAATGGATCCCCGTCGCGACCTCGCACCCTGCCTGATCGGCAGCGGCACGCTTACACATCCTCGTGACATGCTCAGAGCCCTCGAGACCATCGAGAACCTCGAGTATTCGTTCACGGTGCACGGAGACATAGTCAGCGAAGGCCGCGCGGCCCTGGTGAAGCTCATGGCTGACCCCGAGTCCTCGACAATCGTGGTCAACGACTGCCTGTTCCTCAACGTTCTGTCGTTCCGCTACCTCGACTTCGAGCAGCTCAGCGCTGACAGCTGGGGATTCACACTGTTTGGGGACGGAACCACGCTGAGGCTTGTCTCGCTTCCGGAGACGGACGACGACTCCGACGAGCCCAAGCGCCCGCACCTGCTTCTCGAGGAGACGATCCCCGACTTCGAGTCGATCATCGTACTCGACGACGAGGACGACGAGGACTAGGCCTCTACTTCCCGGCCTTGATCTTCTTCTGCACGGCCTCGAGCGCTTGCTGCAGCTGCGTATCGGTCTTGTGCTCAGCTTGCTTCTCGCGGTCCATCACCACGACAATGTCAGGCGTCAGGCCGACTCCGTTGATGACACGCTTCAGCGGCGTCAGATAGTGAGCGATGGTGAACTTCACCGCTCCACCGTCGGGCAGCTCCTCAATGGTCTGCACGCTCCCCTTACCGAACGACTTCTCGCCGACAAGCGTCGCTCGGGCGTAGTCTTGCAGAGCGCCGGCGGTGATCTCGCTGGCCGACGCGGAATCCCCGTTGATCAGCACAGCCATCGGAAGGTCAGTCATCTTGCGACCGGTGGCGTTGATGACCTGCTCGGGCTTGTTGCGCTCATCGACGCGAACGATCGCGCCGTCTGCGATAAACAACGACGAGACATCAACGGCCTGGTCGAGAAGTCCACCGGGATCGTCACGAAGGTCGAGCACAAGGCCCTTTGCGCCCTTGCCGGTGAGATCCTGGACCGCCTTCTTGATGTCGTCGGCAGCCTTGGCGTTGAATTGGCCGAGCCGGATGTAGCCGATGTCGCCGATCATCTCTGACTTGATATTGGGGTAGATGATCTCCTCGCGCGTGATGTCGAACGTATGGTCCGTGGGCTCGGCGTGAACGTCCTTCCCAGGGCGGGACATGACCAGCTTGACCTTGGTTCCGGCCTCACCACGAACGCGCTTGACGACTTCCTCCGTCGTCCACTTGTCCCGGGTCACGCCGTCGATCGACAGGAATATGTCACCCGCCTTCATGCCTACCCGCGAGGCCGGAGTGTCCTTGTAGACCTCGACGATATACGCCTGGCCGTCCTTGTTCTGGCCGAGAACGACTCCGATGCCCCCAAAGGCACCCATCGTCTCTTCATTGAACGCCTTGTAGTGCGTCTTGTTGAAGTAGGTGGCGTACTTGTCCCCGCCGCTCTCAAGCAGTCCCTGGATCGCTCCCGCCGTCGCCGAGGTCTCGCTCGGCGGCTCAAGCGCACGCTGCTTGAGAAGCTGGTTGATCTCTTCTACAGCCGAACCGACTTTGCTCGCGGGGCTGCTCGGCGAGGAACCGGTTGACCAGCCCCCGAAGCCCGGTGACACCTTGGAGACGGCGAACCCGCCGATGAATCCCATCGAAAGGAGGATGACGCTCATCGACACGGCGAGGATGACCTTGGTGGTCCTGTTCATGTAGCTGTACCGCTTTCGTTTGTCGTCCCAAAGGACGAGCAGTCTAGACCTTCAGGTAGCGGCTGAGCGCAAACCCTGATCCGGCCAGACCGATGATGACTCCGGCGCCGACAAGCGCAGCGGATATCTGAAGGGTGGCTCCACCGTTCATTCCCACGGGAAGGAACGGAAGGGCTTCACCGAGCCGAGGCATGATGAGCGCTTGCAGTCCAACGATAGAGAGAATTGCAAGGCCTGCGCCAATCAGGGACTGCAACAGCCCCTCGAGCAAAAACGGCGTCCTGATGAACCAGTTGCTGGCACCAACCAGACGCATGATGCCGATCTCCTTGCGGCGAGCGTAGATCGCCAGGCGGATCGAGTTGTTGATCAGAATCAACGATACGACCGCGAGCATCGCCACGAACGCGATCTCGAGCCAGCGGAGCACGCGCGTGAACGCGAAGAGCTTCTTGACGATCTGCTGACCGTACTTCAACGACTCCTCGGGATTGTCAGGACGGTCGGCGACCTTGACGAACATCGCGTTCGCCTTGATCTTCGCGACCATCTGCTCAACAGTCCTGGGATCCTTGAGAGTGACGTCGAGCGATGCCGGCAGAGGGTTGCCTTCGAGCTGCTGGATGATCTCGGGGCTCTGCGCCATGTCCTTCTTGAACTTTGCGAGCGCCTGATCCTTGTTGGTGTACGAGACCCCTTCGACCAGGGCGTCCTCGGCAAGCAGAGACTGCTGCAACGAGTTGACGTCCTGTGTCGTGGCGCCGTCCTTCAGGAAGATCTGGATCGTGACCTTGTCCTCAACTGACTTCACGACGCTGTTGACGATGACGCCGGTAACGAGGAAGACGCCGACCAGCAGGAGGGACAGGTAGATCGTGATAACCGCACCCAGGGTGATCGCCCAGTTGCGCCGGAAGTTCTGGAACGACTCGCGCGCGAAATACCCGATGTTAATCGGCATAGCCGTACACTCCTCGGTCCTGGTCTCGGATGATCTTTCCATTGTCCAAGGCGATGACGCGTCGACGCATGTTGTCGACCATGTCGCGGTCATGCGTCGCAACAAGGACCGTTGTACCTGTCTTGTTGATGCGCTCCAGCAGCTTCATGATGCCGAGCGAAGTCTGCGGGTCGAGGTTACCCGTGGGCTCGTCGCACAGCAGTAGCGGCGGCCGGTTGACAAAGGCGCGGGCGATCGAGACGCGCTGCTGCTCTCCGCCTGAGAGCTCGTCGGGGTAGTTGTCGATCTTGTCCTCAAGGCCGACCAGCCTGAGCACCTCCGGCACCTGGGTCCGAATGACGTGCTTGGACTTGCCGATGACCTCGAGTGCGAAAGCGACGTTCTCAAACGAGGTCTTGTTGGGGAGCAGCTTGAAGTCCTGGAACACACACCCGATATTGCGGCGCAGGTACGGCACCTTCCAGTTCTTCATCTTGCCCAGGTCCTGGCCGGCAACGATGATCTGCCCTCGGCTGGGGCTGAGCTCCCGAAGAAGCATACGAATGAAGGTCGACTTGCCGGATCCCGAGTGGCCTACGATGAATACGAACTCGCCCGCGCCGATGTCGACGTTGACGTCGTCCAAGGCTGGCTTCTCCGGGATGTAGTACTTGGAGACGCCCTTCAGGCTGATCATTGAAGGGCCAGTGCGCGGCAAAACCGCGGCGTCCGGGGCAATAGTGCCCGTTCGAGCGGACGCGTCGCTCATGTCAGTCAAAGGGATGCTCCATTTCGATTGCGACGATTCCCTCAAGAGAGTTTACCAAAGAGCGCGTGGCGCAACCGCCAAGTGCCCATGTAGGTCGTGTGGAGATGCTGCGGCGGCACGTGCCCTCTGTGTCGCCTAGCGGCTGACGATCGACTCCGCCGCACCCGCGATGTCTGCGGCGGTGAGGCCGTAGTGGGCCATCAGCTCGTCGGGTTCGCCCGAGGTCCCGAACACGTCGCGAACGCCGATTCTCACAATCCTGTGCGGCGCATGCTCGCCCAGAAGCTCGGCGACCGCTGAGCCGAGGCCACCGATGATGCTGTGCTCTTCGCACGTGACCACCGCGCCGGTCTTGCGCGCGCTTCCCAGAATCGTGTCCTCGTCGAGCGGCTTGATCGAGTAGGCGTCGATGACCTCCGCCGAGATCTCAGAAGCCTTAAGCCGGTCTGCGGCTGCCAACGCCTGGGCGACCATGACGCCGCAGGCAATGATCGTGACGTCGGTACCGTGTCGCAGCACGTTTGCACCGCCGACTTCGAGCTCCACCTCGGCTGGGTAGACCTCGGGCAGCGTCGCCCGGCCCAGTCGAACGTAGAACGGCCCGGGGGTCTCGGCGGCGACGCGGATGGCCGCCTTCGCCGAGTGGTAGTCGGCCGGCACGAGCACGCGCATGCCGGGAAGCACGCGCATGAGCGCGAGGTCCTCGATCATCTGATGGCTGCCGCCGTCAGGGCCGACGGTGATGCCGGCGTGAGTGGGCGTGATCTTCACGTTGAGGTCGGCGTAGCAGACCGTGTTGCGGATCTGGTCGTAGGCGCGGCCGGTGCCGAAGACAGCAAACGAGCCGGTGAACGCGGTCTTGCCGGCGACAGCGAGGCCCGCGGCGACGCCCATCATGTTCGCCTCGGCGATTCCCACGTTGAAGAACCGCTCCTCATACTTTTCGGCGAGCTTGAAGGTGGTGGTCGACTTGGAGAGGTCGGCCTCCACGGCTACGACATCGACGCCCTCGTCGGCGAGTTCGACGAGTGTTTCTCCGAGTGCTTCACGCGTTGCCTTGTTGCTCATGAGGCACTCCCCTCGGTCAGCGGAGTAAGTTCCCCGACAGCGATTGCGACCTGCTCGGACGACGGGGCCTTGCCGTGCCAGCCGGCTTCGCCCTCCATGAACGAGACGCCCTTGCCCTTCACGGTGTGGGCGATGATGACGGCCGGGCCGTCGGCGTACGCTTTGGCTGCGAGGAGCGCTCCATGGATGGCCGCGACATCGTGGCCGTCGATCTCGGTGACGTGCCAGTGGAACGCGCGGAACTTGTCGGCGACTGTGCCGAGGCACATCACCTCGTTGCACGCGCCGTCTATCTGCAGCCCGTTGTGATCGACGATCGCGACGAGGTTGGCGAGGCCTTCGTGCGCCGCGAACATCGCCGCCTCCCACACCTGCCCTTCCTGCAGCTCCCCGTCGCCGAGAAGGCAGTAGACCGTGCGGTCGTCGTGAGACGGCTCGGGCACCTCTCCTCCGCGGAGACCGGCAGCGAGGCCTGAAGCGATCGACAGGCCCTGGCCGAGCGACCCGGTCGAAACCTCGACGCCGGGCGTCTTGCGGGAGTCGGGATGACCCTGCAGCATCGAGCCGAGTTTGCGGAGCGTCTTCAGCTCGTCGCGGCCGAAGAAGCCGGCCTCAGCGAGCGCTGCGTACAGCACCGGACCCGCGTGGCCCTTCGAGAGGATGAAGCGGTCGCGCTCCGGCCAGAGCGGCTGCGCGGCGTCGTAGCGCAGCACATCGCCGAAGTACAGCGTGGCGACGATGTCGGCTGCCGAGAGAGATCCCCCGGGATGGCCGCTGCCAGCCTCGGCGATCATCTCGACGATGTCGATTCGCATGCGGGCGGCCTTGGCCTCTACTGCCGAGAAGTCCGGCATGGCGGCGCTCCAATCACGGGGGAGGGACGTGCTCGATCATCCGGTCATCGATACGCGTGCGTTGGCGCCCTCGCAGGCGCGGGGAAAGGATACCATTCAGATACGCCAGCTGAGCGCTCAGAAACCGTACTTCTCGGCCATGACTTCGAGGGCGATCGGCTTGATGCGGCCTGCCCACCCTGCCGAGCCAAAGGCCACAAAGCGCTCGGCACACCGCTCGCGGGTCGCCTGCCGAGCGGCCTTCAGGAATACGCGGGGGTCGAAGACGCAGGGAACCTCGGGCAGGGTGCTACGCATCCCTCCGGTCATCGCGAGACGGATGTCGGTGTCGATGTTGACCTTGCGTACGCCGTTCCTGATGCCTTCTCGGATCTCGTCGAAGGGCACGCCGTACGTCTCCTTCATGTCGCCGCCAAACTCGCGGATGACCGCAAGCCACTCCTGCGGCACGCTCGACGAGCCGTGCATCACCAGGTGCGTATCAGGAAGACGCCGGTGGATCTCGACGATACGGTCTATCGCCAGCACGTCGCCGGTGGGTCGCTTGGTGAAC
>CAZIPT010000017.1:0-35832 GCA_964541375.1 uncultured Eubacteriales bacterium
CTGGGGTCGGCGTCGACGATGAGCGCGAGGTCGGCGTCGCGCAGCTTGCCCGCGGTCTGGTACTTCACGACCGCGCCCGCTCCGAGCGCCGCCTCGCGCGCCGCCTGCGCGGTCATGCGCGTGGTGAGCCCGTGCACGGTCATGCGAAGACCGCCGGCTGCCGAGGAGGTCGCCAGCGTCACGGTCGGATCGATCGGGCCAAGCTGGGCCTCAAGCTGTGCCCGGGCCGCCGCCACGCCGATACCCACGTCGCCCTCGGCGACGGAGGTGGGCGCGAAGCCTTGTGCGACCAGTCGCGGTGTCGTGGCGGGGTAGTCGGCGAGGCCGGAGAAGGCGCTGAGCACCGTGGTGGTGGAGCCGATCTCGGAAACGAGGGCGTCGATGGGCGGTGAAGGCTGTTCGGTCATCGTTCGCTCACAACTCCCCTCTGGATGAAGCCGCCCACCTCGTCCGGCGGACGCTACTCCCCATCGTACCCGACGTCTGAGGCCCGAGTCGTTGGGGGTGCCGCGCGGCGGTGCTGACGACCCCAGTTTCATGTACTACCATCGGCCACGGGGGAGGTCTCGATGTCACGTCGGCTCCACTACATCGACTGGCTGCGCGTGCTGGCCGTGCTGCTGCTGTTTCCGTTCCATACGTCGCGCGTCTTCAACGCCGGCGAGGACTTCTACGTGAAGAGCCCACACCTGTCGATGTCCATCAACTACGCACTGGCCTTCGTCGACCGCTGGCAAATGCCTCTGCTCTTCCTGCTCGCCGGAAGCTCGGCGTACTTCTCGCTCGCGAAGCGCAGCCCGGGGACGTTCGCGCGCGAGCGCTGGACGCGTCTTGGAGTGCCGCTGCTCTTCGGGATACTCGTGATCATGCCGCCACAGACGTACGTCGGCGCGCGATACAACTCGGGGTACGCCGAGACTTTTCAGCACTACATCACGAGCCTCGACTTCCTGCGCTGGAATATCCACGACGGTGGCGACTACTACGGCGGCTTCGGAGTGGGCCAGCTGTGGTTCATCCTGTTCCTGCTCGTGTTCTCGATGGTGGTGCTACCTGTCTTCGCGTGGGGGCGTTCGGACCGCGGAGGTACGCGCGTCGGCGCTTGGGCGCGCAAACTCGCGCAACCGGCCTGGTGGCTCCTTCCGCCGGCGATCCTCTGGTTCGCCGAGGGAATGCCCGAGCTCTTCGGCAAGCGCGCGGTCTACTTCCTCGTCATCTTCATACTCGGCTTCGTTGTGATCGCCGACGATGACTTCGCTGAGTCCGCGGAACGCCACCGCTTCACCGCTCTCGGTATCGGAACCCTTCTGTGTGCTGCGTACATCGGGGCCTGGCAGTGGCGAAACGGGCTGCCGGACCCGTCCGTCCAGCTCACCGTAGTCAACTACCTGGGAATGTTCGGCGTGTGGACGATGCTGATCGGGATGCTCGGCGCGGGGCGGCGCTACCTCGATCGGCCCTCGGGATCGCTTTCCTACCTCGCCGAGGCGTCGTACCCGGTCTACATCCTCCACCAGACGGCGATTGTGGTGCTGGCCTGGTTCGTCGTGAGGACGCCGATCGGCGGCGCGGTTCAGTGGGTCGTCATCCTGGTCGGATCCGTCGCGACGAGCTTCGCTCTCTACGAGGTCGTCCGCCGAGTCGGGCCGCTACGGTTCCTGTTTGGGATGCGACCGAAGAGCTGAGAGTCCGTCGAGCTGAGCCCCCGATTCTCCGTCAATCTGACCCCTTGACACCACTTGTTAGAGCTATTACTCTACTCCTAGGTTAGAGCAAATGCTCTACTCGGCGGGTGCGCCGGGAGGGGTTCGAAAGCGAAGGAGAAGTGCCAGCATGTTGAGCAGACGAGAGTTCCTGTTGGGCGCCACCGCGGTCGGCACCGTGGCAGCTGTGGGCGGAGTCGTCAGCGTCGCGTCGGGCAAGGACGCGCGCGAGACCGACGCAGCGCGGCGGGCCTGGAAGGATGCGGCGGGAATCGACCGCATCCTGCTCGCTGCGACGTTCGCGGCTAACTCGCACAACACGCAGCCCTGGCGCTTCCGCACGAGCGACGGAGCCATCGAGGTTCTCGCGGACGCGGGCCGAGGGATGGGCGCGGCGGACCCTCGGAGCAGAGAGCTCTACATGTCTCTGGGCTGCGCTGTCGAGAACGCCGTTGTCGCCGCGGCCGACCTCGGAACCCCGGTCGACGTCGAATACGCGTCGAGCAGCGACGGACTCCCCTTCGCACGCCTGCGCTTCGCGGACCGCAAGGCGGATGCTCGTGACCACGCGAGTCTGGCCGGGGCGATCGCGAAGCGGCGCACCAACCGCGCGCCCTACGACACCAAGCGGCAGGTCCCGTCGGCGGCGCTCGAGTCGCTCTCTGCGCTGGTCTCGGCGGGCGTGGGCGCGAAGTGGCTGACCGCGCAGGGCGTGAGGGCGCGCTTCGGCCAGCTCAGCTTCGACGCCACCCGGGACTACGTCGCCGACAAGACCATCCAGCGCGACAGCCACCGCTGGTACCGCCTGCGCGGCGACGAGGCCGAACGGACCCGCGAGGGAATCACGGTGCGAGGAGCGAACCTTCCACCGATCGGCGCGCTCGTGCTCGGCCTCTTCCCGCCGACACCGGACGACTTCGACAAGGAGTGGGCGAAGACCACGAAGGAGTCGCAGTGCGATACCGCCCCAGCAGTCGGGCTGCTCACTGTAGGCGGTTCGGGAGACCGCACGGCCTGGATCGAGGCCGGGCGCACTTACCAGCGCATGCAGCTTGCGGCAGCGGCGGAGGGCGTCGTCTTCCAGCCGATCTCGCAGGCGCTCACGCTGCGGGACCGCGAGGTTGTTGCCGGCGTGCCGGGCAAGTACGCCGCGGCGCTGACTGATCTGGGCGGTGCCAACGAGGTCGTGCTCGCCTTCCGTGCAGGCTATCCGACCCGCGAGCAGGCCGTCAGCCTGCGGCGCGCACCCGTGGTCGAGCACGCCTAGCCAGGAGTTGACCGGTCGGCGTAGAGCAAGCACTCTAGATCGCGTAGGCACCCCAGGATCGGGAGGAAGACCGTGGCACGCAGAAGCACCAAGGAACACATCGTCGACGTGGCCATCGTGCTGTTCAACGAGCGCGGCACCGCAGCAGTGAGCACCAATCACATCGCCGAGGCCGCCGGCATCAGCCCGGGCAACCTCTACTACCACTTCCGCAACAAGGAGGAGATCATCCTGAGCGCGTACGAACGAGCGCTGAAGACCTACGACGAGGTGTGGGAGCGTGCCGGCGCGGCTCCTCCCTCTCCCGAGACCGTCATGAGCCTGCTCGAGGAGAGCTTCGACGCGCAGTGGGAGTACCGCTTCTTCCAGCGTGAGATGCCGTGGCTGGTCCAAGCCGACGATGCGATCCGGGACCGCTACCGAGAAGTGCAGGCGCGCCGCGTCGCCTTCTTCCGAGCGCTCATCGAGGCCTGGATCGCCGCGGGCGTGGCCAGGCCGCTGCCCGGTACCAGCGTCGATGACCTGGTGCTCGCGAGCTGGGTCGTCGGCGACCAGTGGCTCGCGTACCTGGAAGCGACCGGCGGTGGCTCGACCGAGGAGGACGTCCGCCGAGGCGCCAAGCTGATCTTGGAGATCTTCCGACCGCACCTGGTCGATGTCGTACCAGCACCGTAGAACGAAAGCGAAGAGGGTTGTTGTCATGAAGTACGTGCTCGCCGCCATACTCGCCTTCAACGGGTTCATCTCGTTCCTCGGCTTTGCCAAAGCGTTCGACCTGGCCACACTCGACCAGCTCCAGCCGATATCGCGTCCGCTGGGCGTTCTCTGGCTCGCGGCAGCGATTCTGTTCGCTGTAGCAGCGTTGATGCTGCTGGTGAGGCCGCGTCGGTGGTGGGTGCCAGCGGCATTTGGCCTGCTGTGCTCGACGATCGTGATCGTCGCAGCGTGGGGTGACGCCAAGTTCGGCCTGCTGGCCAACGCGATCGTACTTGTGCCCGTCGTGGTCTCGGCGCTCGCTGCAGCGCCGTGGAGCTTCCAGGCGCTCTACAACCGGGATGCTCGGCAGTGCTTGGCGGCCTCGGCAGGCGGCACATCGATCGTGACAGAGGCGGATCTCGCGCCTCTCCCCGAGCAGATCCGGCGCTATCTGCGATTCGCGGGAGTCGTTGGCAAGCCGCGGGTGAAGGACTACCGGCTCGTGTTCGACGGCGGGCTGCGTAGCGGGCCCGACAAGCCGTACATGACCGGACTGATCGAGCAGCAGAGCACCGCCTCGCCGCCCGCCCGGCTGTTCCTCGCGAACATGTCGATGTTCGGCGTGCCGGCTGTGGCGTACCACCGCTACGTGGGCCCGTCGGCGACCTTCAATGTGAAGATCGCGTCGCTCGCGCACATCGTCAACGAGAGCGGTCCCGAGCTGACGCGCGCCGAGACGGTCACCCTCTTCAACGACATGCTGCTGCTCGCACCGGCCACGGTCCTCGACGCCGAGATCCAGTGGGAGGAACTCGACGCACGCACTTTGCGGGCGACGTGGTCCAACGCCGGAAACACGATCTCGGCCGATCTGTCATTCGACGAGTCGGGGGCGCTGTCCAACTTTGTTTCTTCGGACCGCGCTCGCACTGCGGACCTGACGGGCATGGGCGCGCCCGAACTCGATCCCGGCAGCGTGGTTGGCAGCGAGAATCGGCTGCGCTGGTCGACCCCTATCGGAGGCTGGAAGGACGTCGACGGGCGCAAGCTCCCGACGGGCACCGTCGCGATCTGGCACCTGCCCAAGGGCGACTTCACATACGGCAAATTCGAGATCGCCGAGGTCGAGTACAACGTGGCGGAGCGTTCGGGCTCCTAGAAGGCCGACGGCCTCGTGCTCAGTCGGCGCTCTGCAGCGGGAAGACGACCTCAAAGCGTTCGCACACCACGGGCATGTCGGGCCCGACCTCACGGTCGGTGTCGGCGAACTCGCGCCCAAAAGCGGCACGGTGCACGTCGCGCCAGTAGTCGAGCGACCCGTCACCCTCGCCTTCGGTGGCAGCGAAATCGGCGCTGACCGAGTCGAACGCAACGACCTCGACGTCCGTGGTTCGGATCACGCAGCACGCCCGACCATCCCAATAGATGATCAGGCTCAGGTCGCCGACCTGCGGGACCGGCTCACCCTCTGCCTCGTAGGACCAGAGCGCTCCCGCCGTCGCCCGCTTCTGCCCGGAGAGCACCAGTTCGGCCAGCTCATCGGCATCCGTCTGATTGTCGCAGAAGTGCCACGCCGAGAAGTCATCGCCGCGCCGCGCGAGGTCTGGGCGCTCCTCAACGAACGCCTCCCACATCTGCTCGACTGACGTTGCGTGCTCCACCGGAATAACCCCCTTGGCGCCGTTCGGTTGGATCGGCTGGGCCGACTACCCGAGAGCCCTCGTGTACTGGATCACGTCTCGCGAAAAGCCGTGCCTCTCATAGAGCCGGGCCGCACGATGATTGCCTTCGAACACCTGCAAGGTGATCGTCCTCATACCTTGGCCGATTGCCCATTCCTGCGCCGCATCAAGGAGACGGCCGGCTACGCCCTTACCCTCGTGTCCGGGGTGTACCGCAATGTCGGCGATGTAGCCGACGCTCTCGTTGGTGAAGTGGTCGGCTTTGTTCTGCAGATGGATGAAGCCGGCGAACTGATCATCGCACTCAGCAACGAGTACGACGCTGCCGGCGGTCTCGCTGTCCAGCGCCGCCGCGAGCATCTCACGATTGGCTTCGTCGATCTCAAGCTTCGAGCGCCATGGCGGAAGCTCAAACTCGGTGAAGCGCTCTGCCAGGTCCAGAATCGCGGAGCGGTCCGCGGACCCATAACCTCGCACCTCTGCGTCCACAAACATCGCCGTGCTCCAATCAGTCTTGAGTAGGGAAGCCCTCGCGCGCCTGGCGCTCAGCGCCCGCAAGCTCCGCCACCGACGTCTGCGGCTCATGGTAGCGACGGTAGAAGCGTGTCGGGAACCCCAAGACGCCGCCGAGTCCGTGTCGGCCCGCGAAGTTGAGCATCGGTCGGCCGAGGGCGAGAAGCATCACCGCTACCAGCATGCTGACTGACCACCACGCGACGTCGCCGGAAGTCCCCAGCAGCGCGGTGGCGAAGGCGCCCGCCAGGATCGAGAGCCCGACGGCCCATACCCAAGCGGCCTGGACGGCTCGGCGCGGGCAGTACGCCATGCACCGCTGACAACTCTCGCAGCGCAACAGCCAGTATGGCCGCGCCCCCGACCTCGTGTCCCGCATCTCAATCGCGCCGATCGGGCAGCGCTTCGCACATGCCGCGCACCCGTTGCAGCGGCCGTCGGCGAAGAACAGCGACGCGAGGCCGAACCGGCCCACCGCCAGGTAACCCAGACTGATCGGCAGCAGCAGCAGCCCGATCGCCAGCGACGGATACGAGCTGCTCAGGTGTCGCCCGCCCGAGACACTCTGGGCGATGCGTTCCACCCGGGTCCGGGCCCGCTGCTGCAGCTTGGCCCCATGCGCGTCCGAGACGCCGGGGTGCAGCGAGATCCAGCTGCTGGGCATGTCGGCCGCGTACACTCCTCGGATCCGGTAGCCCTTCATGCGCAGGATGGCGGCGATCGCCCAGCCGGCGGAGCCATCAACACCCGGCACTTTGAGCCCGAACCGCATGAAGCCGGCACGAGTGGGGACGACGAACGCCGATCGGCCGTCGCCGCGTGGCAGCGCTAGAGCGCCACGGAAGGCGGCCCATGGCGCAGTGAAACCGTGTGTCGGAAGCACCACGCCGAGAAGACCGTCGGGCGCGGGCGACGACTGCGCCGCATCGCCGGCAGCCTCAGCCAGCGGCCGGGGGCTCCCCGCACCGAGTGCGGATGCGAGCCACGTGGCTACTCGGTACGAGTTGCCCGAGCCGCTGAAGAACCGGACCTCGGGTTGTGCCGGGTCGGAGGATCGTGTCGCTGGATTGGTCACTTCGGTACCTCTTCGAACCGTGCCGTGGTAATCCGCCTCTCCAGGGAGACTGTGCGACTACCACGAATGCGTGGACTGGCATGCCCATGCTAGAGTTTTTACTCTATTCCAGCAAGTGCCCGCGCGGCATGCATGTCGGCTGCGCGTCAAAACACATCTTCTATGTTGTCATTACATCACTATCGATGTACCTTTGTGCCATGAGCAGCATTCTCGACATCGGATCGTCGCTCCTAGGCGCTCGCAAGGCCGGAGGGGTTTCGCAACGCGAACTCGCCGAGCGCCTCGGCACGTCGCAGCAGCAGATTGCGCGCTGGGAGGCGACCGGATACCGCTCGGCGAGCCTAGCTCGGGTGGCCGCTGCTGCTGAGGCGCTAGGCGTCACGGCACCCCCAGCAGAGAAGAACCTTCCCCTGGCTGCCGAGGCCCTCGCTGACTACTTCACGGCGTCGGCTGCCGACGCCTCTGAGACGCTCACCGCGCGCCCGGTGCGCGATCTTGGCGAGATCGCAGCACGGGTTCGAGAACACACAAACGAGCTCGCGGCGCGCGGCATCTCTCGAATCGGCGTGTTCGGCTCGTTTGCGCTGGGCGCACAGACGCTCACCAGCGACGTCGATCTGCTCGTCGAGTTCTCACACAAGCCGGAAGGATTCGCCTACATGGAGCCTCCGGCGTTCGCCGAGGCGATTCTCGGCAGGGAGGTCGACTGGGTGGAGCCTCAGCTGCTGCGTCCCCGCCTGCGGGATCGCGTGTTGCGAGAGGTCGTGTATGTCTGGGAGGCGTGACGAATCGCTCGTTCTCGACGACTTGGTCCAGGCTGCGACGCGTTTGGTCGAGGTCGCCGGCTCGCTGCCGATCTGCCGGCCCTTTTGCCCCGACTTCGCGGTGTGCGAGATCTGCTCCGCCGAGAGACTGACTCCGAATAGCGCTCGGGTTGTGCCAGACGACGGCCTCTGCCGACACTTCTCGGCGGGCGAACTCGGCGAGCAGCGGCACGAGGTCGAACTCGTGCTCGAGCAACACGGGGTCGTCGGTGGTGACGAGCGCCAACCGTCCTGACGTGCGGCCTCCCAGCTACATCCTGAGGAACTTCATCAGCTCGTAGACCACGAACCCGGGCCAGAAGAACGCCTTGAAGAATCCCAGCAGGCCGCCAAAGAAGCTGGTGGCCGTCTGGATGTAGTAGATGGCGGCGCCGAAGAAGCCGAGCCCGTAGACGGCTCCCGCGCCTGCCGCCGCGCCATTGTCCCTGCCTGACATGTCGCTCCCCTCGTCGAAGAACCCCTGCTAGATCAAGCGTACGCCCGAGAACCGCGCGTGTGCACGCGCATCAGCCGAGTAGAACGCCGCGCCGAGTTGCTCGGCGAGAGCAGGAGCGAGCGCGTCGTAGAACGTGCAGTTCAGCAGCGTGCACTGCTCGAAGGCGGCCTCTGCCAGGCGGTTGTCGAGGCCGATCGTGGTCAGCTCTGCGGCGGTGAGGCTCGCCCACGTCTTGCGTCCCAGCGGCGCCCCGCCGCGTCTTACGGCGACGGCGACCACCTCGTGCAGGAACTGTGATGCGACCACAAGGCGCACGGTTCCGTCACGATGCTCGCTCAGCAGCGCCAGCGCCTGATCGCGACCCGGCTCGGGCTTGATCCACTTCACGCCAACGGACGAGTCGAGCACGACCAGCCTGCCCTCACTCACCTGCGGGGCCCTCGGGCTCGTTGGGTGCGGCCGCAGCACCTCGGACATCCGCGAGGTACTCCAGCGCCGGCCGATCGTCTTCGCCCCACAGCGATGCCACCTCGTCGAAGCCGGCAACGGCACGCTCGACGCCGGCGCGATGACGCCTCGCCTCAGCGTCCGAGGCGCGAGAGGAGACATAGCGCGCGGTGGCCTCACGCACGAGGGCACTGCGCGTGACGCCGTCCTCGGCGGCCAGCTCGTCGAGTTGGTGCGCGAGACTCTCAGGGAGGGAGATGCTCAGCTTCTCAACCGGCATGTGGGACTCCGTTCTGGTCACACCATTGGTACTACCATACGGTACTACCATGCCGGCCCCTGGGCAACCGCCCACAGTGAGACGTATCGCGGGGAACCTACGCCCGATGGGAACACACATACTCGGGGCCTAATCCGAGGGGGATCCACGTGCACTGTTCGCGAGGCAGGCTGATTCTGGTTGTCGTTCTCACGCTCGCAGCTCTGACCGGCTGCGCCACCAGCGCCTCGCCCCCCAGGACTCCGGACTACGAGAAGGGCTACAAGCTCGGCTTGGAGGCCTTCACCTACGGGCTGCCACTTCTTGTCACCAACTCCACGTTCCAGACCATGACCAGCGTGAACGTTTCTCAGGGTGCGTACGGACCGGTCAACCAGTTCAACAACGTCAGGGGTGCCAACAACGCCGGGAGCAAGGCGGTCGTGGCGCCGGGGTCGACGAGCCTGTCCTCGATCGCGTGGCTCGACCTGAGCGGCGAGCCGCAGGTGCTCCACGTTCCTCAGGTCACGGACCACTACTTCGTGCTGGCTCTGGTCGACCCGTATACCGAGAACATCAAGAACCTGGGGACGGCGAGCAACACCGCACCTGGCGACTACGTGATCGCCGGACCCGGTCAGCAGGACGTTACGATCCCGGCGGGCACCCAGCGGCTCGACGTGGACTACTCCCGCATCTGGATCATCGGATCCACTGAGCTCAAGGGGCCCGACGATGTAGCGAACGTCAACAAGATCCAGGACGGCTACACGCTCACTCCCCTAAGCAAGTACGGCACGACCTACACGCCGCCGACCCCCGCCAATCCCGAGACATCGCCCACCGTCTCCCCGATGCCCGCCGGCATGGCGTTCTACGACGCGCTGGGCGAGCAGCTCAAGCTGTTCCCACCACCGGCGGCAGACGACGCCCAGCTCAAGAAGCTCGCCGAGGTAGGCATCGGTCCGGGGATGACGCCATCGACCGACTCGAAGCTGAGCAGCGAGACAGTCCGCGGACTCACCGACGCTGTGGCCGCCGGCCCGGCGCAGATCCAGAAGGACACCAAGAAGCTCTTTGCGCAGGACTTCGGCAAGCACAACGGCTACCTGCTGGGCGGCTTCGGGACCTACGGCACCGACTACACGCTACGCGCGGTCATCTCGCAGATCGGGCTGGGCGCGTTCGTCCCGCAGCAGGCGATTTACGCGATGAGCTGGAGCGACCGCGACAAGAAGGCGTTGGCCGGCTCGACACCGTACGTGCTGCACATGACGTCGCCTCCACCCACCAACGAAGGCTGGTCACTCACGGTCTACAACCTCAAAGGGGCGCTGATTCCCAACGCGCTCAACCGCTACGCCTTCAGCAACTCATCGCAGCTCGCCAAGAACGCCGACGGCTCGATCGATTTCTACCTGCAGTCCACGGAGCCGACCGACTCGGCACAGATCATCAACTGGCTGCCGGTCGAGGCGGGGCAAGGGTTCGAGGTGACCTGGCGGCTCTTCGCGCCTCAAGCCGACAAGATCGACGGCATCCTAAGCGGCAGTGGCTGGCAGCCACCAGAGATCCAGCCTGCGCAGTAGCGGCCTCTACCGGCGGCCCTACAGCTTGCCGTCGCGCTTGAGCGCCATCACAAAGTCGCCGTACGGGATGGTCGCCTCGGCGGCACGGTCCTCGAATGCGGCGAGGTCCTCGGCGTCCTCGATCAGTGTCTGACGGACCGCGCCATTCACCAGGTCGGAGATGCTGCTGTCGGTCTCGATCGCCTTCAGTCGAAGCGCGCGGTGAAGGTCGGAGTCTAGGTATACGGTCGTTCTTCGGCTATCAGCCATGCGAATCACCTCGATGCCGAGCGTAGCGTTGTGACGTCTTAGCGTCAAGACGCTTGCTTTACGGCGCGGTCGTCGACGGGTACCTATCCTCTCGAAGGAGGCGCCATGCCAGCTAACAAGCCGACCAAACCCGCGGGTGCGGACCTCCCGCTCCTCGCCGTGGCCGATCGCGCCGAGCTGCGCGCTTGGCTGAAGCACAACCACGCTTCGTCGCCGGGTGTGAACCTCGCGATCGGGAAGAAGGGCGGCCACGCCACGGCGCTCACCTACGACGATGCGGTCGAGGAGGCGCTGTGCTTTGGCTGGATCGACAGCACCGCGCGCCGGCTCGACGACGACCGCTACACGGTGCTGTACACGCCGCGCAAGCGTGGCGGTACCTGGGCGCGCACCAACAAGGCTCGCGTGGAACGGTTGATCGCCGAGGGCCTCATGACGCCTGCGGGAATCGCGGTCATTGAGGCCGCGAAGGCGGACGGCTCGTGGTGCGTGCTCGAAGATGCCGAGAACCTCGTCGTGCCCGCCGACCTCGCCGACGCTCTAGAGCGGGCCGGAGCACGGGCGCGCTTCGACGGCCTCACCGTGAGCGCGCGGCAGATGGCGCTCTACTGGATCTCGACTGCGAAGCGAGACGCGACCAGGGTCAAGCGGGTGTCCGAGACCGTCAGCGCCGCACTCGAGGGCCGCGGGCCGGTGTAGGGCAGCGGACAGCCGTCCTGATGCACTACCCCGCCGCGATGTCCTCCGCCACGTGCTCCGCGACCTCGCCCACGCGGTAGAGCAGTCCCGTGCTCCAGACCGGCATCCATGGCATGCCCACGAAGTAGAGGCCAGGCGACTGGCTCACACCGCGCTCCGCTATCGGGAAGCCGACCTCGTCAAAGACCGGTGCCTTCACCATGCCGAAGTCGAAGGAATACCCCATCGCCCAGATGACGGTCGTGATGCCGGCAGCGGCAAGGTCGAGCTCGGTGATCTCTTCGGCGTCGAAGGCGTCGCGCAGCGCTGGCAGGATCTCGACCGGCGCGTCGATTCCCTCACGTGCGATGTAGTCGTCGACCTTGCCGGTGATCATGGCCTCGAAGGCGTCGGACTTCGCCACGCCTTCGCGAGCGTCCGGAGCCAGGTGGAGCGTTGTGCCCTCCACGCTGCGTGCGTGGCCCAGCAAGACGACGCCGTCGCGCACGAACTGGTGCAGGTTGAGCGTCTGACCGCCGTCTCGGCCGGACAGGTGCGGATTTCCCGCGAACCGCGCTTGGGGCGACGGCAGATCGGCGACCGTCCGGTCCATGAACCCGATCAGGGACAGCCATTCCACGATGTCCCTGCCCCGGTACCGCCGAGGGATACGACCAGCACCGCCGACGCACAGGAAGACCGTGCGTCCGTGCTGGTAGAGCTCTTGCGCGATCTGGCAACCAGACTGTGCGCTGCCCACCACGAGGACCGCACCGTCGCCAAGCGCGCTCGGATTACGGTACTGCCCGGAGTGCAGCTGCTCGATGTCGGCGGGGAGCGCCGCAGCCATCGGCGGGATCTTTGGGCGCTGGAACACACCGGTGGCAATGACGACGTTAACGGCTTCGAGGTTCCCAAAGTCGGTACTCACCAGAAAGCCGCCCCGCTCGGCGGGTTCGACTGAGGTGACACGGACGCCGAAACGGACGGGCAGCGCGTTGTCCTCGACCAGGCGCTCGAAGCGCGAGACCACCTGGTCGCGCGGCATGAAGCCGCCCGGGTCGTCGCCGTCGTACTCGATCCCGGGCACTCGGAACGTCCAGTTGGGGGTCACGAGGGTGAACGAGTCCCAGCGGTCGTTGCGCCACGCATGTCCCGCCTGCGGCGCCTGCTCTAGGACGACGTGTTCTTGACCGCGCTGGCTCAGGTGGTAGCTGGTGGCAAGGCCTGCCTGGCCGCCCCCGACGACGACGGTCTCTACTCGCTGGCTGCTCATGCGGCCTCCCCTCGACAGCCGGCTAGTTCTGCATCACCGAGAGGAAGTTGCCGGCGGGGTCCTTGAACCAGGCGATGCTGGGGCCGCGGTCCATCTCGAGGCCTCTGGCGATGCCCTTCTCGTCGGTCATGCCTTCGTAGTGCTCGAAGGCGATGCCGGCAGCGGCGAGCTCGTCGACGGCGGCATCGATGTCGTCGACCGGGAAGTTCAGGATGGTGAACGTCGCCGGGACGTGATCGTCCTTCTGGTAGACGAAGACGCCGTTGGAGCCGAGAAGGCCGACCATGAGCCCCTGATCCGTCTCGGAGACATCGAGTCCCAACGTCTCGCCGTAGAACTTCTTCGCGACCTCGAGATCGTCGACCGAGAATCCACTGAACGCATGACTGTCCTTGAGCATGCTGAGCCCTCCGATTCTGGTGGTGCCGACCGGGATGCTGACAGCACGTATCTACCCTGTCGTCGCGCCCGGCTCGCCAGGGCGTATCTCCACGAGCACGACCGACGTCTCGACCTGCCGCTCGGGGATGTCCCAGTAGCGCTTCAGGAGCCGCGTGGTCTCCTCGCGACTCGTTGCGCGGAAGCCGTTCTTCTCGTAGAACGCGATCGCCCAGTCGGCAGCGGTCCACGTGCCGATGAGCACCGGCCTGTCGGTCTTGGCCAGCAGCGAGCGCAGGAGCCTGCCGCCCACTCCGCCGCGCTGCGCCCGTGGCGAGACGTACGCGTGCCGGATGAGCGTCACGTCGTCGACATCCTGCACACCCATCACGCCGAGCAGCTCGCCGTCGGCCTCGTAGCCGAAGAACCGCACCCCTGACTCGATCTCGCTCGCCAGATACTCCGCCGAGAAGTACGGCTCGTGCCAGCGGTCCTCAGGAATGACGCCGTGGTAGCGTTGTGCGGCGTCGTTGATGATCGTGAGAGCTTCGGCCCGCTCGTCATCGCGAATCGGGCGAATGGCTCGGCGGCCGAGCGCGACGGATTCGTCGGCCGCACCCCGCTCGCTGGGAGCAGTGGAGAAGCTGAGTGCTTTGGCGGTGGCGCATTCGCGGCTGTTGTCGCACATGAATGCAGGATACCTATTCGCTACCCGTCGCCGATTCAGCGCGCTACTTGGCGCCGCCCGTGACTTGATCGACGACTCCCGCAACGGCATCGGTCGCTTGGCCCTGCGCGCCCGAGACGGCGTCGCCTGCCTGCGCCGCCACGTCGCCCGCCTGCGCTGCGACGTCGCCTGCCGCCGCGGCGGCGCCGCCCATTGCGTCGCTAGCCTGCGCGGCGAGATCGCCCAACCCGGCTGCCTCGGCAGCGCTCGTCGCCATCTCACTCGCGCCGCCGAGCATACCGGCGGCGGCTTCCTTCAGTGAATCGAACATTCCTGGGGCCATTGTGTGCCTCCCATGATCGCGCGTCCGCCTGACGGCCGACACCGTTTGTCGCCGGACTCACCGTTCGTCCCGGCGCGCCGAGTCTACCGCGCGAATCTGGGTTCCACGCCCGACACACACAATGCACAGACCCGGCGTACGAGTGCCGTTTGACGAAGGCGAGAGCGGTACGGACGCTCATGGATGGGTACAGCGCATCTATGCAGTGAGCTGACACGAGAGGGCGTGCAAGGTGAGCGTGTGGCGAAGAATCGGTCGAATCGTCTTGTGGGTGGTCGGCGGCGTGCTCGCGCTCGTGGTGGTGCTCGGCGCGTTCCTCGCCATCAGCATCGCTCTGGACGGGCGCGGCTCGGCAGCGCGGCTCGACTCGGTGACCAACACGACGATCCCTGGCGACGGCGGTCCTGATGTGCGCGCGTACGTCGCAAAGCCGAGCACACCGGGTCCGCACCCGGTGGTCGTCATGATCCACGAGTTCTGGGGGCTCAACCCCGACATCGTCAGCAAGGCCGACCTTCTCGCTAAGGAGGGCTACCTCGTTGTCGCGCCCGACGTCTTCCGCGGCAGCACGACCGGCTACATTCCCAAGGCCATCTACCAGGTCATCTCGACCCCTGCCGACGAGGTCAACCAGGACCTCGATGCCGTGGTCAAGTGGACCGCACGTCAGCCGGAGGTCGACTCGTCGCGCACCGGCATCGTTGGCTTCTGTTTTGGGGGCCGCAGCTCGCTGCTCTACAGCCTCCACAACCCGACCCTGCAGGCCACGGCGGTCTTCTACGGCGAGCCGGTGACCGACCCGAAGCGCCTCGCGAAGCTCCAAGGCCCCGTGCTCGGCATCTTTGGCGGTGCTGACACGTCGATCCCCATTGCGAAAGTGAAGGCATTCGAGAGCGCGTTGAAGGAGGCGGGCGTCGAGTCGACCGTCACCATCTATCCGAACCAGCCGCACGCCTTCGTGAAGAACGCTGCCGGTATCGAAGCGGGTGGCGCACAGGGCGCAGCGTGGTCGGAGATGCTGCGGTTCTTCCAGGGCGCGCTGCAGGACTCGGCGGCGAGGCCGGCGGCGATCGACAGTCCGTCGCAAGCCGCCGGTGACTTCTACGGTTGGGCGCCCGTGCTGCGGCTTGCCCTGGGCCACGCGGGCCACGACAGCCCGTGGAGCGGCGGCATGCACTAGTCGGGGACGGAGGCGACGTGGCAGCCAACGGGCCGAGCAAGCCTGCGGGCGCGAGCCTACCGCTGCTCGCAGTGGCCGATCGCGCCGAGCTGCGCGCGTGGCTCGAGCACAACGACAGCTCGTCGACGCCCTCGACCGGTCCCGGAGCTGGGTGTACCCTCGTGGTAGAGAACTGACTTCTCTACCACTGGAGCTTCCACATGACCAAGCTCAACATCTCGATGCCGCAGGAGCTACTCGAAGAGATCGACGCCGAGGCATCGGCTCTCGGCCTGACGCGCAGCGGCCTCATCCAGGAGGCATCAGCGCGCTACGTGGTCTCGGCGCGACAGGATCGGGAAGCCGAGGTGCGCAGGCTACGCGTCGAAGCGGCGGCTGCGCGTATGCGGCGTATCGGCGTCGAGTTCGGTCCCGCGGGCGACACCGCGAAGCTGGTCGCCGAGGCCAGAGCCGCCGAGGAGACCCGGCATGGGCGGTGACCCGCAGCTCGTGGTTGTCGATGCGAGCGTAGCGGTGAAGTGGTTCGTCTCGGCGGACGAACTCGGGGTCGACGACGCGGCTGCGCTTCTCGCCCAACATGCCGAGGGCGAGATCCGACTCGTGGCGCCGACGCTCGTCGTCCACGAACTCATGGGCGTGTTCATGCGCCGGTTGCGTGGGCCGCTGGTCGCCGAGGCGCTCGATGCGTTCTTCGATGCAGGAGTGCACCTCGTAGCGCCGGAGCGCGCGCTGATGGCACGTGCCGCTGAGCTGGCGAGCCGGTGTCAGCTGTCAGCCTTCGACTCGGCGTACGCCGCGGTCGCCGATTCGCTGGAATGCACGCTCGCGACAGCGGACCGACGACTCGCGAACGCACTCGCGGAAACGATTGAGACGCGCGCGATCTAGCTGTCCTGACGCACTACCGCGTCGCGGTGTCGCCGCTGGCCGCGCGTTCACTGCCGCCTACCGGTTGGCGCTCCCCTGAGCCATTGTCGCTCGCGCGGGGCCCGCAGTACCGTGTGACGAAGAACTCCCCGCGAACGGAGCGGCCCATGCGACACCCCACACACCACCACCTCCGACTGAGTTTTGCAGCCCTGGCTCTGGCCGCCTTTGTGTCGCTGCCGCTCGCCGGGTGCGGATCGACCGCGAAGCCGGCGACAGGCGGCAGCGGTGGAGGAACCGAGACTCCGGCGAGCTCGGTCGACGTCAAGGCGACTCCCGAGGCCGGCAAAGAGGTGTCCCAACTCGTCACGCCTGAGGGCGCGACGCTCACCGCCAAGAGCGCGAGCGGCACCTCGTTCACACTCACCATCCCTGCCGGAGCACTCCTCAAGTCCCAGCAGATCACGCTCGCCCCCGCCACCGTCGAGGGCCTGCCGTTCAGCGGGGCGCAAGCGGGGACGGCTCAGCTGTCGCCCGAGGGACTCGGACTCATCATTCCGGCAACGCTCAAGATCTCGTCGCCCAACGTCGTCGCCGCGAGCGGGTTCGAGACCGCAGCGTATGGCTACCGCGGTACGGGCACCGGGCTCTACCTCGATGTAGCCGAGATCAAAGGTCAGGACCTTACCCTCGCGGTGTCGCACTTCAGCGGCTATGGCGCGGCGCAGGCCACGCCCGCCGAGATCAAGACGCAGGCAGCACATGTGCCTGCCGCTCCTGAAGACGCCTTCCGCCAGCGCCTGGCAGAGCTCCAGATGACAAACCGGCAGGCCTCGCTCATGGGCAAGGAGATAGACCCAGGATTCGCATCCAAGACCGAGGCGATCCTGCGTGACTGGTACAAGAACGTCGTGGAACCGGCCCTACCCACCACCAAGGACTGCGCGAAGGCGCCCGACGTGTTCTCGGAGACCACGTCATGGATGCGCCAGGTCGAGCTCCGCGGCATGGGCGAGCAGTTCAAAGCCGAGGAGGCTCAGGCGTGGGCCGCGATGGCCGAGACGAACGAGCGGTGCTTTGGCGGGTACAAGGCTGTGGGTGGCTACGACCAGGGAACGCACTCGGGCGACGTGCCTAGCCTCGAGAAGCCGTTCACCATCACCGTCACCACCGGCCCCTCGAAGACGACGCTGAGTTTCACGCCTTCGAGCAAGGAAGCGGGCACGCTCAGCATCAGCGGCTCCGGCCCGGGTGGCGCAAAGTTCAGCGGCGGCGGCACCTACACGGTCGAGAACGCCGAATCGGCAGCGCCTGTCCTCAACGTCGACTTCAAGAGCAAGACGGTCGTCGCTGGAGTCAACATCAATACCAGCCGGAAGATTCCAATCCAGCTGGTGCTGAAGGGCCAGTAGCGTCGGCCGCTACCGCGCAATCGTGACGAACCCAGCGACCTCGTCTCCGACCAAGGCGACGTACGTCGTGGAAAGGTGCCTGGATTGGTTGCTCAGGGCGTGGCGCTGGAGATATTCGTCGAGTTCCGGCCGCCCGCAAGTGAATCGGTCAATCGCATGGCGCTCCGCAAGGCGTTCGATTCGCACCGCGTGATCTGCAGCGCCCGCAGCTTCACTCGTCCGCCGGTACGTCACCCGTCGGACGCATGAGGTCGCGCAATGCCTGCGTAGCCGGACGCGGATTGGCCACCATGTCTGCCACCGCATCGAAGGACTCGGGAGTCAGCACGAGCGTGTCAACCTGGGCCTCCACCCTGCCCCACGCCGCCTGGCTCTCTCTGGCGACTTCAATCACCGCGAGGTCCCTTGCGAGTGCTGGAGTGGCCGCAAGAATCTCGCGCGCTGCGTCCATCAGCCTGAGCTCCTCGATGGGGACAACCGCGACAAGATCCGCGTCGTGACGCGTGATGATGACGCGCTCCTTGCCGTAGGCGGCGCGGTTGATCACATCTGAGAAGTCACGCCGAGCCTGCGCAGCAGTTACGCGAGCCATCCGAGCCACCTCCAGGTACCGTCCGATCGCAGACCAATAGTAGCATATTTACACGATTATGTATTTGGTACGATTGACGTCGGCGGGTAAGACGCGCCTGTGACGTCAGGTCTACTTGGGTTGTCATTTGACAACCTTACCGTGCGGCAGTACGGTGTTGGAGAGAAGTAGCATGCCTAGGAAGTGCCACCAGAATCCGGAGATCGAAGCTGCGATTGCGTACGCCGAGTCGAAGGGCTGGCGCATCAAGACCGGTCGAGGGCGGGCGCACGCTTGGGGGACGATGATGTGCCCCAACAATGATCCGGATTGTCGGTGCGGAGAGTTCTGCATCACCAGCATCTGGAGCACACCCAAGAATCCGACCGCACACTCTAGGCAACTGAGACGAGTGGTGGACAACTGCATGTCTCCCACACCGGAAGACAGATCGGAATAAGAAGGAGGCCGCGGTGAGCGAGTACGAGTTCACTCTGAGATTCGATATATCGCAGGTTGCGGCTGCCATTGATGACTGCGTTGAGTCTCTGGGCGCCGGAGGCTGCGATGACGCAACGATCGGCGTCGGGATTCCTGGACGTCTGGCACTCATGTTCGCCAGGGAGTCGGCCTCCGCCGAGGACGCGGTGATGACCGCCCTGCGCGACGTCGAGACTTCTCTCCCGCATGCGGTTCTTGTCGAGGCAACCCCGGACTTCGTTGGGATAACCGAGGTCGCCGAGATCGTGGGCAAGACCCGGCAGAACATCAGGAAGCTTCTCCTCAGCTGCAGCGCCGGAACACCGCTTCCGATTCACGAAGGCTCTTCGTCGATCTGGCATCTGGCGCCGGTTCTGGAGTGGCTTCGGGACGACAAGCAGTACCTCATCGATCCAGCCCTGATCGACCTCGCTGAGACCAATATGCAGCTCAATGCGGCGACAACTCGGATTCCCGTGAGCCGGCGGATCCGGCGCGACGTAGAGTCGCATCTGGCTGAGGCCTGACGGGTCCTGCGGTCCACGCCGTAGCGCCCTCTCGCGAGACAAGGGAGCGAGGGCCCGTGGTGGCTAGCCGACAAAGCGCAGGATGCGCTCGACCAACTCCTCGTCGCGATCGTAGCCGGAGTCCGAGTTCACCATGACCACGTACTCGAGGATCATCGCCGCGACCATCTTCTCCACCAGGTCCGCGTCGCCGGCGGGGAACTCCCCTGCCGACATACCCGCCGAGACGAACTCGCGGATGAGGTCGCCGTTGGCCTTGGTGAACGCGTCGGCGGCGATCTCGTACTCCTGCATCCATTCGTCCTCGGTGGTCTCGTTAATGTGTGCGCGTGCCGAGGAGATCACGAACTTCACCAGCGTCTCCACCTTCGCCCGGTTGTCGGGCAGCTCGGCGACGCTCGACTTGAGCTGAGCCTTCTGCAGCGCCGCCTGCTGCTCGACGATGTAGCCGTACAGCTCGCGCTTGCCGGCGAAGTGCACGTAGATCGTCTTCTTGGAGATGTGCATGGACCGCGCGACCTCGTCCAGCGACGTCTTGGCGTAGCCGAACCGGCTGACGTGCTTCTCAAAGACGTCCGCTATCTCCTGCTTGGTCGCCACCGTGCACCTCCTCTACCCGCCGAGAGGAAACTGATTGCGTACACAGTTTCCATCACGGAAACTTGGATGTCAAGAGGGTTTCCGAGAAGAACCTAGCGCATCGCCGCTTGCTCCAACGCCTCGTCGCAGATGGGGCGAACCCAGATCCACCACTTTGTCGAACCCTCGAGCTTCGCCAGTCCCGCATTGTCAGAGATCGTTCGCCATTCCTGCGCGAATGCCCGTTTCGAAAGGACTTCGGCCGGCGCGCGAGAATAGCCCTTCGTCTGCCCGACCAACTCCCAGCCGTTTTCAGCGAACAGCCGAGACGAGGGGTGCGTGCAAAGCGTGTCGAAGGCCGCAACTCCACACTGATAGTGCTCCTCCCAAATCCTCTTGCCTTGTGTAAGAAGCAAGGCATGGGCATCAACTCCCAGCCCCGAACCTTGATATGCGGGGAAGACGAAGGTTCTGGCGTGATTGACTATGCTCTGCAATGCTGACCAGTATTGGGTGTTCTCGCGAGCCCACGGACTCACTAGCCCCCGAGCTTGCCACCCGAGAACGAACTTCTTCAGACCCAGCGCCTTGTCTCGCGGCCCTATGTTGGGAAACGTCGAGCCAAGCACTATTCCACCCGCCCATTGTCCATCCTTCAACACAGCCAGTCGCATGCATCTTCCGACTCTCCTGCACGCTCCCGCGTAGTGAATCTCGTCACATCCTTCATCAAACAGGTCCCGCACGCTCGGATTCGCCACGCGGACAAGGTGCAATCCCGCGTTCCCCTGGTCCTCCAGAAGCCGCTGGCCCCGAGATCTGATGGATTCAGCTAGCTTGGGGTCGCATGCTTTCAGCATCTCACTCCTAGTCTCCGGACTCTCTCTTGCCCTGCAGGACAGCGAGTGCCACACCGACAACTGCAGCAAGTAGCGCAAGCACTCCAAGCACCTCGTAGTTGTCCCCAAGGAACTTGAGCAGGCCCGGAGGCGTCTTTCCGTCCTTGATTGAGTCAAGCACAAGCGAGCTCCACGCGCCGACGAGGCTATTGACCGCAAAAGCAAGAGCGATGAACAGCCAAGGCATCCACGAGAACACGACGCGATACCAAAAAGCCATCCTGATGCGAGTCTCGTATTGAACTGACTGGGTGTACAAGGGCTCCCCGTTGACGTCCGACGTCTCGGCTGCCGAGAGGGTCACACGCGTTGAGGTACGCCGACGCACGCCGGTTGTGAACGCCACGTCGAGCGGTTGGTAGTTGCCGTCGATGACCAGGTGTGTCGTCAGCAACCGTCCGACATCTGGAGCCTCAACCGCCAGAGAACATGAGTGGAAGCTGGTGTCAGTCCCAATCAGAATCGGGATACGCGTGAGCACTAGACCGTTGTACTGTCGCTTCTCTTTGAGCTTAAACCCTTGTAGAACTCCAGCTACAGCAGACCGACGCACGCTTCCGAGCCTGGCGGCCCCAAGCCATCCGGCGGAGCTGAGACTATGCAGTTTCACGTGTATTGATCTGCGGATGCGGATGGCGCCCTGGCCCTCGCCTACCAAGGGGTCCCGCGCGAGCAGGTCGACGAACTGCGACCACGCGCTCTCTTCATTGTCCTCCTTCGCAGGTAGCAGCCCCGGCTCCATGAGCTTCGCAAGCGTCCCACTGGCCCCCGAGACCGTAGACTCCTGAATGGCGACCGCAGAGAAACCCTTCGACTGCGAGAAGAATGGACCGACCGAGAAGTAGAAGAACCACTCGTCCCCATGCTGTGCAATCGTCGTCAGGCCGCCACTGCGGATTGGAACGATGACGCGGCCACCCTGAGAATCGGGCGACGGCGCGACGAAGCAGATTGCAACCTCCTGCTTGAGAAGCAACTTGCGCTTCTTGTCGTCCTCAAGCAGCGCCTGAACGGCAGGGTCGATCCACTTCGACCTATATCGGAAGGGTCTCGGGTAGCTGTGTCCAGCGGGGTAGGCCGGCAGAAGGACCGCGTTGTCGCTGCGTGGCCCATTGATTCCAAAACACAAGGCAAGCGTGGTTGCTCCCGTGTTGGTCACTGCAAATCTCCCTTCCGATTCATGCTACATGAAGCCTACACCCGACGTGTGACATGACGAGGGCGGGGGCACCGAGGCGACTCCAGGTCAACCACAACTCGTGCTCCTCGCTCAGGCAATCGTGCATTAGCGACGGGCATCAAGCCATCTGATAGCACAGCGCCGAGTCGTCGAGCTCCGAGCTTGGCATGCCGTAGCGCGCCCAGCGGTTCGGCTTGGGGTCACCCTCGCCGAGGCCGGCATCGATGTGCTCGGCCATGTTGGTGAGGCTCACTGCCAACCGGTGTGTCAGTGGCTCGAATCAGCGATGAAGAAGACGCATTCGCAGGGGCATTTTCCGCAAGTCGGGCAGGACGGCGATCCGCCGCTGAGATACTCTTGAGCAAGCTTCCGCCACAGTGGAGTGACAACATAGGGACATCCCTGCCCGCAGTTGTCAGCGACCTTGGACACCTTGATGACGATTGATGCGAACCAGGCGAACGTGTCGGCGAACTCCGTCAGCATTGAAAGCTTGTGGCGGACCAGCCTCGCCTTAATCGAAGCTGGGTCTGAATCACGTGGACTGCCCTCGTTGTCCTTGTATTCTTTGTCCAACTCCACGAGACGATCGAAGGTTGTCAGCTCGTTGAGAAAGCCCGCATCGATTCCATCGATCCTCTTGTCCAACACATGCTCAAGCTGCCTGAGCCCGCGCAAAGCGGTGACTTCCTCTCCCGCTTCTTCGAGAAAGTGGAACCCTATGGATTCGAGTGTCGAAATGTGGATCGTCCGGCTGTAGATGCTGCGGAAGGCGTCGAGCCAGTCCGTTAGGGTGTAGTCATCGATCTCCAGATTGGCTCGTTCGGTGACAATCCACGCATACCTTCCGGGCTTGTCGGTCGCGCCGTCCATGCTCTCAGGATCGCAGTCGCACGGTGAGTGCTTGCAGTGCCCGCACTTAAGGGGGTACTTGGATGTCAAGACGCCGGAGAGACTCTCGTCGAGCGCAAACACACTCGGACGTTCCACTCTCTGACAGGCGAGAATGAAACTGCACATCCAGCAGAAGGCGTGGGACGCAGCCTGCATGAGATCAGCGAAGTGAGTCCGCCTGATCGCCTCGCCTATGGTTGAGAAGTGCCCTTCCGCGGCATCCCAAACGTCAACAGGATGTCTTGCTGAGTCAACTTCACCAAAGAGGTCGTCGAACACCTTGAGCCAAGACTCCAGCGCGAATTCATCTCGTTCACCATCCATTTCTGGCCCAAGACGGTCAGCCACGTCGCTCCTGACTCCTTGGGGGGCACCCTGACTCGGCGAGATAATACCTAGCCGCATGATCTGCTGGGCTCACATACTCGAAGAACGAGCCGTAGCTCCCAACGGTACCGAGGCGGATCTTCTGACCTGGCTCCTCGCCTTGCGTGTAGAGCACGCCATCGCCTGTCAGCAGGAACACACTGTTGTGCCGCAAGTCCCGCTTAGCGACACAGTGGATACCCGCACTCGCTGCTGCTGCCGATAAGGATTCTACGAAAGGATAGTACTGTTCACTTGAAAGCGAATTACGTTCAGGGACTTGCCGGAACTTGTGCGACGGAATCAACCGCTGCAGGTACCACTGGCGAATTCCTCTATGAGCCATCCAGTCAATCATCTGGTCCAAAGGCGTATTCTTGCGCCAGACGACTGTCTGAATCGCAATATCAACTCCGGCGTCGATCATTGACTCAATGTTCGCCAGCTTCTGGAAGTACGCACTTCGGCTGCTGTCTCTCGCGCCCGCCACACGAACTTTGAACTCATCTTCGGGTGCCGTCGAGTCCATTGAGACCCGAACCAGAACCTTCTTCGACTTGAGCTCCTCAATCATCGACCGCGAGGGCAAGATTGTCCCATTCGTGTCCACCACCAGGCCCTTTCCGGTGATCGACCGCACCAATCGCATCGTTGCGGCATCGTATGGCGGCATAAACGGCTCGCCGCCAGTAAGGACGAGTAGCATGAACGGCGATGTGTTCAGCCATTGGACCAGTCCATCCGTGATGGTAAGGTCGGATGCTTCAATGCCCTCGAAGTCGTGAGCCACGCAGTAGAGGCATTGAAGATTGCAGTGCCTGGTCACAACGACATTGAGCGCGACAGGAAGAGCCGAGTATGGCTCGGCTGACACCGCGGATGTCTCAGAGTAGTCAAAGGCGTGCTTCGACGTGTCGTAAGTGATGGTGCCCCAGGGCTCTCGGCGAACGATGCTCACTTGTGCGCGTGCCATATGGACTCCCGCTGCTTCGGGCTGACAGCCCTGTGTTGCTTCGATACATTCCTTAGACCTAGATGATGACGTTCCCACTCGGTGTCAACATCGGCCCGATAGCCGCGCGACTCCAAGGAGTCCGCAATGCACCTACCTAAGTCAATCTGAAGCCCCCTGTGCACGTTGTCCTGAACTACGTAGAAGATGTCCGCGCCGTGCGAACACAGTGCAGATGAAGCACGGTCGAAGACCCTGAATATCCCGCTGAAGTACCTTGTGAAGTACTTGACGTAGTAGTCCGAGTTTCGCTCGTGCTTGATCTGACGATCCCTGACTTGGTCGAGTAGGTCGCGCACGTAGTCGGATCGATCACACACAAACAAATAGTCTGGCTCAAATGTCTCGTAGGGGACAACCATCGTCGTCCCCACGAATGAGCGTTTCACATGTGGTACTCCAACTGCGTCAAGAAAGAAGTGCTCGGGAGCATAGAGGCGGTCCCAGTCCACTCGGTTAGGGAATGGTGGTGAGGTCATCACAACATCAACAGGGACAGTAGGCGTTACCAATGACGCGTCATGGCAGGTGAATACTGCGTCCGGTGCAGCCTCCGCCGAGGCACTGCCATACGCTGCGGCGTAGTAGTCCCCCCACAATCGGCATGCCTCGACAGCTGCATCCTCCGATGAGCAAGCCCGTCGTAGCCCGCCAGGCTTGATCCACGTCGGATTCTGAGTGCGGAAGTACGACGCGAAGCGCCTTACAACGGAAACGAGCATTGCCTGGATGATGCGACCCTCGGCAGATGGCGGGCAGTCCGCCGCCCGCCAAGCCCTCACCAACACCTCCAGAACATCGGGCTGAATCCAAGAGTCAGTTGGTGTTCTGGGGCAGTCGTCAACGTCGCGTAGGAGCGCAGCAACGCTCTCCCGGAAGAACGCATCTCCTCTAGTCAGCCAAAGCCTGCATGAGGCGAGCCCCTTTGCCTGATTAATGAAGAAGTGCAGCGCGTTCAGGTCGTTGAAGACCGTGGGGCAGCCCAATCGCTGCGCCTGAGGCAAAAGCGGGGCAGTCCCCGCCATGGGGTCGTAAAGTGTCGCGGGCCTGCCAAGCCGCGCATTCGTGTGAGCCAGCCGGTCGGAGAGAACATCCATGACTTGGTCGCGATAGCTGGCGTACTCAGTTGGGAGGACTTGTGGCAAGTAGCCGTGCTTCTGCGCCGCCAAGTGGCCCTACTCTCTCATCCGTCGCGTACATGACCCTCAGGATCAAGTGCACCAGATTGCTGGCACCTTCCGCGTTACCCCGACTTGCCGAATCCGCCTGCAAGCAACGGGTCCAAAGCATCCTCCGCCACGGCAGCCGCAGAAGCTAGGTAGGAGAAGATGCGGCATCCGCGGCCTTCGCCGTCTTGCTTGAACTTCTTGACTGCCGCCATCCGCTGGGACTTGAACACACCCTCGATGCCGCCATCATTCAGAAGGCTTCCAATGAAGAACGGATTGTCTTCAACTCGATCGAAGTCTAGGTAGCCGGCCCAAGCGCAGGCGAAGACATTGCCGAGATGGTCAACACCCAGCTTCTCCGAGAGCATGTTACAGTCCCCTCCGTCCAAGCACGCCCTGAAGGCACATTGCAGCTTGCAGGCGTTGGCAAAGCGACCGCGGAAGGCCGCCGAGGCCTTCGTCGTCGAGTACTCGTCGGGGTAGTCATCGAACGATTGGCGGCCTACCGGCATCAGGCGAAGTAGCGTGAGGTGTTCCGGAGCCAACTCGCCAAGCTCGTCCTGCATCGCACGGAGAACGTCATCGTCAGCGTTCTGGTCCGAAAGGGTCGTCAGGACAGTGAAGTCGACCCCTGCGGAGCGAAGTCGCTTCAGCCATTCGAAGTTCCGTGAATTGTACTCTCCGTCCCTGTGAGCCGACGCGCCCCATGCACTTGGGAAATCGTAGCTCACGTCGAAGCGAACTCCCCGGTCGAATAACTCGTCCATCTCCTCGTCCGTCAGGAGTTGAGCGGCCCGACCCGTCGTTGTGATCGTTACTGCGTCTCTGGACATGTAGCGAACTGCATGGAAGATGAACTTGCGAGCCTCAAGATCCGCAAGGGGGTCGCCTCCTGCGAAATCCAGCGCAGGGTTTGGCAGATCGAGCAACTCCTCCATGACTCGAACCCGTTGCTCGAAGCTGAGTTCCGAACCCTGTCCAGCATTCCGCCTAGTACCGCAGAAGCTGCAGTCGAACGAGCAAGTGTCCGTCACATTCCAGATCACCTTCAAGTCACTGGGAAGCACGCCGTTCTGAGATGTGGCCCGGATTGAATCAGGGAACATCGCCAGTTGCCCGCCCTCCGAGAGCCGTCCGATGACGTCTGCGTTGCTCCTCATGGTCCGTGAGTCCTCTAGCAACGAGGACAGGGGCTTCCAAGCGTAGCTTCCCTTTGCAACAAACGCGTTCAGTTTGGCTGGATCTGCATCGGATAGCCCGAAGAAGATGAACGAGAAGCGCATGATCCTGTTCTTGTCCGGGTTGATCTTGATTGCGTTTTCAATGAACAGCTCGGGAACGGGGGCGACCACTCCATGCGTGGCATGAAACAGCTCAGAGAAGTGACCCTTGAAGACCCCCGTCGCTTCTTCGGCCGTGCTCCCGCCAGTCTCTCTCTTGTACGGCAGCAAGTACCCCCACGCAGGATCAACCAAGACCAAGACGTGCGGCTCGCCGTGCATAAGTCGCTTGACGACGAGTATGCCAGTAGTGTCGTGGTCCACCTCGCGCGCCCCGAGGCCCTCCAGAACGCTGTCGGTGGTAATCGTTCTGAACTTGAGCCACTGCCAGAAGCTGTAGCACAAGTAGGCGAAGACCCCAATTGCTACGATTCCCAAGACTGTGAGTCTGGCGACCTCGGCAGGAAGCGGCGGCTGCGATAGGCGGCCGTATTCGCCTTGGATCGTGTATGCGAGCGAAACTGTGAGAACGACGAGCGGGACCCAACCGAGATCCTGCTTCTTGTCCAGCTTCTCTCTCAGGTACTCCTTCAGCTTGTGACGCTGAAAGACCGCATATTCGTCGCCGATGCTCACAATCCCCCGCCCCTGGTCATTCGGTCTGGTGTAGAGGGCCAGCGCTCCGGTGACGCGCGAGCGGCATCCGGACGTGCAATTCGCGAAGCGCGACCTCGGTCACGAAACCATCGTATCTCATTTGCACTGGCCCAGACCTAGGCAACGGCGGAAGAGAGGATTGCCGCGTCTACCGGCCGTCACTGTCTTCTGGCAGACGCGACGCGTTCTCCCCTAATGCCACTCGACTGCCCTCTCCGCGCAGCTGTGACCCATTCGAATACAGATACTCAGGATGCCGCGCCCGCTACGATGCCTGCGCCAACTCCAGACCCTTCTCGATTACCGTGAATGCCATGATGTCAAAGATCGCACCTGGGTCTGTGTACTTGGGATCTCCAAGCTGTTCATAGAGTTCGCGCAGTACGTAGGCCTCTTGAATGTCACCATTCACTTGGCCCTTGTACACAGTGCCGAGAAACGCGCCGTCCTCCCGATGCGCCACGATGGTCTGCTGGATAGACTCGTCCGCGATCTTCTCCTCAGATACCTCCCTGATGTGCAAGGCCTCCGACTCGCTAATGTCATAGGTCTCGCTGATTCTCGCAATCATGTCTTGCACGGAGATCCTCTTGACGACTTGAGTGCCGTCGCCCCCTCTCCCCGGCTTTGGCTTAATCAGCCCCTTCGGCATCTTCACTTCGCCTTCGTAGGTCACGGCGGCTTTCTCGACGACGGTTGCCCTGACCTGCTTCATTAAGTCAGATACAGAGCCCGCCTTGATCATCTGAGGCCCGACGTACTCGCAGAAGACGACGAACTCACGAACGTCCTCCGCGTACCCGAAGAAGCTACTGAGAAAGTGATAGCTGCTCACCAGCTTCGCAAGGAGGTAGACGAAGCTCTTCCGTTCATCCGGTGCAGTGATGGCATCCTGGAATCTCAAACGCAGCTCGCTCACCAGCGCCTGCAGCGAGGCATCGTCGTCTTCGGTGATCAGCGCCACGACCGATGCGGCGTCGTTGTGGTTGAACACCCCAATCGCAAGGATCTCCTCAACCAGCTCGATGCACGTCTGCGGGTCGGGCTCTTCAGGCTCGTGAGGCGAGCCGTGTCGGTACTTGTTGAAAGCTCTAAGTATCGCCTTTGCGTTATTAGTGAAGTCCACAACAACCACGCCGTCTTTGCCTTCGAAACAGCGGTTTAGCCGCGATATCGTCTGCACCGCGTTACGGTCTGCCACTGCCTTGTCGAGGAACATCCCGGCCAACAGGGGCTGGTCGAAACCTGTCTGGAACTTGTTGGCGACGACCATCAGGCGGTAGGAGTCCCCCTCGAAGCGGTCCTCGATCAGCTCACCCTCGTTGAGGCCGTTGACGTCTCGTTCAGTTATCAACTCATTGGTCTCAGGATTCACGAAGTCGCTAAACGCATAGAGCACCTTGTAGGGGGCACCGCGTTCCAGCAGCTTCTCGGCGATGATTCGGTAGTAGGCGAGACCGGCGATCCTCGACGTGGCGACAATCATGGCCTTCGCCTTGTGGTCTATCAGCGGTTCAATCTGCTCCTCAAAGATGCGAAGCATGACTTCCGACTTGTATTGGATTAGCCCCGGATCTTGGAAGGCCACGTTCTTGAGCGCCTTTGCCACGATCCCCGGGGGGTAGAGCTCTTCTTCGAAAGGGATCACCGAACAGTGGAGGTTGTAGAGCGTCTTGTAGGAAATAATGCTCTGCGCCACATCCACTACGTAGCCCTCAGCGATGGCCTCTGCTTCTGTGTAAGTGTCAAAGGGCTGGCCGAAGAGCTGGATGGTTGCGGGTGACGGAGTGGCTGTGAACGCAACAAAGAGCTGGTTCAGGTCGTGCTCCTCAATGATCCCGGCGATCGCGTCTTGAGGGTCCCGCCGATCCTGAAGATCTTCGACATCAGGCTCATCCACGGAACAGGCAATGGCCGCCTCCGGCAGCTCAACTGACTCTTCCCGGTCAACGGCTGGGTACGGCACAGCCCCTTCGGCCGCAGTGAGAATCTCCCGGCCCTGTCCACGCGTAGCGGTCTCCCGAAATGGGGTTCGGACTGCCGTGGCCATGCTCCCTTCCTGCGAGCGATGCGCTTCGTCAATCAGGAATGCAACCCGAAGGTGCTTCAGCGCCTCATCCCCGGCGATCCGGTCCAGAATGTAGCGGAACTTCTGCTGGGTAGTGACGATGATCTGCTCTCGACCCTCGATGAAACTGCGAAGGTCGCCCGAGCGCTTGGCGTACTTCACAACCTCCCTGAGGTGGGAGAACTTCTCCATGTCGTCCTTGACGTTCTTGTCCAATGACTTTCGGTCCGTCAGGAGGAAGATCATGTTGACGGCCTTCTCGGTTGTGCCTGGCTTGTAGAGGCTGTGCAGCCGGTCCGCCATCCAGCACATCGTGAGCGTCTTGCCCGAGCCCGCTGAATGGTTCACGAGGAGCTTCAGCCCCACATCCCCCTCTTGCTCGAAACGGATAGCGGCGGCCTTTGCCACTCTGTCAACACATCGAAGCTGGTGATACCGAGGAAAGATCGTGAACGCATCTTGCCCTGGACGGTCCTCAGTCGCCTCTCGCTTGGGGACACGGACCAAGTAGAAGGCTATGGCCTCAAGGACGCTGTCCTTGGACAGTACCTCGCTATAGAGGAATTCCACTGGGTACTCGCCCTCGGTTTGCGGCGAGTTCGTGAGCCCGGTATTGAACCACCGGAAGTTGTCTTCCGCGCTTGGGTCAGTTGCCACCTGGACATCACTGGTATCGGCAGCGAAGTGCGCGAAGGGCAGTCGGAATATAAGATCGCTTTGATCGCGGGCCACGTATTGGGCTACGGCGTCATGCACGTTCTGATTCCGCTCGTGCTTCAGCTCTATCGTGATGATGGGCAACCCGTTCAGGAAGATCGCAAAGTCAGGCCGTTTGCCATCGCGAACGATCAGCTCAGGCAAGAGGGTGAGGCGGTTTTCTGCGTACAACTCGGCTGCAGCGCTCTCGCTGGACCGTGGTTTCGGAAAGTAGAGCCGAAAATCATGCCCCCTGACCGGCAAGCCGCTACGGAAGATGGTCCATAGGGGCCGACGCTCCAGCTCGTCGCGGAGCGCTCTGAAGACCTCGTCGCGCGCGTCATCTCCGTAGTCCTCTTCGAGACGCTCAAGGGTCTCGCTTTGGGTGGCCCTGAGGAACGCGTAGAGATGGTCCTCGGCGAAGTAGTAGTCCTTGTCGGTAATCTCATCGTTCGTAAGCAGACCGTAGTTGCGCTTGCGAACTAGGTAGTCCGCGATATGCCGTTGAAACTTCTTCTCCGGGCCCTCAAACATTGGCTTCCGCCTTAGCAACATCCGAATCCGAGATACGCCGTATCCCAGTTACGCACTCGTGCACAAGCGACTTCCGGTAGGCGACCAAGATCCCGACTTGCTCCTCAAGCATGTGTTCGATCTTGTTGATCCTGGTCCATATGCCGTCAAGGTACTCCCTGATCTGGCGCTGCTCAGCGAGCGGCGGCACTGGGACTTCAAGACGTCCGTATCTGGTCGGATTGAGATTCGCCTGTTGCACCGATGGAATGGCCAAGCTGCGCGCTAGGCCAAGCAACGCTCCGCTGTTAAGTAGGTAGCAGAAGTAGCCCGGATCGTTGTTGCCATCCGTTCGCAGCCGAACCAAGTAGGATGCGAACGTGATCTTGTCGGCCGCATCACCCCGGAATATGCCGACCTTCGCAACTTGGTCAAGGCTGTTGGTCCGATTAAAGAGCAGGTCGCCCGTCTCAAGAATCAGATGACTGCTCACGTCCGGCAAGAACTCCATCTTTGAGAAGCATATCTCGCCATCTACGACGTTTCCCATCTTGAGAACCGCGAAGTCTCCGTCGGTCGTCGTACTCTCCGAGGTACCGTAGTCCATGCACCGAAGCACTCGCTTCAGCTTCTTCACTGACCAATGGGAGGGTATCCTGCCGAGCCAACTGATCCCTGTTGCCTTCTTCTCGGCACCAGCGTTCAGACCGCGACTGACGGCCGCTTGGGTGGCTGAGCTGCGCAGATCACCTAGAGCAGTAATCTGCGCTCTCTTTGATGATAGGGCTTGGTCTATTGCCAAGCAGCTTGCATCCAGATAGGCCGCGATTCGCTCTTGCTCCAACGCCAGAGGCAAAGGCAAGTCGAAGACAGACAGCTGTTTGGGCCAATTGACGCGGGGCATCTTTGCACCGTACGCCAGCGCATTGCACCTCTGAATGAGCCAATGCGCACCCATGCAGTAGTAGAGAAAGCGACCGTTGATTCGGCGCGGGGCAAGGGCGAGTATTTCCCCAGTGCAATACCCACGGAAGTCCGGTTGGCCGTACTTCTCCAGATACGGCCTTAGCTTCCCAAATAGAACATCCCCGGGTTCAAATCGAGTGACCGCGCTATCCACGTCCAGGGTGTCTCTTCGTGAGAGTATCCGTCCGGTCCCACTCTCGATGTCCTCAAGCTCAAGGTAGTTCTGCGACTGATCCTGAACTACCAGCTTCTCACGCCTCAGATCGACAACGTCCTTCAGTCTGTCGCGATCCCAGTCACTCGGGAGCACCGGCAGAAATGAGCAATCGCGGTCTCCCTGCATCACTCCGCCGCTCCAGGTAGTCCCTTGAGCAACCCCTCGGCTTCCCCCTCAAGGCTCCAGAACGCAGCCAGGAGACTCTCGGTCGCGGGGGGCGGTGTGTAGCGGTAGAAGTACTTGTTTGGAAGGATCTCGTAGCCAAGCTGAGGGCGATCGCGCCAGCGGACGATGGGTCTCTCGATCTCACGCTCGAGGAACTCAGGTATGTATTCCAACGGATCACTTGCCGCATCAAAGGGGATGTACTCGTCGTCTTTGACGTAGTAGCGATGGGTATAGCTGACGTCGGTCTCCAGCTTGTCTAGAATCGCCGTCGTTAGGCGCGGGGGAAGCTCTTCCGGGAAGCGAGCTACAACCGCCGCCTTGTACGCCTCAAGGAAGCTCCCGTCTTGGGCAACAGCAAGATCGAACTCGTGAACGGTCCTTGATACTGGGCTCAGTACTCGCACATGAAAGACGATTTCGGTCTCGTAGAAATCCTGTCTTGCCCTAGCGTTGGCGACCTTGAACTGCACCGGAAATGGCTCGGTGACGTACTCCGGGTTGCCCCCGTCATCAGTCTCCCAAGTGACCACTTCAACCTTGTGGAAGGCAAAGTCCTCCTTGCGAAAGAACTGAACCTCGTCGGCGTCGAAGTCGCCCGCCCAACCTCCGAGATAGCGCTCTTCCATCCATCGACGATGTGACCTATGGATGAAGTGCCGCTTACTGCCAAATGACTTCGACTGCTGTTCGAACTGCTGACGGCCGTCAATCAGCATGATGCGCCCAGCTCGACCAACCAGATCACGGTCATTGCGGAGCAGCCAAATGTAGGTAGATATTCCTGTGTTGTAGAACAGCTGATCAGGCAGCATGACTATGGCATCAAGCCAGTCATTCTCAAGGATCCATCGGCGGATCTCGGACTCCCCTGAGCCACAATCACCGTTGCTGAGCGGAGATCCGTTGAAGATGATCGCTATCTTGCTGCCGCCGTCCTTCACGGGCTTCATCTTGCTGATGATTGTCTGCAGGAAGAGGAGTGAGCCGTCATCGACGGACGGCATCCCGGCGACGTATCGGGTCGAACGCAGCGCCTCTGCCTCGGCCTGATACCCGTCCTTTCCGCCCCAAGTGACCCCGAACGGCGGATTGCTCAGCATGTAATCGAACCTGAATTCCGACTCGGGGAACTGGTCACCCGGTTCTTTGCGCTGTGGGTCGTGTGGGATGAGCGAGTTGCCCGAGTGAATGGTTGTCTGGGTCTCTCCTCTGATCAGAGCCTCTGCGCGGGCGATCGCGTAGGTCTCGTCCAGAAGCTCGGTGCCATGAAGGGTGATGAAGCGATGAACCCGGTCTCTTTCGGCGTCATCAGCCGACTTGTCGAGGAGGTGCTCCTTCGCCACGTAGAGCATGCCCCCGGTCCCGCAGGCGGGGTCGTAGATCGAGGTGTGTCGATCCGGAATCGGGATCTCTAGGAGCTCGACCATGAGACGGATGACCTCACGGGGCGTGAAATGGTCACCGGCTGCCTCCGCGTGCTGCTCTGAGAAGCGGCGGAGCAGATCCTCATAGATGTAGCCCATCTCGATGCTTGATAGCCGATCTGGGCCGATGTCGAGCGTGGAGTACTGGTTGAGTATTGGCGCGAGTCTAGCGTTCTTGACCATCTTGCCGATGACAGCCCGGTAGTTGAAACTATCGAGAATATCTTGGACGTTGTCCGAGAAGCCATTCAGATACGCACGGAAGTTCTTCTCCAGGAGCGTCTGATCCTCCTCGTAGATCATGCGGAGCGTCCAGTTGGTTGAGTTCGAGAAACCAGGCGACTGCTTCGGGTTGAGCTCAAGGCCCTTGACGAGCCGGGCAAGGGCCTTGTCAGAGATGCCCTTGCGCTTCCCGAGAATCTCGAGCGCCTTCACCTCACGCCACTTCACTAAGACGCACTCAAGTCGCCGGATCGTGATGATGGGAAGAATGACGTTTTGATACTCGTGAGCTTTGAACTTGCCCCTGAGACGCTCGGCCGACTTCCATAGCTCGTCCGAAAGGTAGTCGAGCTGATCAGTATCGAGGTGGGAAGCCTCTTGAGGCATATGTAGTCACAGCCTGTTCGTGGCACGGGAACGCCGGATAGGACAGACCACAATCATAGCGGAGTCACTCGTAGGCACTGGGGTTACCGGGCGAGCACGCGGCACTCCCGATCGCATGAGCGGTAGCCTGCTCAACACATTGTGCCCCCCTACATCCCTCGGTCGCGCATCATCTCCACGATGCAGCTCGCCACGTCGACGCCCTTCGTCCTGCGCCCGAAGCCGGCATCCATGCCCCACCCGCGGGCCTGCTCGTCGGTGACCTGCGTGCCGCCGGCGATCAGCAGCAGCTTGTCTCGGACACCCTTCTCCACGGCCAGGTCGGCGAGCTTCTCCATGTTGTTCCGGTGCATGTCGCCGTGCGTGATGATCGTCGAGACTAACACCACCTGCGCGCCGTGCTCGATGGCGGCGTCGAGGACCTTCTCCACCGGCACCGACGTTCCCAGGTAGGTGCAGCCAAAGCCCCACTTCTCCAGGCCGCCGTGCTTGATGTCGATGATTTCGAGCATGCCCACCGAGTGCTCGTCCATGCCCACGGTGGCGGCGATGCAGCGCAGGTTCTTCTCGGCGACGAAGGCTCGGATCTCCTCGTCGGAGAGCGGCACCACCGGCTCGGGGATGACCAGCTTGGAGACGTCGATGGCCACGTCCAGGACGCCCTTGATCTCGACCAGCGTGCCCTCGGCGGGGTGCATGACGCTTCGGTGGATGACCTCGGGGTCGATGAGGTTCATCTTGCGGCCGATCTCGAGCGCGGCGGCTTCGGCGATCGCTTGGGGCACCGGCAGGAACATGGTGACCGACACGATGCCGTCGCCGGCCCACTCCACCTCCGGCGTCACGAGCCCGGCGGCGCGTGCCTCGGCCGTCTTGGCGAGCCGCACGTTGACGTTGTCCTCGGGGTCGAGCTCGTCGATGAACGGCACCTTGTCGCGGTCGCACAGCGTGCAGCCGCCTATTGGATGGCACGGCTTCTCGACGCTTCTGGGCAGGTTGTTGTAGCCAAAGTGGTGGCAGACCGGCGCCATATAGTCGTCGGCGCGCTCCACGATGGTGCCCTCGGCCAGACCGCCGTCGGCGGTGCGGCGGATGCCGTCGTCGTGCGTCTCGGGATACTCGCCCGAGTCCACGAAGTACGCCTCCTCGACGGCCGCGAAGTAGCCGCCATCGGCAATCATCGCTTCGAGGAAGAGCACCGCGCGCTCCTTGAGCTCGCGGATGCGGTTGCGCAGCTCTGGGTTCTCCCGGTCGAGCTTGACCATCTCGCGGATGCCGTCCATGCCCAGCAGCGACTGCTTGGCGGTGTCGACAGCGGCGATGTTGTTGTAGTGCCACGGCACGTTGCGGCCCTCGTCGGGCGTGATCGTGGACTGGATGTCGGCGCTGGTGAGGCGCGAGATCATCAGGTTCATCACGTGGCTGACGGTCGCGTCGCGCGCGTCGCTCTCCATGTAGCGCGTGTTCTGCTGGGCGCGCATCTTGTAGTCGCCAAAGAGGTCGCGCAGCGCCACGGCGTACGGCAGGTCCATGCGCATGCACGGCGCGGGCGCGGCGTCGGGCGGCACGGTCGACAGTGCGATGTCTTCCTTGGGCATCCCCACGCTCACGCTGAACGCGCAGTTGATCGCGTGCTGTACCAGCAGCTCAGGCATGACCTTCCACGCCTTGACCGCGGTGGCGTTGGCGTTGTGCGCGCCGTCGATCTGCAGCATGCGCACCGAGCGCATGATGCGCTTGGCCACGGCCGCGTCGACAAAGCTGCGGAACATGTTGATGTTGCGATAGAGCACGTTGTACTGCGGGTCCTGGTGCGCGCCGTTGACGCCCTCCTCGGCGAACATGACGGCGATCTCAGGTCCGGCCACGCCGCTCACGTAGCTGTGGTAGTTGATCGGCCGGCCGACCTCGTCCTCGATCAGGTCGAGCGCACGGCGGGTGACTCGGCACTGCTTGCGCGTCACGGCGATGCCGCCGACGCCCTCGGGCGTGCCTTCGAGCAGGCCGTCGATGTGGCTCTGGCCGGCGGTGCGGATGACCATCATGTGGTCGGCGCCGTGCCAGGCGGCCATG
>CAZIPT010000018.1:0-35602 GCA_964541375.1 uncultured Eubacteriales bacterium
AGATGCGCAGTGTCGAGTTCGCACGTAACCACGGCGTGGTCATCCACTGCCGTTCAAGCTTCAACGACACGCCCGGCACAATCGTCAAGGAGGCCGACGAGACCATGGAACAGGCCATCATCTCCGGAGTCGTGCACGACATCACGGAGGCCAAGGTCACGCTGCGTGACGTTCCCGACCATCCCGGTGTGGCAGCACGCGTGTTCACACGCATGGCCGAGAACAACATCAACGTCGACATGATCATCCAGAACGTCTCCGAGGACGGCACCACGGACATCTCCTTCACCGTGCCCAAGGACGACTTGGTGCGCGCGCGTCGCGCCGTCGCCGAGGCGGTCGAGGAGCTCGGCGCCCGTGACTTCTCCATCGACGAGTCAATCGCGAAGGTCTCGCTCGTCGGCGCTGGAATGAAGACCCACCCCGGCGTCGCGGCCAAGATGTTCTCCACGCTCGCCGACGCCGGCGTCAACCTGGACATGATCTCGACCTCGCCGATCCGCATCAGCTGCGTGATCTCGGCGGCTCAGGTCAGCGAAGCCGTGCTCTCCCTGCACGCCGCGTTCGGGCTCGCCAACGACGAGGTCACCGCCGAAGTCACTCCCACATCCGGAGGTGCGATCTAGATGGCCTGGGAAAAGCCGATGCCCGCTCGACCGGTCGTCGCCGTTGCCGGCGTGACCGGTGCTGTGGGACGCGAGATGCTTCTGACGCTAGAAGGCCGCAACTTCCCCGCCGAGAAGGTCATCGCACTTGCGTCCTCGCGCTCGGCGGGCAAGAAGGTGCCGTTCGCTGGCGGCGAGCTCGTCGTGGAGGAGATGACACCGGCGTCCTTCGAGGGCGTCGACATCGCGCTCTTCTCGGCGGGTGCGAGCGTGAGCAAAGAGATGCGAAAGGCGGTCACCGACGCGGGCTGCGTGATGATCGACAACTCCTCGGCGTTTCGCATGGACGACGACGTGCCGCTCGTGGTCCCGGAGGTCAATCTGGAGGACCTCGCGTGGCACTCGGGCGTCATCGCCAACCCCAACTGCTCGACCATCCAGATGGTCGTCGCGCTCAAGCCGCTCGACCAGCTCGCCCAGATCACCCGCGTCGTCGTCTCGACCTACCAAGCCGCGAGCGGAGCGGGCCAGGCGGCGATGGACGAGCTGTACTCGCAGAGCGGTGACTTCCTGCGCGGGCAGGAGCTGCACGTCGAGAACTTCGCGCACCGCATCGCGTTCAACTGCATCCCGCAGATCGACGTGTTCATGGACGACCGTTCCACCAAGGAAGAGTGGAAGATGGTCGTCGAGACCAAGAAGATCATGCATGCGCCGGAGATGAAGATTGCCGCCACGTGTGTCAGGGTGCCGGTTCTGAGGTGCCACTCGGAGGCGATCAACGTCGAGTTCGCCTCGCACGTATTCTTGGGCGCGGCGATCGAGACGCTCAGCGACGCGGCGGGTGTGACCCTGGTTGACGGCCTCGGTGGGCACGAGTACCCGATGCCCGCGCTGCTCGAGGGCTCCGACGACGTGTTCGTCGGGCGCCTCCGCATGGACCCGAGCGTCAAGCATGGCATCGCGATGTGGGTGGTCGCAGACCAGCTCCGGAAGGGCGCTGCCTTGAACGCGGTGCAGATAGCGGAGGCGCTTCTTCCTTAAGGAACCACGTATGGGCTGGGCCCTAATAGGGTAGTAGACAGGTGAGATCAGAATGACCGATGGAGGAACAATGGCCGAGGACAATGCCAAGATAGTGGTCATCGAAGATGACGCCACCATTGCTCGGCTCGTGGAGCTGGAGCTGATGCACACCGGCTACGAGGTGAGGAGATACGGTGACGGTGAGTCCGCGCTTGTGGAGATTCAGGAATTCAACCCGGATCTCGTGATTCTTGACTTGATGCTTCCAGGGGCCGACGGCCTGTCGGTTGCTAAGTCGATTCGGGGCCAAGGACTCGAGATGCCCATTCTGATGCTCACGGCCCGCGCTGAGACGCAGGACGTTGTGCAGGGATTCGATGCCGGCGCTGACGACTACGTGCGCAAGCCTTTCGAGGTTCCGGAGCTCCTGTCCCGAGTCCGTGCCCTGCTCAAGCGAACTGAACACGATCGCCCTGGGCAGTACAAGGCCGCAAACGTGGAGATCGATCCCTCGTCGCGCAGCGTGCTGGTCGATGGAAAGCCTGCGAACTTCACCGCCAAGGAGTACGACCTCCTGGCGTTTCTCGTCACCAACGCCGGTAGGGTGATCAGCCGAGACGAGATTCTGGAAGAGGTCTGGAGTGGGCAGCACGAGACCGACTCCAACGTGATCGAGGTGTTCGTCTGCCACCTGCGTACCAAGATCGGTGACAAGGACAATCAGATCATCCGGACAATCCGAGGCGTTGGTTACTTCTTCGCGAGAAGCTGATGCGTCGCACGTCTCTGCGGACCTGGTTGCTGCTCAGTTCCGTGGTATTCGCGGTGATCGTCGTCGGCGGCATAGCCCTGACGACATACATCATCCTTGCAGATGGATTGCAGGCCGTTGCCTACGACACCACTGAGCGACTCGCCGCGACAGCGCGGGGCGTGGTCAACGAGGCAGCCAGTTCTGCCGAGCTGGCGTCGGCCGGCCAAGGGTTTGTCGGCAATCAGCTGTCCGAGGTAGCACAGGTCGGTCTCGACAGGCAGCTCACGCAGATCCTTCGGCCGCTGACGATCGGTGGCGCGGAGTACGCGCTCTACAATCAGGATCTGAAACCCGTGTGGTTCTCGGCCCCGTCCGCGTTGGCACATGGGCAGGAGGCCGAACGCGCACGCGCTCGAGACACCGGTTCTGTCACGAGAACCGTCGGGACTCCGGGCAGCCTCATCGCCGGACTGGCAAGCCAGGCCAGGCTCTCGATAGCGGTCGAACACGAGCCGGTCATTCTGCCCGGCGGAAAGCGCGGCGTGCTTGACGTCACTTACTTTCCCGTCACCGAGGAGCACGCGATAGACTCGGTCCGCGTTCCCATGACCGCCCTGGCCTTGTCGGCGATACTCATCATGGTCGTTGTCATGCAGACATCGATCTTCTGGGTGCTCAGGTTGGTCGACAATCTGCGCCAGGCGGCCGATTCGATCGATGCGGGTCGGCTCAATGAGCGCCTCCCCGAGTCGGGCGACAACGAGGTCGGTGAGCTCGCTCACTCCCTCAACAACCTTATCGAGCGCCTTCAGCGCCGCTCGGAGGCGCAGACGCACTTCGTCGCCGACGCCAGTCACGAGCTTGCAACTCCCGTGGCCGGCATTCGCGGCTACACGAGCATCCTGCGGGAGTGGGGTGCCGAGGACCCCACGGTGCGTGTGGAGGCGATTGAGGCGATCGATCGCGAGTCGGAGCGCATGGCGCGCCTCACCGGGGACCTGCTCAACCTCTTGCACGCCGACCAGGGGGTGGTACTCAAGAGCGAGCCCATCGACCTGAACGTGCTGATCCGCAATAGGCTCGCCGGGGTGGCGAGCCGTTGGATCGATAAGGACCTCGAGTTTGTCGGCCCGGAAGCACCGTCGCTCTCCATGATCGGCGACCCTGGGCGCGTTGAGGATGTTATCTCAATCCTCCTCGACAACGCCGCGAAGTACACCCCCGACGGGGGAAGCGTCCACGTCTTCACCGAGGGCGACCGGGAGACCGTGACCGTGCAGATCTCCGACACCGGCAAGGGGATTCCCGAGGCCGACATGCCACGCATCTTCGACCGCTTCTTCCGTAGTGAGGCATCTCGCGCGGCTGGCGAGGGTGGCTTCGGTCTCGGACTCGCGATTGCCAAGAACCTCATCGACAGCATGGGTGGCACGATCGAGGTCAGCAGTATCATGGGTCAGGGCACCAGCTTCACAATCGTGTTCCCTCGCGGCCGGGGCTAGTCCGTCTGTAGTCGGGCGCCTGCCGTCACTCAAGCGAGCCCCGTGGAAAGCCGATAAGAACCCTCGTAGATGTCGGTAGGGATTCGGGGGAGGTCATAGTGTCTTCTCGATCGCGCGAGATCGCGGTTCAGACGTTCTCGTCGCCGCGGTGGAAGGACGCTGCCACCGCCTTTTTCCAGGCGACGGGTGTCACCGTCAGCGCGATGGACTTCGAGGTGGGCGATGGGCTGTCTTCGCTGGCGCGCTGCGCCTGCTGCAGCTTGGGAACCACCATCAAGCATCCATCTCCCCGCGCCTGCTTCGATGATTGCCAAGTGCCGGGCCCCGATGTCTCCCGTGTGGTGTGCCGTTCCGGCCTGCCGACACTGATTGCCCCCTTCGACGTCGAGAACGAGCAGGCAGGTTTTCTCATGCTCGGCGGATTCGTGACTTCGACGCGCGAACGGCGTCGCCTCTACGAACAGCTGATGGGGCGAGATGCGAGCGAGGAGTCTGCTCGGCAGGCGCTCAAGTCGGTGGCGCTCGTCCCTCGCCGCCAGGCCGAGGGCTACCTGCAGATCGCGCTTGCCAGCGCACGCGTCATGCTCGATGCCGCTTCGGAGCGCCGCGCTTCGATGGACCGCATTGAGGAGCTCCGGCTCTTCGTCTCGGCGGGACAGCACGTCGTCGAAACTGAACGTCTCGATGAGGTCTCCCTCGGCGCTATCGCCGAGGAGGCCGTCGCGCTCATCGGCGGTCAGGCGGGCGCGGTCCTGCGCCAGGGGGGGAACCTGTTGGAGGTCGTGGCGCGGACCGAGTCCTGGCGAGGGAAGGTGGGCGCGCTGGTGCCGCGTGAGGGCACCGCATCGGGGCGCGCCATCACGACGGGCAGGACCGTCGTGTCCGGTGGCGTCTCGGCATCGGCGAAGACGGCGGCGCTGGCCCTGCCGCTCACGATCGGGGACAGGGTTCTGGGCGTTCTCGAGGTCCGCCTGCCGACGAGCGCACTTCCGGTCTCGCCGGAGCGCGTTGCCAGGCTTGACCGCTTCGGCCGCTTTATCGCCATCGCGCTCGAACGCGACGATGAGCGTGCACTGGTCGAGCGGGCGGCGGTGGGCTATGCGCAGCTCAACCAGCTGGCAGCGACGCTCGGAGGGCAGACCGACATGGACGGCGTCGCCAGGATCGTCACGAGCGTCCTGGAGCAATCGTTCACGTACGACATCGCCGGGCTCATCCTCACGAGCTACGGGAGGGATCACGCCGAGGTCGTTGTGTCCGGCGAGGTCACCAAAGGCGAGCTCGACCTCGTGCTGGGCGACGCGGCGGGTCGCGATGCAATCGCCGAGCCGTTCGCGACGCTGCGGAAAGGCACGCACCGCGGCGCGATAGTAGAGGGCGGAGCGGACAGGCAAGACTGGGCGACCGCAGTGGTCGAGCTCTCGCACGGGGAGCTGGAACTGGGGTACCTGCTCCTTGCGCGCGCAGACGGCGCTCGCTACAACACCCAGGACCATCTGCTACTCGAGGGCATCGCGGCGCACGCCGGTGCGGCGTTCGGCCGGGCCGCGCTGTTCGGTCGGATTCGCGATGACTACGCCAAGACCATCGCGGCCCTCTCGGCGACGCTCGACGCGGGCGAGCGCATGCCGAGCGGGCACTCAACGCGCGTCATGGGCTACGCGATGATGATCGGCGAGGAGCTCGGGTTGGGCTTCGAGGACGTCGAGCAGCTCAGGTTCGCGGGCCTGCTCCACGACATCGGCAAGACGGGGTTGCCCGGCGAGATTCTGCTCAAGCCGTCGCGCCTGTCGGCACAGGAGCTGGCTCAGGTCCATTCGCACGCCGAGATTGGCGCTTCCATCGTCGATCAGATCGAGTTCCTCCGGTCGCTCACGCCGGTCATCCTGCACCATCACGAGCACTGGGACGGCTCGGGCTACCCGATGGGCCTCTCAGGCGAAGACATCCCGCTTCTCGCGCGGATCCTGTGCGTCGCCGACGCGTTCGACGCGATGACCACCAAGAGTAGCTATAAGAAGCGCATGTCTTTCGCCGTGGCACGCCGAGAGCTCGAGAAGAACGTCGGGACGCACTTCGACCCGCGAGTAGTGGGTGGGCTGCTGGAGGCGCTCGACAAGCAGGCGCTGGCAGGCGCTACAGGCCTGCTCGCGTCACCCGAGGTCTCCGACGGGACGGGCCTACCGGCGTGAGGTCTGGCGCCGGGGTGCTCGTGCTAGAATCCGCGCGACGTTTCCCCTTGGAGAGGCACGGGTTGTCCCGCACACGAAGCATCGCGCAGGCAGGCATGATCGCTGCCGTTTACGGCGGCCTGACGCTCGTGACCGTCCAGTTCCTCGGATTCCTTGCATGGGGACCGATCCAGCTGCGCGTGAGCGAAGCGGCTACCGTGCTTGCGTTCTTCACGCCCGCGGCGATTCCCGGACTCGCGCTGGGCTCAGTCGTGGCGAACCTCTATTCGTTCGCGTCAACGGGCAGTCCGCTCGCGCTTCTCGACGTGGTATTCGGTTCGCTCGGCACGCTGCTCGGGGCGATGTGGATGTGGCGATTTCGCTCCAATACCGGTCTGGGGCTCCTGGGCCCCGTGCTGTGCAATGCGCTCATCGTTCCCTCCTATCTGCCGCTGCTGGTCAAGGGCCTCGGCCTCTACAAGATCCCGCTGCTGGGCGTAGACTTCGAGGGAAGATGGCTGGCGATGTACCTGTTTGGATTCGTTACGGTGGCCATCGGCCAGGCGATTGTGATGTACGGGCTTGGACTGCCGTTGCTGCTTGCGCTCAGGCGCCTCGGCCTGCAGGACTTGCTCGGCGACCGTACCTAGTCGGAGAAGCGGAGTCTAGACGAGGATGTCCGAGATCGACCGGCATAGCGAGGGAGAGGCATCTCTGGGGCGCCGCGCGCCCAGCGAGTTCCTGATCGCCCGCGATCCCGCGCACTGCCGCTCGTGCTGGAGTTGTGTCCGACACTGCCCGGCACAGGCGATCCGCGTCGTTCACGGCCGTCCGGAGATCATCGAGTCGCGCTGCGTGAAGTGTGGCGTGTGTGTTGTCGAGTGCGGAAACGACGGCTACGTTCCCCGAGATGACCTCGCGGCCGTCCGTGCGCTGCTCGCAAGCGATGCCAACGTGGTCGCCGTGTTGGCGAGCGAGCACCTTGCGGCGCTCTATCCGATGGGAGTCGCCGAAGTCGAGAGCGCGCTCGAGCAGGCTGGCTTCGACTCCGTCGAGACCACCGTGCTGGGTGAGGAGCTCGTCGCTGCCGCCTACGAGCAGGTCGACGCCGAGGGCTCCGATTCGCTGCCGCGCCTGCGTTCGACCTGCCCGGTGGTGGTGTCCTGGGTCGAGCGCTACCACCCGCAGCTGACCAGTGCGCTCGTAGCCGTGGTTCCGCCGTACATAGCGCAGGCGCGCCTCGTGAAGGCCACCGCACCGCCAAACACGGCGGTCGTCTACATGTCACCCTGCTGGGCGCGCAAGGACGAGATCTTCGACCCGCAGTTCGCCGGGGCCGTTGACGCGGCCATCGGTTTCGACGAGCTCAAGCTCCTCCTCGCCGAGGAGCCCGTCCGGCAGCGCCCTTCGGCCGACCCGACGGTGAAGCGCCGACCGCACGCCGTCAAGGAGCTGTCGCTCACCGATGGCTTCCCCAGGCGCTTCCTCACCGAGCGCGACATGACCGATCGTGACGTCGTGGTCGCGAGGGGGCTGACCGAGATCGATCGGCTGCTGACCGCCGTCGGACGTGGCGAGACCGCACCGTGCGTCGTCGACATGCTCAACTGCGAGGGCTGCACCGACGGCCCCGCGGTCAACCGGGACCTCTCGGTGTTCGTGAAGCGCAACGTGATCGCCGCCGAGAACGATCGCCAGCCGCGCCCGGTCGTCGACAGCAGGAGCCTCCTCTCGGCGCTGCCATCCATCGACCTGCGGCGGACCTTCAGCCCCACGCCGGTTCTCAACCGCGTCCCATCACCCGAGGAGATCGACGCCGTTCTGGCCGAAGGCGAGTTCCACAGCCGCGCCGAGGTGCTGGACTGCGGAGCCTGCGGCCACGACACGTGCGTCGCCCATGCGGCGGCGGTCTGTCTGGGCGATTCGAGCTGGGACCTGTGCTTCCCGCTACAGCGCAAGATGCTCCTGCGCGAGCGGACCGAGATGGCCGATCGCGCTCTTCGTGACGCGCTCACCGGGCTCGGCAACAGGCGGGCGTTCGACGAGCGAATCGGCGAAGAGACCGCCCGCGCCGAGCGCTACGGCACCGACCTTGCGCTCGCGATGATCGACCTGGACGACTTCAAGGTGGTCAACGACCGCTACGGGCATCCCATCGGCGACCAGCTTCTGGTCCAGGTGGGTCACATCCTGGTAGCGACCCTGCGCACCACCGACATCCCCATCCGCTACGGCGGTGACGAGTTCGCGATCATCCTGCCCGGCACCAGCAAGACCGAGGCGTGGGTCGTCGCCGAGAAGATCCGCTCGGCGCTTGGCGAGCTCACGCTGCTGGCGGCAAATGGTGACCGCATCTCGACGAGCGGTTCGATCGGCATCGCCTCGTACGGCGCGGCTGCCGACACCGCGTACGCCCTGTTGGCGGCCGCCGATGCCGCGCTCTACCGAGCCAAGCGGAGCGGCCGTGATCGGGTGGAACTCGCCGCAGGCTAGGGGGAGGCCATGCACGACGCACTGCTCGGCACTGCCGAGGGGGATCGTATCCGGTGTGGCCTGTGCCCCCACGCGTGCCTGATCGCCGAGAGCGGGCGAGGCGTCTGCGGAGCCCGCGGCGTTGTGGACGGAAGGCTGCGTGCACTCACCTACGGGCTCGTCAGCTCCGCCGCCGTCGATCCCATCGAGAAGAAGCCGGTCTTCCACTACCGCCCGGGCACGCGGGTCGCGTCGTTCGGGTCGGTCGGCTGCACGATGCGGTGCGGCCACTGTCAGAACTGGGAGATCTCGCGGCCCAAAGGCGATGACGGGTCGGTAGGGGTTCGCGAGGTGTCGCCTGCGCAGGCCGTCGAGTTCGCGCTCGCTCAGGGTGCCGAGGGGATCGCGTTCACCTACAACGAGCCGGTGATCTGGCTCGAGTGGGTGCTCGACACCGGGCGGCTCGCGCGGGAAGCCGGACTCTTCGTGGTGATGGTCACCAACGGCTATGTCACGCCTGCGGGTCTCGATGCGTTCGCGGAGGTGACCGACGTCTGGCGCGTGGACGTAAAGGCCTTCTCGGAGGCGCCTTTCAAGCGCCTCTGCCATGTGCCGCATGCCGAGGCCGTGCGCGAGCAAGCGGTTCGAGCCAAGTGCCTTCACGGCATACACGTCGAGTGCGTGACCAACGTCGTCCCAACGATCAACGACTCCGATGAGGAGCTTCGCTCGATAGCGAACTGGGTCGCGAAGGAGCTGGGAATCGGCACGCCGTGGCACGTCACGCGGTTCACGCCGTATCTCGAGTTCGCCGACCTGCCGGCTACTCCACTCGCCACGCTCGAACGTGCGCGCGATATCGGGCGCGAGGCGGGTCTCGAGTTCGTCTACCTGGGCAACGTTGACGCTCCCGGGGCCGAGGACACGGTCTGCCCTGGCTGCGGTGCGATCGCTGTCGGACGTCGCGGCTTCTCGGTCACCCTTGAGCAGCTCGGCGAGAACGGAGCCTGCGGCGCCTGCGGCACCTGCCTCAACATGAAGGTGCGTGCATCGCGTCAGGTGTAGCGCGACCCGGCGGCATTAGAGCGCTATCATGTAGCGGGCCCTCATTGGGGGCCCGCGACTTGTCCCCGGCAAGGGAGCGTCAGTACCTGTGGAACCCATCGTCATCATTCCGACCTTCTGGACGCGCCCCAAGTCCAAGCGTGGCCGGGCGACATCGATCGACGATCTCTCGTCGGTCTACGACCACCCCACCCCGATCGACTCCGACGGCACTCTTCCGGACTGTCTGCGCTCGCTGCAGAAGGTCGGTGGGCTCGGCCGGGTCGTGATTATCGCGGCCGCGACCGACGAGACCGTCGAGCACCGCGCTGAGGACAAGGTCCGCGAGATCGTCGACGACTTTCCCGACCTCGACGCCTTCGTGTTCGGCCCCGCCGAACTCGGCAGCCTGCACCGACGTCTCGAACAGCTCGAGTTCGCCGATATGATCGACGGCGTCACGCTCAAGGGCTACGGCGCGGTTCGTAACGTCGGGCTCATGGCGGCAGCGGTTCTCGGTCATGAAGCGGTCGTGTTCGTTGATGACGACGAGATCGTCACGCAAGCCGACTTCCTCAAGACAGCGATGTACGGCCTGGGAGCCAAGTTCGAAGACGGCACGCCGCTGCTTGCCAAGACCGGCTACTACACCGACGAGCACGGACGCTGGCAGCGCAACGATGAGGCGCACTGGACCGATATGTTCTGGCGCCAGCGCGACGGATACAACCAGGCGCTGTCGGTTGTCAGCAAGCCGCCCCGTATTCAGCCCACGTCACTCGCGTTCGGTGGCTGTCTCGCGCTTCACCGCGATATGTTCGCCAACGTCTCGTTCGACCCATGGGTCCTACGCGGTGAGGACATCGACTACGTCATCAACGCCCGCATGCACGGCGGCGGCGTCTATCTCGACGAGGACTGGTGCGTCGTGCACCAGCCGCCGGAGCCGGTCAGCGAGGCCATCCGCTTCCGTCAGGACGTCTACCGCTTCGTCTACGAGCACCGCAAGATCGAGTTCGCCAAGTCGCAGGTCGACCTGCGCCAGGTCACGCCGAAGTCGATGATGCCCTACCCCGGTCCGTTCATCGACTCTTCGGTGGGTTGGCGCGCGAGCGTCACCGCGTACTTCCGCATGCTCGCGCGCCCCGAGAAGGGCCAGTACTTCCAGATCGGACTCCACGGGACCCGAGACGCGGCGGTCTACGCGCGCGAGAACTGCCAGAACTACTTCGAGTTCCAGCGCCGCTGGCCCATTCTCATGGACGGGCTGTGGGACGACGTCGCGCTCAAGTCGCTCTTCTCCGGCGAGCGCCGGGTCGACCGTAGCGCGATCACAGGTCGGTTCCCGGTCGTTCCTTCTTAAGAGCGGCTCTCGGCAGACGGGCACACGTCATATGTGGACACAGCTGACCACGTTAGCGATCGGCTTTGTCTCGGGAGTCTTCTCGGGGGCCTTTGGCATCGGCGGCGGGATCGTCACGACGCCTGCGATCAGGCTGATCCTCGGTGCACCGGCGCTCGTGGCGGTGGGAACGCCGCTCCCGGTCATCCTGCCAAGCGCGATCACGGGCGCCTACAGGTACCTCAAGAGCGACTCGGCCGACCTACGGGCCGGCATCATCCTGGGACTGGCCGGTTCGCTCACGGCGGTTCTGGGGGCTTGGCTGACACAGTTCGTGGGTGGTCGGGTGGTGCTCTTGGCGACCGCCGCACTCGTGCTCTACACGGCGGCCGACATGGTTCTCCAGACGTTCCGGCCGCCAGACGTCATCCAACTCGCCGAGAAGCCCGACGGGGTCGCCAACGGGTCCGGAATCGCGCCGGTGAAGCTTGGTCCGCTGGTCGTGGTCGGTGCCGTCACCGGGCTCTATGCCGGATTCCTCGGGCTGGGCGGCGGGTTCATCCTGGTCCCCATGCTCACGCGTTGGGTCGGTTTTGGTATCAAGCGGGCTATCGGGACTTCGCTGATCGCGATCGCGATCCTGGCCGTCCCGGGCACGATCACACACGCGCTTCTGGGCCACGTCGACTGGAGAATCGCGGCCATTCTGACGCTGGGAGTCGTTCCGGGCGCCTGGCTCGGCGCGCGTCTCTCACTCGGGGCCAAGGACCGTAGCATCCGTCTGGGGTTCGCCGCGATGCTCATTGTCGTGGGCGCATGGCTCGCCATCAACGAGCTCGGACTGCTCGCGAGGCTCTCGTGAAGCCGCGTCAGGCCACCGCCGAGGAGTGCGAGCGCCTGTGGCCGGCGGTCAGCTCGGACAACCTTATGACCTCCCTGGAGGAGCTTCGCGCGTATCACGCCGAAGGGCCCTGGCGCCTGCGCGTGGCCGGCCGCGGCGAGGCCGCCCTGCTCGGCAGCTGGCGGCGGCACCTCGATGTCCTTGCGATGCGCGGTACGTGGTGCTCGGAGCGTCACGTCTCCAGCTTCGCCGAGGACGCCGTCGAGGTTGCGCGCGAGCACGGCTTCGGACGCGTGCTGTCACCGCTGCTGCCGGTCGACCTCCTCGGCGGGTACCGTCGGGTGGGCATGCGGGACTTCGAGCCGATCGTTGCCATCCAGGGGACTCCCGAGGCCGTGAGAATCGCGCAGCCGCCAGACGGGATCGTTCTGCGCGAGGCGATCGCGGAGGACGTGGACGCACTCGCGGTAGTGGATGCCGAGTGCTTCGACGACTTCTGGCGCTACGGCGCTCAGGAGCTCTCCGACCTGCGCGATCACGAGCGGTGCGTAGTCGCCGAGGCGGCCGATGGAGACCTCATCGGCTATACTCTGGCAACCCTGAGCAGGGGCGCAGCTGTGCTCTCGCGGCTCTGCACGGCGCCGCGGGCGCGGCGAACCGGTGTTGGCGCTGCCCTGCTCGGCGACGTGGGTATGTGGTGCAGAGAGTCGGGTGCCTCCACGATCGCGCTGTGCACCCAGGAGGCGAACCTGGCGTCCCGGGCTTTGTACGCATCAGCGGGGCTGGTAGAGATTGGTGACCGGTACGGGTTCGCCCTTCGCGAGATCTGAGCCGATAGGGAAGGGAGCCGATGAACAACAACCGAAGCGCGCTCATCGATGCCTTCCTCGCAATCGCGCTCGTGATGCTCTCGGGAATCACCATCTGGAGCATCTCCGAGCTTAATTCGTACCGCTGGATCACGCTCGCCGGTATCGCCGGTATCGTTGCAGTGGGGCTCGCCCTGGTGATTGCGCGATTCGCTACGCGTCCCGACCACGTTCGGGCGCTGCAGTCCCACAAGATCCTCGAGATCGCCAACGAGGCGCTTGCCTTCATGCGCCAGGGGCTGACCGAGGAGAGCGCGCAGGAGGTGTGCCGCATCGTCCTGCGGGACACGCAGGCGGCAGCCGTCGCGATCACCGACACCGAGCGGGTTCTCGGCTTCGCGGGGGTCGGCGAGGACCACCACGAGGTCGGCGGCCCGATCATCACCCGCGCCACGCGCGAGTCGATCGAGACCGGCGAGCACCGCGTTCTGGCTACGCGAACCGAGATCGGTTGCCCACGGCGGGACTGTCTGCTGACCGCTGCGATCGTGGTGCCGCTGATCATGCGGGGTCGCTCGGCCGGGACGTTGAAGTTCTACTACACCACGCCGCGGCTGCTCAACGAGACGCAGGTGGCGATGGCCGAGGGGCTGGCGATGATGCTGTCGACCCAGCTCGAGCTGTCCGAACTCGAGCGGCAGACCGAGCTTGCGACGCGGATGGAGCTCAAAGCGCTCCAGGCCCAGATCAACCCGCACTTCCTCTTCAACACCATCAACACCATCGCCGCCCTCATCCGGACCGACCCCGCGCGAGCGCGCGAGCTACTGCGCGAGTTCGCAGCCTTCTACCGCCGCACGCTGGAAAGCGGAGACGAGCTGATCACGCTGGGGCAGGAGATCGAGCAGACGCGGCGCTACCTGACGTTCGAGCTCGCGCGGTTCGGAGATCGCATCGTGGTTCGGGAGGACCTTGCGCCCGAGGTTCTCGGCATGCTCGTGCCCGCATTCATCGTTCAGCCGCTTGTCGAGAATGCGATCTCACACGGCATGCGTGCCGAGGAGCCCCTGACCATCCGGCTGTTCTCGTCGACCGACGACGACGGTGCGATCCGCATCACAGTCTCCGATGACGGTGCGGGGATCCCGGCACACCGGCTGCCGCACGTCCTCGAGGCTTCCTCGGCGAAGGGGCTCGGGATTGCGCTCAAGAACGTTGACGATAGACTGAGGGGGAACTACGGTCCCGGTTCAGGCGTTATCGTCGAGAGCACAGAGGGCCAGGGGACGTCGGTGTCGCTGGTACTCGTGGGCGTTGCTCAAGACGGTTGGGAGACGTAGATGCTCAAGGCGCTCGTAGTCGACGACGAGGCACCGGCTCGGTCAGAGCTGCGCTTTCTGCTGGGCGAAGCAGGCGGGGTCGAGGTCGTGGGCGAGGCCGGCAACGCCGTCGAGGCGCTGCAGCTCATCAAGGCGATCCCCTACGACGTCATCTTCCTCGACATCCAGATGCCCGGCCTGAGCGGCGTGCAGCTCGCCGAAGTGCTGTCGGGGCTCTCGCGTCCGCCGTCGATCATCTTCGTGACCGCTCACAGCGAACACGCGGTCAAGGCGTTCGAGGTCAAAGCCACCGACTACCTGGTCAAGCCGGTCGAGATCGAGCGGCTGCGCCAGGCGATCACCCGGCTTGAGCCCGCCGCCGAGCAGGCCCCGGCCAAGGTCGAGCGGATACCTGTCGAGAAGTCCGGCAAGAAGCTGCTCATCAACGTCTCCGACATCCTGTATGTGATGGCCAAGGACGACTACAGCTACCTCTACACTCCCGCGGATCGTTACCTGTCGACCATCTCGCTCGCTCAGCTCGAGATCAAGCTCGAGCCGGTCGGCTTCTTCCGCATCCACCGGCGCTATCTCGTGAACCTCGCGCGGGTCAAGGAAGTCGTGCCGATGTACGGCGGCACGCTTCTGCTGACGCTCGCAGATGACGCAGCCACGCAGATACCGGTGTCGAGGCGCAGAGTGCCGGCGCTCAAGAAGGCACTCGGGCTGTAGGTCGCCGAGAATGGCGCCCGATTCCGAGTGCGACATCATCCGAGTAGGACTCATCTCCGACACTCACGGTTGGCTCGACCCGCGTGCCTTGCTTGCGCTGCAGGCCGAGGAGCCGCTGGCAGCGATACTGCACGCTGGCGACATCGGATCCGACGAGGTGCTGTACGAGCTTGAGCAGATTGCACACGTCACCGCGGTGCTCGGCAACTGCGACTACGCGATCCCCGGCTTCGACCTGGGTGAGGTCGCACGGGTGACCATCGCCGAGAAGCGGATCGTTCTCATCCACAACGTGGCTCACGTGCAGCCGCGCGATGATGACGAGATCGTCGTGCACGGGCACTCGCACCGGCCGCGCATGGAGTGGGTGGACGACGGGCGACTGTACCTGAACCCCGGCTCAGCGACGCAGCGCCGCAGCCAGCCGAGCTGCTCCGTGGGCGTGCTGGAGATCGCGTCCGACGGGGAGCCCTCGGCGCGCATCATCTACCTGGACGGGTTCGGGTCGCGGGTGCGCTGAGGGGAGATGCTTGCGGTCCTCAGGCCTCCCAAGCGACCCCTGCAGCGCTGAGCAGCGCGTGAGTGAAGACCTCCACCGACTCGCAGGTCGCGTCCGGCAGGTCGACTCGCAGCACTCTGCGCCCCGTACCCACAAGCGTCGCCAGATCTCCCTCGGCCTGTGCCCGGTGCAGCGTGCCCAGGCTCCAGGTCTGTCCAGGTACGGGAGCGTCGGCGTGGTCGCGCGTGGTCAGCAGGATGAAGACCCCGGTGTTGGGGCCGCCCTTGTGAAGCTGGCCGGTCGAATGCAGATAGCGCGGTCCCAGTTCGAGCGTGATCGCCGCGGACAACTCCGCAGAGACTCTCGGCACGGCCTCGACAAGCGGCGCGAGCAGGACGTCGTCGTCCGGCAGGTAAGCCAGAACGCCGAGGTAGTCGTGCGGTCGCAACGAGGCCAGCGCGTGGCCGAGGGTAGCGGCAAGATCGCACTCCGCGTGCCCGGGGGCAGGAAGAGCTCCCGCGAAGGTAATCGCAGCGCCCTCAGGCGTTGCGAGCTGGGGCGTCGGTACGTCCAGTGACCCTGCGAGAACAGAGTTGGTCGCGTCCTTGGCCGCCTGCACGTTGGGCTGTCCGAACGGGTTCACTCCCAGCAACGGCCCCAGAAGCGCGACCGCATGTTCCCACCGGGTCCACTCCGCGGCCACGTCGTAGCCGTCCCGCAGCACCAGCTCGATGGCCGGTGCGGTCTGGCCGAGCTGTGCTGCCCACTCGGCGAGGCGGTCATCGCCCTCGAGCCGCACCACCACGACCGCGCGATCGCTCCCGTAGCCTTGCGGCTTGTCGGCCGATAGCTCGACGACCGGCACCACTCCGCGGCCTTCCTTGCCGAGAGACTCGGCGACCAGCTGCTCGACCCACAGGCCGAACGACGCGAGCGGCGGTGAAGCGACGACCGTAAGCTTGTCCCGGCCCGTGGCGGCAGCGTCGGCGATGAACGCGGCCAGACGCGCCGCGGGGTTCTCGGCGGTCGGCAGGGAGCAGGCGGACTCCATCGCAAGCGCACGCTCGAGCAGAACATCGACGTCCAGGCCCGTCAGCGCGGCCGGCACCAGCCCGAACACCGACATCGCCGAGAACCGACCGCCCACGGTCGGAGGCGATGTCACCGTCTGCCGGAACCCGTCTCGTGCGGCGAGCGACTCGAGTGAAGAGCCGGGGTCGGTGATGGCGATGAAGCGCTGCCCGGCTTGCTGGCGGCCGAGCGACTGATCCGCCACCTCTCGGAAGATCGCGTACAGGGTGTTGGGCTCGATGGTGCCACCCGACTTGCTCGCCACGATGTAGAGCGTCGTCGCGGGGTCAAGCGTCGCCAGCGCGGCATCGACTGTTCGCGGCGCTGTGGTGTCGAGCACGTGTAGCGTCGCGTCGCCCGACTCGCCGAGGACCGACGACAGCACCAGCGAAGCGAGCGACGAGCCGCCCATGCCCAGCAGCACAACGTCCGTGACGCCATCGGCAGCCGCCATGCCCGCAAGCTCGTGCATCGCCGGTAGCACCGAGCCGCCGCGCTCGGCGAGGTCGGTCCAGCCCAGACTCGACTGAGCGAGCGCAAGCTCGGGCCCCTCGGTCGCAAACAGCGTCGCGTCATGGCCGCGAAGCCGGGCCACGGCGTCGAGGTCGTTCAATCTCTGCATCGCATCCATCGCGAGATCCCCCTGGGTATCCGAGCGCGAATCGTACGTTTCTATATGCCCCGTTCGGAGGCGACTTCGCCAGCCTCGTCACCCGAAGGCTCCACTCCCGCCATCTCCAGCGGTGCCGGCTCGACCTCGCCCGGCCGAGAAAGCCGCGCCACGACGAGCCCGCCCGCGACGACCATCGCACCACCGGCGATCGTCCAGGCGGTGAGCGGCTCGGCGAGAAACAGCGCAGCGAACAACACCGCCGAGACCGGCTCGGCGTACGTCAGGATCGCGGCGTGGTCGGTCCGGATGCGACGCAGCCCCGACAGGAAGAACACGCCGGAGAACGCGGTCTGCACGAGCCCGAGCGTGAGGAGTGCCGCATACGCGGTCGGCGTGCTCGGCCCCTGCCCGTGCGCGTAGAACCATACGACGAACGGCAGCAGGATCGCGCTGGCCACCGTGTACTCGACAAGCATGAGCGACATGCCGGTAATGCCCTTGAGTATCTTCTTGCTCCGCAGCAGTAACGTCGCGTACGTCAGCGCCGAGCAGAACGCGAGCCCCGCGCCGAAGAGCTCCCGCGGACTCGCGACGCGCAGCCCCTGCGGCGCCAGGATCACCACGATCCCTCCCAATGACAGCGCGAGCGGAACGAAGATGCGCTTGTCGAAGCGCTCGCCGGTCACAAACGGCGCGAACAGCGCCACGAACACCGGTCCCGTGTACCCGAGCAGCTCGGCTGTCGCCACGCTGGTCCGGTCCAACGCCGAGAGGAACAGGACCCAGTTCAGGCACAGCAGTGCTCCCTGAGCGGCCACCTGAGCCAGTTTGCGGCGCGAAAGCCCCGTCACTTGCCCCAGAGTCCGAGTAGCGGTCATCCATAGTAGGATCGCCGCGCCGGCGAAGAACACGCGATAGAACACCTTGACCACCGACGCGCCGTCGGCTGCCCTTAGCACCAGCGGAATCGTCCCCCAGATGATTCCGGCGAACACGACTCGCGCCAGCCCACCGAGCTCTGCGGGGCGGTTGGGGTTTGAGGCGTCAGATTGCATGCCGACGAGTGTAGCGCAGGAGCCGAGGCGTGAACTCACCTCGGCTCCCATTCGGTGTGTTCTCCGGGCGACTCGCTACTTCACCCAGACCTCGGCTCGCCGGTTCGCCGCTCGGCCACCCTTCGTGCGGTTAGACCGCACAGGGTTGGAACTGCCATAGCCAGCTGACTTGAGGTGCGCCTTCGATCCCAGCTTCTTGAGTTGCGCGGCAAGGTAGAAACGGACCGTTCTCGCCCGTATGTCCGAGAGGCCTTTGTTGGCCTTCCAGGTGGTGCCGCCGTCCGGGATCTTGGACGTGTACGCGTCGATGCGAACGTCCGTCGCCCCTTGGGCTGCGATCGTGCGGGCATACCCCCGCAGTGATCGCTTCGCTGACTCCGAAAGCCTCGAGGAACGGATTGTGAAACGCACCCCGCCCAACTTGTCGTACGAGGTATCGAGGAACTGGGCCGTGACCGTCTTGTCGGCGGAGACGTTGGTGTCGGTTCGCACAACAGTGCTCACGCCGTCTGACCACGACACGAACCGGTATCCGGCATTGGGTACGGCGGTGACGGGAGTGCCGCTTCCACTGGCTGGAATGCTCTGAATCGCCGACCCGGAGATCGTCCCGCCGGGTCCGGCAACGTACGTGAGCTGGAAGACAGGCAGCTCGTAAGCGCCCATATCCCACGCGCCCTGCTGAGGCCGTGTGACGCCGTTCATGTCCGTGGTGGAGGCAGGTACCGCGACAGCCGTGTCGGTTCCTGCGTTGACGCACGGCGATGCTGCGGTCAGGCGGTAGTCGCCGTTCGCTGCATCCACGAAGCTCGGAGCTGCGGCGATGTTGCCCTCGCCGGCATCGCCGCTCTGGATGTCGGAGTACGTCGCCGAGCAGCCATCGAGGTCCTCGCCATCGGTCCATACGATGCAGTTGGTGATGGTGGGGGATGATCCGTCGGTAGCGAAGATGCCGTCGCCATCGTAGCCGGCTTCGTTCCCCGCGATCGTGCAGTTGACGATAGCCGGGTCGCTGTCGTCGTCGCAGATGACAGCGCCTCCGTTGTAACCCGCACCGTTTCCGGAGAAGACGCTATTCGTGATTGCAGGATCGGAAAAGTCGTCCATGGCTATGCCACCGCCGTCATAGCCCGCGCTGTTGCTGGTGAACGTGCAGTTGGTGATAGCGGGATCCGAGTCGTCGTTCACGCCCACGCCACCGCCGTCATAGCCCGCGCTGTTGCTGGTGAAAGTGCAGTTGGTGATAGCGGGATCCGAGAAGTCAATGCAATAGATGCCGCCGCCGCCGTGCGCGGAGCCATTGCTCGAAACGTCGCAGTCCTTGAGGGTCGGTGAGGATTCGTGGACGTAGATCCCGCCACCATTGCTACTGGACCCATTCGAGGTGATGGTGCAGCCGCTGATACTTGGTGAGGAGTTGGCGCAATAGATCGCGCCGCCGCTGCTCGCTGAGTTGGAGCTGAGAACGCAGTTCGTGAGCGTCGGCGTGGACGAGTTGCGGAGGTCCAGGGCGCCGCCGTCGCCCTGCGCCGAGTTGGAACTGATGGTGCATCCTGTGAACGTGGGCGAAGAGAGGTCGCAATAGATCGCGCCGCCATCGCCGCCGAATATGCTGTTCTTGAGCGCCGTGTTTCCCGTGATCATGCATCTCGTGAACGTGGGCGAGGCGCCGTCGCAGTAGATCGCTCCACCGGCGCCGCCCCACGTCCCTGAAATCGCCGTGTTTCCCGTGATCATGCAATCCGAGAACGTGGGCGAAGACTGGTCGCAGTAGATGCCTGCGCCGTTGTCACTTGCACCATCCGTGATGCTGACGCCGGTAACCGCGGCTGAGGTTCCCCCACTCTCGAACCAGATCACCCGGCCGCTGTCACCGCCGCTGAGCGTCGTCTCGTCCGAGCCGGCGCCAGCGATTGTGACCGTCTTGTTGACCGAGATGTTGCAGGGATACGTACCCGCCTCGACGTGGACGGTGCCACCCTCTGCAACCTGACCCAGAGCGTGGTCGACGGTCAGGAACGGAGAAGCCTGCGTGCCTGGGTTGCCGTTGTCGCCCGACGTGGAGACCCAGACCTCGGTCGGCGACGGCTCCGCGTTTGCTCCTGCCGGCAGCGCAAGCGCACAGATGGCAACTGCCAGAAGGGCCGCAAGACACAAACCTACAGCTCTTCTAGTACGGATCTCGGCAAGTGCGCCCATGAGCGTCCCCCTTCTTAGCGAACCGATGCTCCCATCGGCAAGGGACCCCCGTCGCCTGGCCGATAACGCGTCCAATACGGGGTTTTGCCCCGCCCGCGATCCTGCGAAACCCTGGACCACGGGCGCCGTCGGCGGGCGATCAGGCCCTCACTCGTTGTGCGGGCGTCCGCGAAGTGCGCCGTGCAGCCCGCTGGCTGCGCTACGGAGTCGGGGAGGGCGTGCAGCCCGGGGTGCTGGTGAGGTTACGCAGACGAGCCGCCCGTGGGCGGCTCGTCGAGTATGTTTGAGCATGGCGTCTCCCGAGACGCCCGCGCCGGACCGCTAGCAGATGCGCGGCAACTGCTCGCCGACAAGCATATCCATGATGCGAGTGGCTCCGAAGCTCGTGAACACGTACACCTTGCCGGCCGGGCTCTCGGCGACCTCGCCGATGATCGCGGCGTCATCGCCGTACGGAGACGCCTTCATGGCTGCCAGCGCGGCCTCGGCCTGCTCGGCGGGTACCACGGCGACCATCTTGCCCTCGTTGGCGACCTGGAAGACGTCGTAGCCGAGCATCTCGCTCGCCCCGCGCACCTGGTCTTTCACGGGCACCGAGGTCTCGTTGACGGTGATCGAGACGCCGGACGCATCGGCAAGCTCATTGAGCGTGGAAGCAAGACCGCCGCGCGTGGGATCGCGGAAGCAGCGTGCATCGGGAGCGGCCGCCAGGATGTTGGCAATCATCGCGTTCAGGGGGGCGGCGTCGGTTTCGATGCTGGTCGAGAACTCAAGGCCCTCGCGAATCGACACAATCGCGATGCCGTGGTCGCCAAGCGTGCCCGAGAGCAGGACCTTGTCGCCGGCCTTGCAGTTCGAGCCCGAGAGGTCGATTCCCTCGGCAAGTACTCCAACGCCTGCGGTGTTGATGAAGCAGCCGTCGCCGTGACCCTTCTCGACGACCTTGGTGTCACCGGTGACGATGTGCACGCCGGCCTCTCGGGCGGCCTCGCGCATCGAGATCAGGATCTTCTTGAGGTCGGCGATGGGAAAGCCCTCTTCGAGGATGAAGCCGACGCTCAGATACAGCGGCTTCGCGCCGCTGGTCGCAACATCGTTGACGGTGCCGCAGACGGCTAGCCGGCCGATGTCGCCACCCGGGAAGAACAGCGGGTGTACCACGTAGGTGTCGGTCGACATCGCGATGCGCGAGCCCGGGAACGGCAGTGAGGCCGCATCGTCCAGACGCTTGAGCGCCTCTTCCGAGAATCCCTCGACGAAGACCTCGTCGATGAGCTCCTTCATCATGGTGCCGCCCGAACCGTGGGCGAGGAGGATGCGGTCAGCATGCATGGGCGATTAGGCCTTCCCGTAGTCGGTGAACCGGTAGTAGGCGGCGCAGGAGCCTTCCGAGGAGACCATGCACGGGCCGATGGGGTGCTCGGGAGTGCAGCCGCGACCGAAGAGTCGGCACTCGAACGGCAGCGTGATTCCGCGCAGCACCTCGCCGCACTGGACGCCCTTGATCTCCTTGGGCTCGGGCGGCGTGACCGGGATTCGCTTCCTTGCACCGTAGGCTGCGTACTCCTCGCGGATCGCGAGGCCGGTGCCCGGGATCACGCCGATGCCGCGCCAATCGGCGTCGATCGGCTCGAAGACCTCGTCGACCATTTCGCGCGCATGGACGTTGCCCTCGGGCATGACGCCGCGGTGGTAGGCGATCTCGATCTCGGCGCGGCCCTCTTCGAGCTGCTTCAGGATCATGTACACGCCCTGGAGCACGTCGACGGGCTCGAAACCGGTGATGACGCCGGGTACGTGGTACTCCTCGGCGAGGAACTTATACGGTTCGCTGCCGATGATCGTTGAGACGTGGCCGGGGAGGATGAACGCGTCGATCTTGACCTCGGGGTCGTTGACCAGGGCGCCGAGCGCGGCCGGAACGGTCTTGTGCGCGCAGAACACCGAGAAGTTCTCGAGGCCCGCTTCCTTCGCACGCAGAATCGCCGCTGCGATGAGTGGTGCGGTGGTCTCGAAGCCCACGGCCACGAAGACGACCTGCTTGTCGGGCTCGTTGGTCGCGATTGCGAGAGCGTCGAGCGGGGAGTAGACGATTCGTACGTCGTGACCTTCGGCCTTCTCGGCGGCGAGGGAGGAGTAGCTGCCGGGAACCTTCATCATGTCGCCGAAGGTGGTGACTACTACGCCGGGCTGCTTCGCGAGTTCGATGGCCACGTCGATGTCGATGTTTGCGGTGACGCAGACGGGGCAGCCCGGACCGGAGAGCAGGGTGACCCGCTCGGGCATAACGGCGCGCAAGCCGTTCTTGGCGATCGAAACGGTGTGCGTGCCGCACACTTCCATGATCTTGACGGGGCCGGTCTGGGTGGCGTTAATCGCCTCAATGAGGCCCCTGGCGATCTCGGGGTCTCGGAATCCAGAAAGGTCCATTGGACTCTAGACTCCTTCGGCGATAGCGCCTGCTTGGACCTCTTCATCGAAGAAGGGGAGGGTCTTGAGAAGCTCGAGCGTCTCGTTCGCGTACTCCTCATCGACGATCTGGAGAGCGAAGCCGGCGTGAACCAGAACGAAATCGCCCTCAACAGCTTCGGGAACCAGGTCGAGAGAAACCCTTCTGGTGACCCCCATGATGTCGACAGTGGCCATATGGCCCTCTTCGATCTTGGCTACGCGCGCAGGGATTGCGAGACACATAGACTGAGACCTCCTATAGCGGCAACGGAGTCTTACCCCGAACCAACATCAAATCCTGTGCCGTTGCGCCCAGGCCACCACGGCCTGGCCAAACGAGACGGCACCGTCGTTCACCGGCAGTTGAACATGAGTAAGAGCGACAAGTCCGGCGGACTCGAGATCCTCGACCGCTCCGCCGAGTACGAGCCGGTTCATGAAGACCCCGCCCGCAAGCGCGACGTACCGCGTGTTCGCTCGTTCGCCCGCCAGCAAACCGAGACGGACTATACACCCCACGACCGCGCGGTGGAATCGCATCGATATTACCCCAGCCGGTATTTCACCTGCGACATCATCAAGAATTGCCGACAAGACCGGCGTCGGGTCAACGATGAGCGGTAGCGAATTCTCGGCAGACGCACCGTCCGACGCGGGTTCCAGCAGGCCGAACCGGTAGCTGCCTTGGGCCGAGGGATCCGCCGCGGCCTCCAGCAGGATCGCGGCTTCACCCTCGTAGTGGGCATCATCCGCGATTCCGACGATGGCAGCGACACTGTCGAAGAGCCTGCCCATCGAACTGGTGAGTGGGGAGTTGACGTTGCGTTCGATCATGCGCAAGAGCGTCGCCTCCTCACCTTCAGCCAACCGTGAGCGGAGCGCCGAGACCCCGGGGTGTTCCAGAAGTCCGAATGTGGCGAGTGTGCCTATCGCCATACGTGCCGGCCGACGAATCGCGCCTGCGCCGCCGGGCATGGGCGTGTAGGCGAGGTGCGCGAAACGCTCGTAGCCCTGCCAGTCTGCAACTAGCACCTCGCCGCCCCACAGGCGGCCGTCGTCACCGTAGCCGGTGCCGTCGAACGCCATGCCTACGACGCGCTCGGCGATGCCGTGCTCTGCGGTGACGCTCACGATGTGCGCGTGGTGATGCTGCACGCCGACTTTGGGCAGCGGTTGCGCAAGCGCCCACTTGGTGGAGAGGTACTCGGGGTGGAGGTCGTAGGCGATGATCTCGGGCGAGATGCGGAAGAGCCGCTCATACAGGGCGATGGTCGCCTCGTAGGAAGCCAGCGTCTCGGCATTCTCCATGTCCCCGATGTGCTGACTGACGAACGCGTAGCCGCCGGTCATCAGCGTGAACGTGTTCTTCTGCTCGGGCCCGGCCGCCAGGATGTCGGTGTCGGTAGTGAACGGCAGCGTGATCGGGAACGGGGCGTAGCCTCGGCTGCGCCTGACGATCTCGGTCCGGCCGCGTACGACGCGGACCACCGAGTCGTCGTAGCGAGACAGGATCGCCCGGTCGTGCAGCAGGAAGGCGTCGGCGATCGGAGCGAGGCGTTCGAGCGCTTCTGTGTTGTCAGTGGCGATCGGCTCGTCCGAGAGATTCCCGCTCGTCATGACCAGCGGTCCACCGACCGCAGCAAGTAGCAGGTGGTGCAGCGGCGTGTACGGCAGCATGACGCCGATCTCCGCGAGGCCGTCGGCGACCCCTCTGGCGAGAGGAGCCGAGCACGCAGCGCGCTTGCGAAGCAGCACTATCGGCCGCGCCGCGCCGGACAGAAGCGCCTGCTCGGTCTCATCGACCTCGCAGTAGGCCCGCACGGTCTCGATATCCTGCACCATGATCGCCAGCGGCTTACCCCACCTGCGTTTGCGCTCACGGAGCGCGGCGACCGCGTCCGCATCCGTCGCATCGCACGCGAGATGGAAGCCACCGAGCCCCTTGATAGCGAGCACACGCCCTTCGAGCAGCAGCTCTACCGCCGCAGCGAGAATCGCATCCGACCGGAGGCTTTCAGCTTCCCGGTCGCGATGAGCCCGCGGCACGGTCTCGACCCCAGGGGCCCACTCCCAGCCGCGGGAATCCGGCTCCTTGGATTGCGCGTCGGCAGGGACTTGAGGGGGGTCCGATGCGAGTTGCGAAGTCTGTCTGAGCAGCGGGCCCCCCTCAAGTCCCTGCTCCGCAAGCACGTTCAGGTACAGCCGGGGCCCGCAGATGAAGCAAGCATCCGGCTGTGCGTGGAACCGCCGGTCCCCGGGGTCTCCGTACTCAGCAGCGCATTCGGGGCACATCGGGAAGTCGCGCATCGACGTCATCGGCCGGTCGTAGGGCACATCGCCGATGATCGTGAAGCGCGGCCCGCAGTTGGTGCAGTTGATGAACGGGTAGCGATAGCGTCTGTCGCCTGCCGAGAACAGTTCGGCGACGCACTCGGGGCATGTTGCGGTGTCGGGCGAGACGAGCGTCATCGCGCCCTCCTCGGCGCGTGACTCGCGGATCTCGAAGCCCAGAAAGCCCTCGGGCTCGACCTCCTCGGCGATGATGCCGTCGACCACGGCCATGGCGGGTGCGCGGTCGCGTATCGCCTGCGGGAAGCCGTCGACGGTGGCGTCGTCGCCTTCAACGACCGTGTAGACGCCGTCGCTCGCGTTGAGCACCCAGCCGGTCAGGCCGCTTTCGAGCGCGAGGTGGTAGATGAACGGCCGAAAACCGACGCCCTGGACGATGCCGGTGACGTGGAGCGAAAGCGCCTTCACCGCTGCCGGCTGTCTGCGGTGCGCCGGTGCCGGTCCCCGGCCACGAAGCGGTTGTTGATGTGGACGAAGAGCGCGTAGGCGCTGTCGAGCAGGTTGAGCGCTTCGGCGGCGGTCTCGATCGAGAGCGACTCGCGCTGACCCTCGAAGGCGGCGTCGTGGATGAAGGCGTTACGCTCGGCACGCAGGCGGCGCCAGCGGTGGGGGAACTCAGCGAGCCCGGCCTTCTCGGCAGCGACCTCGAACTGCTCACCGGTCAGCGTGGGGAAGAGCTTGCCGATGCGCTGGCCCACCGAACGCTGCGTGTCGAGCACGCCGGCGCGCAGCTTCACGCTGGCGCCTTCGGCGGCCATGATGCGCGCGAGCATGTCTTCCAGCAGCGTCTCGAGGAAGGTCGCCACCAGGATCACGACGACTTCGTGCTCGCCGTCGTGATGGTAGCGGCGGATGCGCTCGTCGATGCGCCGGATCCTCTCGGCTGGGAAGGTGCGCCGAGAGTCGCCGGGTGTCTCGCAGCGCGGGCAGCGGCGGGTCCCGCCGACGAACCCTGCTTCTGCCGAGATATAGCCGCACGCCGGGCACTCGCGGTAGAGCGGCGCGTCAGGTACGGGAGTGGCGCTGTCGGGTTTGGTTGACGGCTTCATGTGGCGATTCTACCCGAGGCGTCGATTTCGATAGGCGGCCCGAGCTGCGGCGAGCGCGGCGGAGGCCGGCGCTACGGCTCGGCGTGGAGGTGCCCGTGACCGTGCGGGTGGAGGTGCGCGGAGTCATGATGACGGTGCGCGTGCTCGTGGATGAGGTTCACCTCGAGCAGCAGCTCACGCTGGGAGAGCACATCGGCGGGGGTGCCGTCGGCGCAGATGCGGTGGTCTTCCGAGAGCACGACCATCCGCTGACAGGTCTCCTCGGCGGCGGAGAGATCGTGGGTGGCGATCACAACGGTGCGACCCGCGGTGCGCCACTCTTCGAGCACGTCGAGCAGCCAGACCTGGCTCCGGGGGTCGAGCGCGTTCGTTGGCTCGTCCATCAGCAGTACCTGTGGCTGCATCGTGAGTACGCTCGCGATTGCGACACGCTTCTTCTCGCCACCCGACAGGGTGTAGGGAGGGCGGCCGAGGAGTTTGTCGATGCGGAGCTGCTCGGCGACCTCGGCGACCCGACTGCGGACTTCCGCCTCAGCAAGTCCGAGTTGGAGCGGTCCGAACGCAAGCTCGTCAAAGACGGTTGCGCAGAAGAGCTGCACGTCGGCGTCTTGGAAGACGAAGCCGACCTTGGACCGAAACTCGAAGCGGAACTCCGGGTTCTCGAGCGACTCCTCGGTCAGCTCGTGGCCGAACGCGGCGATGGTGCCCGCAGACGGGAATACCAGTCCGTCCAGCATCTTGAGCAGGGTCGACTTGCCGCTCCCGTTCGCTCCTACGAGGGCAATATGCTCGCCGGGCTCGATTGTCAGATCCACGCCGTCAAGGGCGAATACGCCCGTGCGGTAGGCGTGGCGAACCCCGGAGAGTGCGAACTGGGCGGTCATCTGGGCATCAGCACCCTGTCGGCGCCGAGTAGCAGTGCGCACGCGACGAAGCTCGCGACCAGCCACGTCCAGTCGAGCGCGCGGGCGCGCAACCGCACGAGCGACGGCATGGCACCGGAGAAACCACGGGCGAGCATCGCGTCGTAGACGTCGTCGGCGGTCTTGATCGATTTCTTCGCGATGAATGCCATACGGTCGGTGACCCATCCCCGGTTGTCGACGACCGTGCCTGACGACAGCATTCTGCTCTCGCGGGCGAGGTTGATGTTCTCGACCGTGCGAAGCAGCGACATGATCTGCTGCTGGGTCATGGCAAGCGTGGCGACGATGATGTCGGGCAGGTGCATCGCGGTCAGCGCCTGGAGCAGGTCCGTCCACCGGGTCGTCCATACGACCAGGAGTCCGAAGCCTGCGCCCGCAGCCACGCGTGTCGTCAGGCGAGCGGCGATCAGCAGGCCGGTTGAGGTGATGGACAGCGGCCCGAGCGGAACGACGACCGGACCAGGGCTGATCCAGGCGGTCGTGGCGGGCAGGCTCAGGAGCAGCCCGAAGAGCCCCGCCGAGGCCCAGACCTTGCGCGAGAACGAACTGACGCCGACGCCTGAGGCCGCAGCCAGGCCGGCGGTCGCCGCAACCATACCGAGCAGGACCCAGACCGACTGCGCGAAGCTCGCGGTCACCGCGAACAGGAGGATGCTCACGAGCTTGATGCGCGGGTCGAGGCGCTGCATGAGGCCGGGTCCCGTGGCGATCCCGTCGTTCTCGAGCACCTCGACCATGGCGTGCCGAACACCGTCGGCGGTGCGACGCGCGAGAGATCGACGGCGTCTGCGGACGGCGCGTGGCTCGTCGCCGAGGTGTGCGAGCGCCGGGATCACGAAGAGGCTCCGGGCGCTCCGCTGGATCCGGGGCGATCGCCGCGAGCCAGCAGCTTCGCGAGGCCCCACGTCACACCGACCACGAGTGCGGCGCCGACCAACGCGGCGAACAAGTAGCCGAGAAGTGGATTCCTAATGAACTCGGGGGCGTAGTCGGGGATGCTCGCCGTCCACGCGGAGCCGATCTGTTCCAGTCCTGTCGGCACGAAGCCGAGCTGGGTCTTGAGCTGCTCGGCGCTCCACTCGCCCCACGCGGTGCCTGGTGCGAGCACGCCGATCGGCGTCAAGAGTATGAGCACGCCGAGGCAGGCCCAGAGCCACGTGAGCGGTTTGGAGGCCGGCCTCATGTCGAGCAGCGCGCTGTCCTGTCGGCCCAGGGCCGCCACGATACCCATGGTGGCCAGCGCTTCGACCCAGCCGAAGAACAGAAGGTGCTCGAGCGCCATCGCTGTGACCGCGACACTCAGCGGGTACGGCGCGTAGAGCGGCTGTCCGGCGGCGGTGTGCGCGATGAGCGGCTGGATACCGAACTCGACGCCCGCGAGTATCGCGCCGCACACCATAGCCACGTACGCCGCGATTCCTGAAGCGATGACGCGGCGCGTCTGGCTGGGGGCAGCACCGCAGACGGCGCGGTACAGGTAGTAGCCCACGAACGGCATGACCACCGCCATGTTGAACACGTTGGCGCCGATAGCCGTGATCCCGCCGTCGCCGAACACAAGCGCCTGGATGACGAGCGCGATCGAGACCGAGATGCATGCCGCCCAGGGTCCGAGCAGGATCGCGATGAGCGCGGCTCCCACCGCGTGCCCCGTCGACCCGCCGATCACCGGGATGTTGAACATCATGATGACAAAGGAGAACGCCGCCCCAAGTGCCATCAACGGCACCTGCTTGGTCTTGAGCGTCTTCTTGACCTTGATCGCCGCCACGGTCCAGATCGGAACCATCGCGACATCGAGCACCGCGTAGGTCTGCGGGCCGAGGTATCCGTCGGGGATATGCATGCGCTTCTCGGCCTACAGGTGACGACCGGTCGTGGTCGTCACCAGCTTCCCGTGTTTGACGCCCTTCGTGCCGAGAAGACCGTCTGCGATGTCTCGGACTTCGCCGCTCGTTCCGCGGACCACGATGACCTCGAGGCAGTTGTGCGCGTCGAGGTGCACGTGCATCGACGAGATGATCTGGTCGAAGTGGGCGTGCTGTAGCGTGTCGAGCTTGTCGGAGAGGTCTGACGCGTGGTGGTCGAACACCATGGTGATGGTGCCGACGATCTCTTCGTCGGAGCCCTCCCACTCGGCGTCCACCAGCGCGTCCCGTACGAGGTCGCGCACCGCTTCCGAGCGGTTCGCAGCGCCCCCGCGCCGAGCCACGAGCGCGTCGAACTTGCCGAGCAGCACCTCGTCCATCGCCACGCCGAATCGCACCAGACTTCCCACAACGCCTCCCACATCCACTCTTGGTAGCACGAATGCGGAAAGCGTAACACGCCCAGCCTCCCCGGGATAGGGAGACTGGGCGTGACTCGGTTCAAGCTCCGTGGGGGTTGCTCGCTAGATGAGCTCCACCGTCGTGTTGTCCTTTGGTGCTCCCTCGAGGTCACTGATGGCGGCGTCGAGCTTGCCGCGCGCCTCGCCGAGCAAGACGTTGGCCTGCGCGAGAGCCGCACTGACCTCGGCGCGCTTGCCATGATCGGCCAAGTGGTGAAGCTGCTCGAGCCACTGCTGGGCCATCGCGAGCGCGTCGTCGGACTGGCCGATCGCGAGCTTCATCTGGCCGACATTGATTCCGGACTCACACATCTCGCGTCCCTTCCTAGAGTGCTACGAATAGCGGAAGCGTAACACGCCCACACCCGCGCCACACAGCGTCTGGCGCGCTGCAATCCTTTGAGCGTGCTAGCCGAGCCAGGGGGCCAAGTCCTCCAGCAGCCGCTTCTTGGGCATCGCCCCGACGAGCTTCTTGACGACCGCGCCGTCTTTGAACACGAGCAGCGTCGGAATCGACAGGATGTCGAACTTCTGGGCGACGGCCGGGTTCTCGTCGACGTTGAGCTTGCCGATCACAATCGAGTCGTACTCCTCGGCGATCTCCTTGAGGACCGGCTCCATCATGCGGCATGGTCCACACCAGGGGGCCCAGAAGTCGAGTACGACCGGCTTGGAGCTCGCCACCACGGTCGTCTCGAAGTTCGCGTCGCTTACCTGCGTCAGATCTGCCATCGGGATCTCCCCTCCAAAGGACTCGTCTACTAAATCGAGCACGCTGCCGTCTCGTCGATGTACCGCAACGCTTCGAACGCCGCCGAGGCGCCCTTGGCTGCAGCGGTGATGACCTGCTTGAGCTCGGAATCGGTGACATCGCCTGCGGCGAAGAGCCCGGGCACCGAGGTCCGACCATCGTGGTCGATCGTGATGTAGTTGCTGTCGGAGAGCTCGACCAGGCCGTTCACCAGTTCGCTGACCGGGTGGACTCCGACGAAGATGAAGACTCCCTGCACCGGAAGCAGCTCTTCGGGCTCTCCCTTGGTCGACTCGAGGCGGAGGGCCGCCACCTTGCCGTCCTCACCGATGACCTCGACCGGGACTCGGCTCAGGTGCTCCTGAACCTTGGGGTTGATGCGGCAGCGCTCCTGGATGCACTTGGTCGCGCGGAACTCGTCTCGGCGATGAATGAGGTGGACGCGAGAAGCGAACTTGGTCAGGAACATCGCCTCTTCAACCGCCGCATCGCCACCGCCGATCACCGCTACGACCTTGTCCTTGTACAGGGCGCCGTCGCAGGTGGCGCACCACGAGACTCCTCGGCCGGTGAACTCGGACTCGCCCGGAATCCCCAACTTGCGGGGAACAGCGCCGGTCGCCAGGATCACGCAGTCGGCTTCAAACTCCGTATCCTCGCTGGTCAGGACAAAGTGCCCGGCGGGCTCGACCCTGATCGACTCGATCAAGGTGAAGTTGCGAAGCTCTGCGCCGTGCACCTCGGCTTGGCGAGTCATCAGGTCGCCGAGTTCTGAGCCGGCGATCCCGTCCGGAAAACCGGGGTAGTTCTCAACCCAGTCGGTAGTGATGATCTGGCCGCCGGGAATCCCGCGCTCGAAGACGACGGTCTTTGCCCGGCCCCGCGATGCGTACAGTGCCGCGGACAAACCTGCCGGGCCACCGCCCACGATTGCGATCTCGATGTGCTCCCTGCTCACTGCTTGGCACCTCCGGTGGCGGTCTTCGACTGGCTCATGAGCGCCTGCAACTGTTCGAGCGTTGCGGTCGCCTGAGACAGGACGATATGCCGGTTCGGGTCGTTTTGCGTCAGCGCGATGACCTTCTTCATCTGCGCGATCGCACCCGCGTAGTCCTTGCGCCCCTGCCCGTAGAAGACGCCAAGGTTGTAGTTCGCCGATACGTGATTGGGATCGCGCTGCAGGACCATACCGACTTCCTGAATGGCCCGGTCGGTCTGCCCGGTGTAGAACAGTAGTGAGGCCAGGTCGGCAGCGGCCTCATTGTCCTGCGGCGAGATGTTGAGGTAGCGCTGATAGTAGCGGATACCCTGACGTCCGTATTCCAAGGCGAGGACCGGATCCGACTGCAGCACGGCGTTGTTGGCGCCATAGTAGTAGTTGCCCATCTTCAAGAGCGCTTCGGGGTCGTTGGGCTGAGTCTGAAGCGTGGTCAGAGCGTCGAGTGCACCCTGTTGGTCCGCGCTGAGGATCGACTTGAAGTCGGGAGGCAACTGAGCTGTGACTCCCGAGCGTGGGGCGAAGATCGAGACCAGGATGACCGCCGCGAACACCGCGAATGCGAGCGCGAGGATGCCGAGAGGAATCTTGTAGCGCTGGAACGGTCGGACGATCCAGCGCCTGGTCCACCCGCCCTCTTCACCGAGCCCGTGCCGCTCAACGGTGATTCCCAGTGTCTGCGCCTTCAGGAGCATGTTGAGGTCATTGGTCACGAGGGTCACGTCGGAGTCGGGACCTGCGAGCACGCGTTCCTGGTACACGGTGGCCAGGATGCGGTCGTCGGCGTTACGGCTGCCCACACCATCGGGGAGCGTGACGGTGCTGTCGAACGGGGCGACTCGCAGGCGGCCGCCCTCGGGCAGGTCGACACCCTCGGTCAGAGAGCCCTCCTCGGAGAACTCGAAGAGGAGGCGGCTCACTTCTCGGCCGCGGAAACGCAGGTCGGGGTCGACTCGAGCCGTCTTGAGCTTGTCGAGCTCGCCCAGAACGGTCTCGGGAATGACAACCTCGGCTCTGGGAAACGACAGCAGCGACTGCGGATCGGTGAGCAGCACATTGGTGTCAAGTACGACGATCTTCTGCATGTCAGCGAGTCCTTCAGTTCGTGCGAATGTGCATGTGGGCGGCGTGCGTTTGTTTCGGCCGCTTACTGGAACGGCGCCTGCTGGTAGCTCCTTACAACGAAGGGGGCGCCCCACGCTTGAGCAAGAGGCGAGCCCTTCGAGACTGCGACCCATGGGCCGATTACCCATGTCCCCGGCACATCAAGCGAACTCCAGATCTGTGCCGATGACTGATCCTGGTCGTACTGGTACACATAGACTCCTCGAGCTGCGCCTTCTCCAGCGACGGCCCGAGCTCCGGCATCCCTGCTCTGGGCGTGCACGTTGGTGGCGGCCCATTCCGCAAGTTGGGCGGTCTTCTCATTGAGCTGGGACTGCGAGTTTACCCAACGGCCTACGTCGTTAATAAGGACGACGGCGATCCCGACCACAAGAAGTATGCCGACGAGTCGCTTCACGTTTCAGTCCCCACCCCGAGTATCGGCCTCCCGGTCAGTGTACCGTTCGACGGTTGGTTCTGCGTTTCGAGCTGAGCGAGTCGCGGACTCGCCCTGTCGCTCAGCACTGCGTACCCGGCGCACGATGAAGATCAGAAGTCCCCCAAGCAGCAGGACGATGACCGCGATAATGGCAACTCGGTCCAAGTAGGAGGCTTGTACGGTGACGGTCTTTCTTGCCAGCACCACGTCTCCGGCGAGGACCTCGACCTTGAGCTTGCTCGACACCGCCGAACGCATGTCGACCTGGACGGGCACGAAGGTCTCCTGCGGGCGTAGGACGGTCTTGATCAGCTTTGGGCCCACGACTTCGGCGTCACCGGATGCCGAAGCGCGCACCACGACCGCCAGTGTGTTCTGTGTGGTGTTGGTGATGCTGATCGGCACTTCTCCGCGCTTCCCGGCGAAGGTGACCGGCTCGGCCTTGATGGACAGGTTGCCGAACGTGGCCTTCGAGAGTTTGAGCGACGCCTTTGCGAACTCAAGACCGCGCTGTGCCGACGCCCAAGCCTCGTTCGGCTCAGACCACGCGGATGACTCTGCGAGGAGCGAGTCGGACTGCGAAGAGGCGACTCCGGATCCGCCTGGACCGAGCGCGGAGAGAACAGCGCCGGCGTAGTCGCGGGCCGAGCGGACGGTCTTCCAGTAGCCGGCGGGCGCGCCCGACTTGGCCGGCGACTGCTTCAGCGTGATCGTCGCCGCCTTGGCCGGGGGCGACACCTCGCGCCCGAGTGACAGGCGCGTCCATGGCTCGGCGCCGAAAGCATTGACCGCGGCCACGACCGTCGACGTCGCATCCGGCCGGCCCGGCCCCAGGTCCACGCGCAACACGTATGGTTGCCGCGGCTTCGCGGTGGTCGTCAGCCGCCCGAACGCGCCTCGAAGCGCGGCCTGCGTGTCGCCCTTCGACACCGCCTGGTTGCCCCTTTCATCGGTGACGAGCGCGCTGATCCGCTCCTTGGCGACCGGATAGGCGCCACTGGCGGGCTTGGACTTGCCCCAGCCGACGCACGACTCGCTGGTCACTACGTACGTGATGCCCTCGGCGCCGAGAGGGCCCAACGCGCTCTGCGGCGCGCAGTCCCCCGCGGGTATGGTCCCGCTCGAGGGGGTCGTCTCCAGACTGGCGAAGAATGCCGAGATGCCCGCCTGATACTGGGGACCGATGTCGTCGGTCAGCGACTCGCGGATGAGCGTGGACAGGTCCGGGTCGGCGTAGCCCATGCCGACGAGCTCCAGACGACCGGTGTCGACGGCCGTCCGCAGACGCGACAGCGTGTCGGCGTAGAGCCGGGGGACCGGGTTCTCGGCGGGCACGACGGTGCCGGTGGCGAGCGTGTAGCCACCACTCAGTCGCTTCCATTCGGCGAGCAGCACCGGGGGCACGCCTACCACGACGCGAGCGCCGGGGTCGGCGGTCACGAGTGCTGAGATGCGGTCGAGGTCGGCTCGCGGTGTCTCGGCCTCAGGCGACGCCGGGTCGATCACGAATCGGCCTTGGGGGTCGGTCAAAGGGCTGCCGTGGAGGCGCGCTACGACCACAACTGGCACCGCGGTGGTCTTGGGGTCGTACACGAGCAGGTTGCCGGCGACCTCTGTCTCCACCGTGCTGCCGCCAACGTCGGCACTGACGCTCAGTCGAACAGGGTAGACGCCCGGCTTCAACCCGAGCCCGGCGAGCGTCCTACCGAAGGGGTAACTGAGCTCCCCGGGAGCCGCCGAGTTCTCCACCATCGTCCGCTGGTAGACTAGCTTTCCCGACGGGTAGCGAACCTGCAGCCGAGCCTGGAGGTAGGATGCCGACTCGTTGAGGCGAACATGAGCGGTGTACCCGAACGTCCCTGCGAGGGGAACCGCGGTGGAGCTCGACTCGAGTGTCGCCGAGAACGGCACGGGTTCGGCCGCGGCCGGAGGGGCCGCGAGTGCCGGTAGCTTCACGGCGACGACCGCGCAGAGCACGAGAGTGGTCACCAGGAAAGGGACCACGCGACGGGTGCGTGCGCTGAGACGGAAGTCCATGTAGTTGCTCCGAACCCGGGGCCCGGACGTGAGCTAGGGCGCTCGCGGGAGTGAGTGTTGCGGTGCCAACGGGCACATGATTATCGCACGAAAGCATCCAGAGAGGACCTTGACCCGCATGTCACAGCGCAGCGAAGCAGACCGCGTCCCCAGTATTCTCCCGCTTATCCCGCTGAGGGATCTGAGCCTGTTCCCCAACCTCGTGGTGCCCTTGTTCGTGGGCCGAGAGCCTTCGATCAAGGCGCTGGAGGAGGCTATGCGGGAAGGGCATCTCGTCGCGCTTGCTACACAGCGCAAGGCGGAAACGCAGGACCCCGGTCCCGCTGACATCTACGAGATCGGCTGCGTCGCCACAGTGATGCAGGAGCTCAAGCTGCCGGATGGCACCGCCAAAGCGCTGGTCGAAGGCCAGCAGCGTTTCAGAATCCTGGAGTATCTCCAGACGGACCCGTTCTTCATGGTGCGCATCGAGCTCATCGACGAGCCTCAGGAGGTCGACGTTGAGACCGAGGCTCTCATGCGCGCTCTCGTCGGCGACTTCGAACACGCTGCCGAACTCGGCCGACCGATTCCGCATGAGGTGCTTGTCGCCGCTTCGTCGATCGAGGAGCCGGGCCGGCTTGCGGACTTCATCGCCTTCCACCTGAGCCTGCGCGTCGATGACAAGCAGGAGATCCTCGAGGCGCTCGACCCGCGCGACCGGCTCGAGAAGGCGACGCGCTTCCTCAAGAAGGAACTCGAGATCCTTGAGCTTGGCACCAAGATCCAGGATCGCGTCAAGGAGCAGATGACCAAGACCCAGCGCGAGTACTTCCTGCGCGAGCAGCTCAAGGCGATCCAGCAGGAACTCGGTCAGTTCGACGAGGTCCAGGCCGAGGTCGAGGAGTACACCGACAAGATCCGCGAAGCGGGCATGCCCGAGGAGGTCCAGGAGAAGGCGCTCAAGGAGCTCGGCCGCTTCCAAAAGATGCCGCCCGCCGGCGCCGAGACGAGCGTCATACGCACGTATCTCGACTGGCTTGTCGGACTGCCCTGGGACACGGAGTCAGAGGAGAAGCTCGACCTGCTGGAAGCGCAGGCGGTGCTCGATGAAGATCACTACGGCCTCGAGAAGGT
>CAZIPT010000019.1:0-14161 GCA_964541375.1 uncultured Eubacteriales bacterium
CCGCTCTACCACCCCAAGGGCGCGCGCGTGCTGCGGCTCCTCCAGGAGTGGCTGCGCGGCGTCCTGTACGAGCGCGGCTACGTCGAGGTCATCACCCCTCACATCTACAAGGCCGACGTGTGGAAGATCTCCGGCCACTACGAGAACTACCGCGAGAACATGTACTTCTTCGAGATCGACGAGGGCGACGGCAAGGTCAGCGAGTACGGCATCAAGCCGATGAACTGCCCGGGCCACCTGATGATCTACGGCGACAGCATGAAGTCCTACCGCGACCTGCCCATCCGCATGTCGGAGTTTGGCACCGTCTACCGCCACGAGCTCTCCGGCGTCGTACACGGGCTCATGCGTGCGCGCTCGTTCACCCAGGACGATGCGCACATCTTCTGCACCCCCGAGCAGGTGCATGGCGAGGTCATGGGCATGCTCGACCTCGTGGACTATGTCAACGGCGTCTTCGGCTTCGAGTACTCGGCGGAGGTCTCGACGCGTCCCGAGAAGTCCATCGGCGGCCAGGAGTTCTGGGACAACGCCACGCAAGCGCTGATCGCTGCGCTCGAGGAGAAGGGCGTCCCCTTCGAGATCAACGAAGGTGACGGCGCGTTCTACGGCCCCAAGATCGACATCAAGCTCAAGGACGCGATCGGACGCACCTGGCAGACGTCGACCATCCAGGTCGACTACAACCTGCCGCAGCGCTTCGGCCTAACGTACCGCACAGCCGACAACTCCGAGGCGCAGCCGTACATGCTGCACCGCACGATCGTCGGCAGCATGGAGCGGTTCTTCGGCATCCTCATCGAGCACTACGCCGGATCGCTCCCGACGTGGCTCGCACCGGTGCAGGCTCTGCTCATCCCGATCTCGGACCGCCACGTCGAGCACACCGAGGCGGTCGCCAAGCGACTCATCGCCGCGGGCGTGCGTGCCGAGGTGCAGGTCGACAACGAGCCGATGCGCGTCAAGATCGCAAAGGCGCAGCAGCTCAAGGTCCCCTACATGCTCGTGATCGGCGACAAGGAAGTCGAGGACGACTCCGTAGGCGTGCGTGAGCGCACGCAGGGCGACATCGGCGCGATGGGTGTGGCTGAGTTCGCCGAACTCGTGGTGAGCCAGCGTCCGTAGGGACGCGCGCGTGCCGTAGCCGCGCGGTGGTCGGCACGCGATAGAGGCACGCACCGGCGCTGCTTTACGGTGTCGGTCCCGACGGCTATCCTGAACATATGTTCGATTGCCGTGCTGGGGAGGCTTGAGGGACGCATGATCATTCTTGGCATCGACCCCGGACTCGCCAACACTGGCTGGGGTGTCATTGAACAGTCCGGGCCGCGCAGCCGGTGCGTCGCGTACGGGTGCGTCACGACCCGCGCCAGCGAGCCGCTCGCACAGCGGCTCTCAGCGATCCATGAAGGCATCGTCGCCGTGATCGAACGCTACACGCCACAGGAGTGTGCGGTGGAGAGCGTGTTCTTTGGCTCCAACGCCAAGAGCGCCTTTGCGACGGGGCAGGCCCGAGGTGTGGCGCTGCTTGCGACCGCGGCCTCGCGCATCGAACTGGCGGAATACTCGCCGCTGCAGATCAAGAGCGTGGTAACGGGCAGCGGCGCCGCCGACAAGAGGCAGATGCAGTACATGGTTCGAGCGCTATTGAACCTCGACCATGAACCCAAACCCGACCACAGCGCCGATGCGCTGGCCGCAGCGATCTGTCACGGTACGATGCGCGGCCACGCCGCCCTCGAGCGTGAGGGCCGTAGTCCGGCTCGGGAGACCGCATGATCGCCTTCCTGACGGGACGCGTGGCCGGAAAGTCACCCACGCACGCGCTGATAGAGGTTCACGGCGTCGGTTACGAGCTGGCGATGTCGAGCACGTCGCTCTACGCGCTTCCGCCTGACGGCGAGAGCGTCACCGTCCACACGTATCTGCACGTTCGCGAGGACGAACTCTCTCTCTTCGGCTTCGAATCCCTCGCCGAGAAGAAGGCGTTCGAGCTGCTCATAACCGTCAGCGGTGTTGGACCCAAGGTCGCGCTTGCTGCGCTCTCCACGCTGTCGCCCGACGATCTTGCCGCCGCGGTCGCGGCCGAGGACGTCGCCATGATCTCCAGCGTGCCCGGTATCGGTGCCAAGACCGCCCAGCGCATCATTCTCGACCTGAAGGACAAGCTCGGCGCCGGTCTCGACCGTGCAGCGGCTCCTCGAAGCGGTGTGGGCGCGACCGCGTCTGCCGAGGCCACCGATGCGCTGCTCGGCATGGGCTTCTCGGCAGCGGAGGCTGCGGCGGCACTCAAGGGCTACGACGGCGCGCCCGGGAATCCGCAGGCGCTGCTCAAGTACGCGCTGCAGCGTCTTGGGAGCGGACGATGAGCACCGTCTGGGAGGCGCCTGATTCCGGCGATGTCGCCGGTATAGACGAGGCAGAGCGTCTCGTGACCGGCGGGTTCACGGAGGACGACCTCGAGATCGACCGGTCGCTGCGTCCGCGCTGCCTCGACGAGTATCTGGGCCAGGCGCGCGTCAAAGACAATCTCGGCGTGCTCATCGATGCTGCACGTCAGCGCGACGAACCGCTTGACCACGTGCTGCTCTCGGGCCCCCAGGGACTCGGCAAGACCACACTCGCACAGGTCATCTCAAACGAGCTGGGCGTCAAGCTGAAGACGACCAGCGGGCCGGCCGTCGAGCGCGCCGGCGACCTGGCTGCGATCCTCACCAACCTCGAAGAGCGCGACGTCCTCTTCATCGACGAGATCCATCGGCTGAACCGCGTCGTCGAAGAGGTGCTCTACCCGGCGATGGAGGACTTCACGCTCGATATCATCATCGGCAAAGGCCCCGCGGCGCGCTCCATACGGCTCGACCTGCCGCGCTTCACCCTCGTCGGCGCGACTACGCGCACCGGACTGCTCACCGGCCCGCTCCGCGACCGCTTTGGCATGTCCTTCCGGCTCGACTACTACACCGCCGAGGAGCTGCAAGCGATCGTTGAGCGCTCGGCGAAGATCCTCGAGGTGAGCATCGACGTTGAGGGCGCCGCCGAGATCGCCCGCAGGTCACGCGGAACACCTCGTCTCGCCAACCGGCTGCTCAAGCGCGTCCGCGACTTCGCACAGGTCCGCCACCAGGGGATCATCGACGAAGACATCGCCGCCGAGGCGCTCGCGTTCTTCGAGGTCGACCACTTGGGTCTCGACTCGATGGACAACAAGATCCTGCTGATGCTCGCCGAGACGTTTCGCGGCAGACCGGTCGGGCTCAACACCATAGCTAGCGCTGTCGGCGAGGAACCGGGCACGCTCGAGGATGTGTACGAGCCCTACCTGCTGCAACTCGGGCTGCTTGCTCGCACGCCCAAGGGGCGACAGGCCACGGCGCGCGCGTACGAGCACCTCGGCATCACGCCGCCGTCGGATGCGGCCGGTCAAGCAGGGCTCTTCTGATGCCCGCTGAGGACGCAGCAAGCGGCTCAGAGCCAAAGCGGCCGCTCACACGCGAAGAGGAGCTCGACCGCGCGCTGTCAAAGGGCGAGCTCGAGGAGCTTCCGCCCAACCAGGTCAAGGGACTTCTCGGCGAGAAGAACCCAAAGCTCCGGGTCACCGACACGTTCGAGCCCGATCTCAACGCCGGTGTATCTCAGGAAGTCGACCTTCCTGTGATATGGATGGGCATCGTCCTGGCGTATCTGATCTTCTTCCCGCTCGCGTACGTCTTGTTGTGGCGCACGAAGTACATCACGCACCGGGACAAGGTCATCGTAAGCGTGGTCGGAGCGGTCGGTATCGGCTACGTGCTGTACCGCGTGATCGCCGGATAGCGGATGGCCCAGGTGCCGACAAGTGACCGCTCCTCGAGGATGCAGCCGCTGTGGGCGCGCGTGGATTCGAACCGGACGAAGCTCACGATGTTCGTGGTGCTCTTCGTCTTGGGCTCGGCGCTGCTTCTCTCACTTGCCCTGGTCGCCGTGCCCGGGGCGCTCATCGGCGCGGTGATCGCCACGCCGGGCTCAGGCTACTGGTCGACCTACGCGCTCTCGGTCGCGGGAGCGGTCATCGTGCTGCTTGCCCTCGGCTCGCTTGCCTCGGCGATACAGCTCGCCAACGCCGAGGACTGGGTCAAGAACCGTTTCAGCGGCCGCCCCCTGGCCGTCGGAGAGGCTCCCGAGCTCGAGTCCGCGCTTGCCGACATGGCGATCGCAGCGGGCCTCTCGGCGCCTCCGAGCGTTCTCGTGCTCGCCGAGGAGGGAGAGAACGCCTTCGCGCTGGGCACGGCGCGCAAGCGAGCGGTCGTCGGGATAACCGAGGGGATGTTGGGGGCCTTCGACGCCGATGAGCTGCGCGCGGTCGCCGCGACACTGATCGCGCGTATCGTCGCCGGCGACATCATGTTCGCCACGGCGCTCGCGGCGCTCATGGGCCCGGTACAGGCGATCCGCGGCTCTCGGAAGGGCGCGGGTGCGGCCGCCGCAGGATGTGCCGACTCGGGCTGCTCCAACCCCGGCTGCGGTGACCCGGGCTGCACGGGCGCGAGCGGCTGTGTGGACATCGGCGACCTCGACAGCGACTCGGCCGGCGGGTGTGCCGGGGCTATCGGAGTCGCACTCTTCATCGCGTTCGTCATCGCGGTCACCTACGTGGCGCTGCTTATCGCATCTTGGATCGTCACGCTCTGGGGACGCGCTCTCCAGCGCACGAGCTACGAGAAGGCCGATGCGGAGGGCATGCTGCTGCTCAAGGACCCGACGCCCATGATCTCGGCTTTGCGCAAGTCGATCCTGTCATCGAACCTGGTGGCGAACGGCGACCAGTCCTACGACGGCATCTTCTACTCGTCGACATCAGGAACCCCCAAGGTCGAGAGGGCAGAGCGCGCGCGGTTCGAACGGCTCTGTGAGGTGCTCGGCGTCGAAGGTCTGATGGCCTCGCTCGATACCCAGGAGAACTCGCAGGTCGCTCCCTAGCCGCACGAGGCGGGACTCGGGTACATACCTCACAGACCAGGCTCCACAACCGCCGAGACAAGACGGAGACTTCTGTGCGCCGATCGCCCGGATCCCGAAGGAAGAGCACGCCCCGAACCTCGATCAAGTGTGCCCACACGGTCGGCGGTGATTCTCGGCTGGTGTTGGTCACCGCTGCTACCGGCTATATCGGCCGGAACCTGGTCCTGCCGCTCGAGCAGGCCGGCTACCGAGTCCGCGCGGCCGCGCGGTCGCCCAAGAAGCTCGTCGGGATCGTCTCGGCAGATACCGAGGTCGTGACAGCGGACGCGTTCGACGTCGCCGCGGTCGAGGCCTCATTGGCAGGCGTCGACACCGCGTTCTACCTGATCCACACCCTGGCCGAGGGCTCCGACTATGCCCAGCGCGACCGGGACTCAGCCCAGATCTTCGCGCGCGCGGCCGCCGACGCCGGGGTGCGTCGGATCGTGTTCTTTGGTGGATTGGGCGTCGCCGAGGAGAACCTCTCGGAGCACCTTGCCAGCCGTCAGGAGGTGGGGCGCGTTCTCGCCTCGACCGGTGTGGAGGTGGTCGAATTCCGGGCGTCGATCGTCATAGGTAGCGGGTCGACATCGTTCGAGATGATCCGCAATCTGGTCGAGAAGCTTCCGGCTATGACCACTCCGCGCTGGGTGCGCATGCCTTGTCAGCCGATCGCGATCAACGATGTCATCTGCTATCTGGTCGCGGCCGTCGCTCTCAGGAGCGAACGGGACAAGATGCACCGCATCTACGAGGTGGGCGGCGCGGAGGTGGTCACCTACAGCGACTTGCTGCGGATGTATGGCCGACGACGGGGGCTCAAGCGGCTCATCATCCCCGTCCCGGTGCTCTCGCCGGGTCTCTCGGGATGGTGGCTCTACCTCTTCACGCCCAAGCAAGCCACGGTAGGACGGCAGCTTGCCGAATCACTCCGCTTTCCCACCGTGGTCATGGACAAGTCCGCCGCGCGCGACTTCCCCGACATCCACCCTGTCGGCGCAGAGTGCGCTTTCGACCGAGCCTTCACCGAGGAGGACGAGGCCTTCGCGGCGATCCGCTGGAGCGAGGAGCTGGCAGACCGGCCCGGCGACGCGCCCGCAAGCTTCGAGCGCGAAGGCCGCTACGTCGACTCTCGCACCCTCAAGGTCGCGTGTCCGCCGGAGGCCGCCTTCGATCCGGTGGCTTGCATCGGCGGCGACAACGGCTGGTATGCGTTCGACACCCTGTGGGATATCCGCGGCTTCATGGACATCCTGCTGGGCGGACCGGGCCGCCGACGCGGCCGCCGGGACCAGTTCGCGCTGATCGAGGGCGATGTGCTGGAGTGGTGGCGAGTCGAAGAGGTCGACTCGCCGACGCTGCTGCGTCTCAAGGCCGAGATGGTCATGCCCGGTGACGGCTGGCTTCAGTACGAGCTCATCGGTGACGATGAAGGTACTGTCGTCCGGCAGACGGCGACGTTCGACCCGAAGGGGATTCTGGGCAGGCTCTACTGGTACGCTGTTCTCCCGTTCCATCACTTCGTCTTCAACGGGACGCTGAAGGGGATCGAGCGGGAGTGCACCGCGCTGGTGAACGGACCCAAGACGTGTCCGCTGCCGGGCGCCTGGGAACGGGAGACGGCGCGCCGTCTCAGCGGCGAGATGTGACGACGATTGGAGAGGGGAGCGCGAGATGCAGTACCAAGACGACTATATCGTCCGGCTGGTCGAGCAGCTCGGCTCCATGATGCGTCTTGCGTTCTCGCGCTTCCGGGAGGGGCAGAGCTCGTCAGAACCCCTCGACGTGACCAAACAGGCGATCCAGATGATCGTCGACGTTGATGCAGACGTCTTCGTGCGCTTCTCTCCGCAGTCGATGGTCGCCTATCTTGAGCTCTCCGGCTTCGACGACCGTCTCGTCGTCAAGCTCGCCGAGGCGTTGAACCTGCAGGCGGAGATCCTTGAGAGCGAGGGCTCACTGGTGCTGGCAGGCGTCCGCCGAGAGCAGGCCGTTGCCGTCTTGGACTCAATCGACCCGGAGCGCGCCAACTAGGCCGCAAGCGGACGAGAGCCCCTTCGACACCGAGGCGTCGGTCAGACGCCCGTGCGGGGATGAACTCAGGCGGTAGCTTCGGCCATCCACACGCCGTGCAGGTTGCACCGCTCGTAGACGGCGATTCTGGTGCCGGGGTCCAGCATAGCCTTGGCGACCACAGTCGGCGCGACGACGCCCGCGGCGAAATCGACCGTCTGGATCGGCGCACCGTTGGCGAGAATCGCGATGTACTCGATCCAATGGTCCGGCAGGTTGGGATGCGCCACGTAGTGGCCGACCTCGACCGTGATCGTCACCCAGTCACCGTCGCGGGCAACGGCCACATAGGGCATATGCTTCTTGGAGAAGTCGTCAGCTGCGTCGATATCGTCAACGCTGTGGATGCCGCCCAGAACGGGGGACTCGTTCATTGGTCTACCTCCGTGTCGTTCGCGGACTCGTGCGGGCCGTTCGCCGGCCATACTGTGTATACCCGCAAGCCCTTCGGTCTAGAATCGGGCTCGCGCAAAGAATGAGATCCCCCACCGTCACAGCGCGAAGGAGCTCCAGATGTCTCACCTGGCTGCGGTTTCCCGCCGAGAAGATGCCCTGCTCGTCGTCGTCGACATCCAGCAGCGGCTCGCTGCGGCGATGGAGCGCCGAGACAGCGTCGCTGCGTCGGCCGTGCGCCTGATCAAGACGGCAGCACTGGTGGGCGTGCCCGTCATCGTGACCCGGCAGTACCCGGAGGGTCTCGGCGAGACCGACCCCACCGTGGCCCGCGTGCTTGACGCCGTCGAGGCCGACGGGCACTCGGTAATGCGCGCCGACAAGCTCGCATTCGACTGTTTCGCTGATACCGCCTTCACCGAGCTTGTCTCGACGAGTGGGCGCACGCAGTTGATTCTGACAGGCATGGAGACGCACATCTGCATCGCACAGACCGCACTTCATGGGCTGCGCTCGGGGCTCGAAGTGCAGATCGCGGCCGATGCGTGCTGCTCGCGTGACTCTGAGGCGCACGCGGCCGCGCTCGATAGGATGCGGGCCGCCGGCGCGGCGATCTCGTGGTCTGAGTCGGTCATGTACGAGCTGGTGGGCGCGGCGGGTACGGACGAGTTCAGGAGCCTGCTGCGCATCGTCAAGGAGTAGGCGCGAGAAGAGCGATTCGGCCCGCTGGCCTATGGACGGGCGCTGCTGTCGAGGACCCAAACACGCGTGATACACTAGCCGCGCTCGAGGCCCCTCGAGCGCTACGGAGGTCAGGCATGCCTACATCTAGACTCGTCCGATCAACCACACTGACACTTGCATTGACCGCCGCTTTGGCGTCGGTCGCGTTGGGGGCGCCGGCAGCGATCGCCGCCGCGAAGTCCACGACTGCGTCGGCCCCTGTGGATGCCGCCGCGGGCGGACCGGTGGACGTCCAGATCTGGCCCGGGCAAGATGGCAAGACGGCCATTATCACCGTGGTCGAGGTCGACGCCAAGACCAAGCTCCCGGTCACGGTCCGGATTCCGATCCTCCCTGGTGCGAAGGTCGAGTGGGCCGGCGAGGTTCTCGGCGGGCCTGCTTCTGCCGACATCGAGAAGTCCTACAAGCTCATCCAGGGCCAGGGCGGCCAGTTCGCGGAGATGACGCTCAACACGTCGCATCGCGGACAGGTCGATTCGATCGGTTTTCCACTGAAGTTCACGAGTGACTCGGCTTCGGTCGAGGTCGAATACGTTCAGACCGTGAGTTCGCCTTTGACCGCTATCTCGGTTCGCCTTCCCGCCCAGACGTCCAAGCACAAGATCTCACCCAAGCCCGAAGGCGATCCGGCGGTCAATGCGGACGGTGAGACGCTCTATACGCTCAAGCCGCGGGCCTTCAAGCCGGGCGAGACCCAGAAGGTCGCCATCTCCTACAAGACGACTCCGCCAGCCGAGAAGGCCGCGGGATCCGAGCTCAATGGGGTCCTCATCGGCTTGGCCGTCGCTCTCGTCATTGCCGTCGGGGCGACGATCGTCATCGTCCGTCGCAACGCACCAGCGGCGGCGGCATCGGATCGCTCGAACAACCCCGCCGACAATGGTGAATCCGAGGAGGCTGGCTCCGAGGACGACGGCTCCGACGAGTTGAGCGCGTTCGACGACGACGAGGACGAGCCGGGCCCGGACCTGAAGTAGCGTCGTGATCTACGCCTTCATCGTTGCCACCATACTGATCACCCTCGCTGAGCTTGGCGACAAGACCCAGCTCCTGGCGCTGGTTCTGGCCACGCGATACAAGGCGTGGCAGGTCATCGTCGGGATTACCGCTGCGACTCTGCTCATCCACTTCTTCTCGACGCTGATCGGCGGAGCTGTGGGCAGCTTCATCCCGCAGGTCGTTCTTTCGTGGATCGCGGGCCTGCTGTTCATCGGCTTCGGCGCGTGGACGCTGCGCGGCGACTCGGTCGACGAAGACGAGCAGCCCAAGCCGTCCCGCTTCGGACCGATACTCACTGTCGCCATCGCCTTCTTCATCGCCGAGATCGGCGACAAGACCCAGATCATGACCATGACCATCGCCGCCGATCCGGGCGCGGCGCTGCGGTCGTTCGGAAGCTTCGCATCGGCGTGGATCCCGCCGGGGGTGACCGCGCCCGCGCCCGGCTCGGTCGCGGCCTTCTGGGGTGTGTGGATGGGCTCGACGCTCGGAATGGTGATCGCGGACGGAATCGCCATCCTCATCGGCGCGGTCCTGGGGAAGAACCTGCCGGAGAAGCTCATCACCCGCATCTCCGGTGTGGTGTTCATCCTCTTCGGCCTGGCGATGATCGTCGGCCAGTACCTGTGAGGTGCGCGTGAGACTGCTCCTGCACGCATGCTGCGGACCGTGCCTCATCGAGCCGCTCGAGGAGTTCTCGGCGAGTGCCGATGAGCTGACCATCGTGTACGCCAACTCCAATATCCACCCCGCCGAGGAGTACGAGCGTCGCCGAGACACCCTGCGCGCCTACGCCGAGAGCGTCGATGCGACGGTGATCGAGCTCCCGTACGACCCTGCCGCCTGGATGGTGGCGGTCGGTCCGCTCGCACGCTCGGGTACCGAGCGCTGCCGCGCGTGCTACCGCCTGCGTCTGAGCGAGGCCGCGCGCTACGCCGCCGAGAACGACTGCGACGCGCTGGCTACGACGCTCACCATCAGCCCGTATCAGGACTCCGACGGGATTCGTGAGGAGGGGCAGGCGGCGGCGTCGGCTGCCGGCATCGAGTGGGTCGATCGCGACTTCCGCGACTCATACGGCGAAGCGACCCGGCGATCTCGGGAGCTGGGGATGTATCGGCAGAACTACTGCGGCTGCATACTCTCCGACGTTGAGGCTCGCGAGCAGCGGGCGGCTCGACGGGCCGAGAAGGCTGCGGCGATGGCCGAGCGCAAGGCGGGCGAGGCCAACGGCCCGCAGGACCGCTAGCGCCGGACTCGGTCGGGGTGCGGCCGTCACCGTCACCGCCGGCTGCGCTACACTCAGCTCGACCGATTCCGTGCCCTCAAGGAGACGCCCGAGCCGTGCTTACTGACGACTTCGACTACGAGCTTCCCAGCGGTCTGATCGCCCAGGAGCCCGCCGAGCCGCGTGACTCCTGTCGGCTTCTCGTGCTGGAGCGCAACAGCGGACAGCTCGACCACAGGGTCTTCTCGGACCTGCCCGAGTATCTGCGCGAAGGTGACGTGCTGGTGGTCAACGAGACCCGCGTTCTGCCGGCGCGGCTGCTGGGACTCAAAGACGAGACCGGTGGAGCCGTCGAGGTGCTGCTGCTGCGCGAGCGCTACGAGAACGCGTGGGAGTGCCTGGTGAAGCCCGGGCGCCGGCTCAAGCCGGGAGCGCACATCGTCTTCGCGGATGGCGCCATGACCGGCTTGGTGGTCGAGCAGATCGACGAAGGCGGCGGCCGACTCGTGCAGTTCACCCTCGCGGCGGGGGAGAGAAGCTTCTTGGACGTCATACACCGCATCGGTGAGATGCCGCTTCCGCCCTACATCACCAAGCCGGTGTCCGATCCCGAGCTCTACCAGACGGTGTTCGCGCGCGACGAGCGCTCCGCGGCCGCGCCCACGGCAGGACTGCACTTCACGACCGAGCTACTCGCGCGCGTCGAAGCGACGGGAGTGCGCGTCGAGACCATCGAGCTCGACGTCGGCATCGACACCTTCCGCCCGGTGAGCGAGGACGATCCCGAGCGCCACCGCATCCACAGCGAGCACTTCCGGGTCTCAGGCCGCACTGCCGAGATCGTCAACGAAGCCAAAGAGCGGGGCGGTCGCGTGTTTGCCGTGGGTACTACGTGCGTTCGGGCGCTTGAGAGCGCCTACGACGACGCCACCGGCAGGCTGATGGAGTCCGAGGGGTCGACGTCGCTCTACATTCTTCCCGGCTACCGTTTCAACGTGGTCGACGCGATGGTAACCAACTTCCATGTGCCGCGCTCGACGCTCCTGATGATGGTCAGCGCGTTCGCGGGCCGAGGGCAGATCCTCGCCGCGTACAGTCTCGCCATGGAGGAGCACTACCGGTTCCTCTCGTTCGGCGACGCGATGCTGATCCTGTAGTTGCGAGCCGGTTGACCGTGAAGCCGATCGGGTACTAGGGCGCGAGAGTCCACCACGACCAGTTGGGGCTACCTGCCAGCGGGTCTCCCTGTGGGGCGCCGGGCGCGAGCGCGATTCCCTTGGTGTCTGCCGACGATGTCAGGCGGTAGACAGTGCTGCCGCTGGAGTCGGCGCCGACAGCTGTGAACGTAGGAGAGCCGTCCGACGCGGTCGGTTCCGCAATATCGGTGGGCAGCACCGGCCAATCGCCGAACGCCGATACTTCGCCGGACTTGAGCTGGTAGGTCTGGCCGTTGTAGGTGCGTGTGACCGGCTTGAACTCAAGGAGTCTTCCCTGGTCACTGAGTACGTAGATGCTGGTGCCCGTGTTGGTGCCCATAACCTGCCGGTCTCTCAGGTCGCTGCCGTCAAGCGATGACTTGGTGATCCCCAGCTGCGTGAGCGTGCTGATCTGCACGGTCGACGGGCCGACGAGCGAGTACGCGTTTCCATTGAAGACAAGGAAGCTGGACTCCGACGCAGCGGTCGGGCTGCTGGCGACACTCCCCGCGGCGCTTTCGGCAGCTTGGACCTGTGGTTGGCTGCTCTTGGCGCCGTCACGTGTGGCGTTTGCCAGCGTCGTAGGCGAAGCGGTGGGCGGCGTGGACATCATCCGCACGCCCAGTACTCCCATCACTCCCACGCCCACCAGCAGGAGCGCTGCGGCTCCCGCCCAAGCGGCCAGTACACCGGGGCGTGCCAGCTTCAGTCGAGCCGCAATCGTGCTGAGCTTCGCGTCGCCAGCGGTCGTTGGCGTGTTGGCTGCTGCGCCAGACTGCGCGTTCACTGCCGCCTGGGCCGTGGTGGCGGTCGACGCCGTGCCGGCCTCGGGGGCGGGTGTCGGAGCGCTCACGTAGGTCGCGCCCTTCGCAGCTGCTTCGGCGCGAACTGCGGCCATCACCCGGTCGGCCAGGTCGGCCGGTGGCTCCGGCAGCGGCGCCCGCTTCACCGTGTTGAGTGCGCGCACGAACGCCGCGCACTCCTCGCAGTCGCGGCAGTGCTGTTTGGCGGCATCGAGGACGGCCTGGTCGGCGGTCGCACCGTCGAGCGCGTCAGAGATCGCGGACTGTGCCTGCAGGCAGTCCATCTAGGCACCGCCCTTCGGGTCGCCGAGCAGGTGAGCGAGCGATCTTCGCGCTCGAAACACCCGGGACTTCACCGTGCCGACGGGCACCGCGAGCGTCTCGGCGACCTCGGCGTACGTGAGACCGTAGAGCGCCACCGCCGAGAAGGCATCACGGTCTTCGGGTGTGAGCGCGTGCATCGCTGCCTCGACCGAGGTGGTCAGCGCGACCTCGTCGGCCAGGTCTCCGGGCGCTGCGATCTCGGCGATCGGGTCGACCGGGATCGGCCTGTGGGCGCCGGCGCGGACTGCGTCGAGACAGGCGTTGCGCGTGATCCGGTACAGCCACGTCGAGAAGCGGGCCCGGCCGTCGAAGCTGTCAAGCGAGCGGTACACCTTGATCCAGACCTCCTGCACCGTGTCCTCGGCGGCGGTGGGCTCGCCGAAGAAGCGGAGCGCGTGTGCGTAGACCGTCCGAGTGTGCTCGCGGACCAGCGCCTCGAACGCGTCGAGGTCGCCATCGCGGGCGGCAGCGAGCAGCGCTGCGTCGTCGGTGGGGCTGTCGGTCATCTTGCTCCATAAGACGCGCGGCAGAAGGGGATGGTTCGCGACAACCAGTGTACCCGTTGGGCGCACACCGAGGCGGCAGCGCCTGGCCGCCACGAGCCGCCCGCCCCGTCGGGTACAATCCCCCGCATGACACTCTTCGACTTCGAGCTCCTCGCGCGCGACACCACCACCTCCGCGCGCCGGGGACGCTTCCACACCGCGCACGGACCCGTCGAGACGCCGGTCTTCATGCCAGTGGGCACCCGTGCCACGGTCAAGGGCGTCACCACGCCGCAGCTTCACGACATCGGCACCCAGGTGCTGCTCGCCAACACCTACCACCTGTATCTGCGCCCCGGCGCCGACATCGTGCGCGACGCCGGCGGCCTGCACGCGTTCATGAACTGGGACGGCCCCATCCTCACCGACTCCGGCGGCTTCCAGATCTTCAGCCTCGCCGACACGCTCAAGCTCTCCGACGACGGCGTCGAGTTCCGCTCGATCCTCGACGGCTCCAAGCACTTCTGGACGCCCGAGGACAACATGCGCATCCAGCAAGACCTCGGCGCCGACATCGCCATGCAGCTCGACCAGTGCCCCCCGTACCCCGCCGAGAAGTCCCTCGTCGCTGACGCCGTCGAGCGCAGCGCATCGTGGGCCGCTCGCTGCAAGGCCGCCCACAGCCGGGAGGACCAGGCGCTCTTCGGCATCGTGCAGGGTGGTGTCTTCGAGGACCTGCGGCTCGAGAGCGTGGCGCGAATCTCCGAACTCGACCTGCCCGGCTACGGCATCGGCGGCTACTCGGTAGGGGAGCCACATGAGCTGATGCTCGAGTCCCTCCCACCCGTGACCGCCGCGATGCCCGCCGACAAACCCCGCTACCTCATGGGCGTCGGCAATCCCACGACGATGCTGCAGGCCATCGGCCTGGGTGTG
>CAZIPT010000019.1:14171-35564 GCA_964541375.1 uncultured Eubacteriales bacterium
GATGCGTGTGGCCCCGTGCGTGGGTGTGGAAAGGTGCGCTCGCGTGCTGCCGACAGGGACCGGGAGTATGGGGACGGCGTTCTCCTCGGCGGGGCGGATGAACCGGAGGAACCCGCAGTACGCGCGCGACTTCGGACCGCTGGATCCCTCGTGCACGTGCACGACGTGCACGCACTACTCACGGGCGTACCTGCGGCATCTCGTGAGCATGAAGGAGATGCTGGGCTCGATCTTGCTGTCGATCCACAACCTGTACTTCCTGCTCGACCTCACCGCAAGAGCGCGTGAGGCGGTCGAGCGCGGGGAGTACGGCGCGTTCCTCGCGGCGTGGCTGGACTCTCCGGCGGCGGAGGACTACTAGGCCGCCGTTTGCAGGACCGGGTCCCTATCCGGATTCCGGCGCCGTTCGCACTACACCGAATCGCGCATAGCAGGTAGTATGGTGCGTCGGCCGCCTGCTCGCTGAACGGTGGCACCCAAGGAAAGGCAGTACGCATGGAGAAGTACTCCCAGTACCTATTCATCGTCGTGATCATCGCGGCGTTCTACCTCCTCATCGTTCGACCGCAGAAGAAGCGGCAGCAAGATCAGGCGAACCTGCTCTCGAGCCTGGTGCCCGGAGCCGAAATCATGACGATCGGTGGCCTGTACGCCACGATCGTGTCCATCGATGACGACCGTGTACGCGTCGTTGTCGCCGACGGCACCGAGATGGTGTTTGCGAAGAACGCGATCGCCCGCACCGTCAGGCCGGAGGAGCCGGCGATCGACGAGGCCGACGAGGACGCGCAGCATGCCGACACCGACAGCGATCCCGTCGACGAGGCGGACGCTGACGTCGAGGACGCCGAAGCCGACACTGAGGACGCCGAGGCTGCCGCTGTCAACGAGCCCGCCGACGCTCCCTCCGCCGACTCCAAGGGCGCGGATGTCTGACGCTCCCCTGACAGTCGTCCCGGACGAGCTGCCCCGCGTCACCCTCGAGGTCGTACAGAACGATCCCGAGCTACTCGCGTACCTGCAGATGGGCGACGACTATCTGGGCGCAATCGGCTACACCGAGCATGGGCTACGGCACTCCAACCTTACCGCCCATATCGCGGGCAACATCCTCACGCGCCTCGGCTACTCCGAGCGCGAGGCCGAGGTCGCCGCGGTCGCGGGCTTCATCCACGACATCGGCAACTGCGTTTCGCGCTCCGACCACTGGATCTCATCGGCTTTCATTGCGCGAGCCGCGCTTGAGCGCCTGGGCATGCCGTACGCCGAGATTGCCACGGTCATGAACGCGGTGGGCAACCACGAGGAGGACGCGTCGGATCCCGCGACGGCCGCCGCCGCTGCGGTGGTGATCGCCGACAAGGCCGACGTGCACGAGACGCGGGTGCGGGTGCTTGACCCGGCGGCGTTCGACATCCACGACCGCGTGAACCACTCGGCGAAGCGCAGTTTCCTTCGGGTGGACTCGGACACGCGGATGCTCACCCTCGAGATCGAGATCGACACCACCGAAATCCAGATCATGGAGTATTTCGAAATCTTTCTGGAACGGATGCAGTTGAGCCGGAGTGCCGCTACAGTGTTGGACGCGGAGTTCTCGCTTGTGATCAACGGAACAAAGCTCCTCTAACCGAGGGGATGACAATCAAGGCAAGGAAGGCAGGAGAATGGACCCGAAGCAACGCAACTACCTGTTGCTCGCGCTCTGCGCGATCCTGGTGATCGGATCGTGGGTGCTCTTTGTGCCCCCGAACAAGAAGATCACGCAGGGCCTCGACATCCAGGGAGGGCTCTCGGTCATCCTGACGGCGAAGCCGCGCGCGGGACAGGCGCTGACCACCGCCGACATGGACCGCGCCGAACTCATCGTGCGCAACCGCGTCGACAAACTGGGTGCGTCTGAGACGAGCATCCAGCGTCAGGGCAGCGACTCGATCCTGGTCCAGATTCCCGGGATCAAGAATGCCGAGGAAGCGCTCAAGGTCATCGGCTCGACCGGACAGCTCGAGTTCGTGGAGGTCGCGTCGATCACCGACAGCGCCACCGTGGCTGCGCTTCGTGCGGGCAGCGACAATGTCACCGTCACGGCGGGCACCTACAAGCCCTTCATGACCGGTGAGGTCGTCAAGAGCGCGGCGGTTTCGCAGAACAGCTCGACCGGCCAGATCGAGGTCAACATCACGATGAGCCCGGAGGGCTCCAAGGTCTGGGCTGACGCGACCACGCGTATGGCACCCATCTCGAAGGGCGGCACGTCGCCCACCGGCGAGCAGGTCGCGATCGTGCTTGACGGGGTGGTGAAGTCGGCACCGAGTGTCAACGAGCCGATCACCGGCGGTCAGACCGCCATCTCCGGCAAGTTCACCGCCACCGACGCCAAGAACCTCAAGACCGTGCTCGAGACCGGTGCGCTGCCGGTCACGCTCGAGCCCGTCGACACCCGGGTAGTCGGTCCCACGCTGGGCCAGGACTCGCTGCGTCAGGGCGTGCTCGCCGCGCTCGTCGGACTCGCGCTCGTCGCGATCTACCTCATCGCCTTCTACCGCGGGCTCGGGGTCATCTCCGTGGTCTCGCTGCTGGTCTTCTCGTCGATGTTCCTGGGCCTGCTCGCGGGGCTCTCGATGTTCGGCCTCTTCGCGCTCTCGCTGCCGGGTATCGCGGGTATCGTGCTGACGATCGGCCTGGCGGCTGACTCCTCGATCCTGATCAACGAGCGCGTGCAGGAAGAGATAGGGCTCGGCAAGACCTACCGCTCGGCTGCCGCGTCGGGCACCAAGCACGCAATCGGTACGAGTGTCGACGCCGACCTCGTGACGTTCGTCTCGGCGCTGGCGCTCTTCACGTTTGCCATCGGCCCGGTCCGCGGGTTCGCCCTCACGCTCATGCTGGGTATCGTGTGCGACCTGCTCATGATGCTGCTCTTCAAGCGGCCCGTGATCATGCTGCTCGCCGAGAGCATGTTCACCAAGTCCCCCGCACTGTGGGGTATTCCGAAAGAGGTAGCCAAGGTCGCACCCTCAGCAAAGAAGAAGGGGGGTGCTGTCCGTGCATAGGAAGTTCAACATCGACTTCATGGGCAACCGCCGCATCATGTTCGCCGTCTCGGCGGTACTGCTCGTCATCGCGATTGCAGCTCTTGGCTTCCGCGGCCTGAAGTTCGGCGTGGAGTTCACCGGCGGCACCGTCATCAATGTCGTCAACGCGCAGAACGTCACCATCGAGCAGATGCGCAAAGCGTTCGCCGATTCGGGAATCGCCAACGCGCAGGTTCAGGAGAGCACCATCCGCGGAGTGCGCGGATTCATCGTGCGTACCGAGGTGACCGATCCCAAGGTCGCCAACGCAGACACGGCGAAGGTAGCCACCATCACCAAGCTTCCGAGCGGTGAGTTCCAGGTGACGACGATCGGTCCCGGCTGGGGCAAGAACGTCACCAACAAGGCGCTCCTTGCGCTGGCGGTTTCGATCCTTGCGATCCTTCTGTACGTCTCGCTGAGGTTCGAGTACAAGATGTCGGTCACCGCCGTCGTGGCGCTGGTCCACGACATCCTGATCACGCTCGGCATCTACGCCCTCGTGGGCTGGGAAATCAGTCCTAACGTGATCGCCGCGCTCCTGGCGATTCTCGGCTACTCGCTCTACGACACGATCGTGGTGTTTCACCGCATCAAGGAGAACTCTCAGGGCCTCGTGAAGCAGTCGTTCATGAGCATGGCCAACGAGTCGATCAACGAGGTCCTGGTGCGCTCGCTCAACACCACCTTCTCGTCGCTCATCCCCGTGGTTGTGCTGCTGTTCTTCGGCGGCTCCACACTCAAGGACTACGCGCTCGCCCTGACCATCGGTCTGGCAGTCGGCGCCTACTCCTCCATCGGCGTCGCCGCACCGCTCTTCGCCATGTGGAAGGAGCGCGAGCCGAAGTACGCCGCGCTTGCCAAGAAGTTCGCGAAGGCCTCATAGATCACGCTCGGAATCACATGAAACGCTTCGACGGGGCCGGCACACACGTGTCGGCCCCGTCCGCTAGGATGAGGCCATGACGAAACCTTGCGCCGACACCCCCTGGTCACTCCTCCCGGCCGACGCGCCAACGGTCGATGCGCTCGCTAGTGAAACCGGCCTCTCGCACACCACGGCGCGCGTGTTCGTCGCACGTGGCATCTCCACGGCCGAGGAAGTCGAGCACTTCCTCTCGCCGAGCCTCGCCCGTGACTGGGTGTCGCCATCGCTCATACCCGGCATGACCGATGGCGCCCAAAGAGTCGCCGAGGCGGTCCGTGCCGGCAAGCACATCGTGGTCTTTGGCGACTTCGACCTCGATGGCGTCTCGTCCAGTGCCGTGGCGGCTCGGGGGCTCGCCGCGATGGGGGCCACGGTGAGTGCGATCGTCCCGCACCGCTTCAACGAGGGCTACGGGCTCTCGACGGCCGCCATCGAGCGGATACTGCAGCTCAAGCCCGGCCTGGTCGTCACGGTCGACTGCGGCATATCCTCGGGACCGGAGGTCACCGTACTCGCCGAGCACGGCGTCGACGTCGTCATCACCGACCACCACGAGCCCGGCGACCTTTTGCCGCAGGGCGTGCCGGTCGCAGACCCCAAGCTCGACCCCGAGAACTGCCCGTCGTGCGACCTGTCCGGCGCTGGGGTCGCACTCAAGCTCGTGCAGGCCGTCGGTGGGCTTCTCGGCTTCCCGGATGCGTGGCGCGACCTGACCGACCTCGCCACGCTCGGCACCATCGCCGACATCGTCCCGTTGACCGCCGAGAACCGCGCGCTGGTCGCAGACGGCATCCACCGCATGCGCACCAGGCCACGCCCTTCGCTCGCGTCGCTTGCGGCCATCGGAGGGGTCACGCCGGACGCGTTGTCTTCCGACAACGTCGCCTTCGTGCTCGCACCGCGGCTCAACGCCGCCGGCCGCATGGCCGACCCACAGCTCGCACTCGACCTCCTGATGACCGACGATCCCGCTCGCGCAGAGGAGCTCTCTGCCGGTCTCGACGAACTCAACCGCTTGCGGCAGGCCGCCGAGGCCGATCTCGCCGAGGCGGCAATCGCGCAGGCCGAGCGCACCTACCACGGAGAGCGTGCACTGCTCGTGGCGGGGGAGGGTTGGCACGAGGGCGTCAAGGGCATCGTCGCCTCGCGTCTCACCAACCTCTTCGGCGTGCCCACGATCGTGCTCACCATAGAAGACGGCGTCGCTCTGGGCAGCGGCCGCTCCGTGGGCAGCGTGGACCTGTTCCGCGCCCTTGAATCCTGCGATGGGCTGCTGACGCGCTTTGGCGGTCACGCCGCGGCCGTCGGCTGCGCGCTGCCAGCCGATCAGATCGACGCCTTTCGCGAGTGCCTTCTCGGATACCTTGAGACCCTGCCGGCCGAGCAGTTCGCAACCGCGAAGCGTGTCGACGCCGAGGTCGAGCTGTCTGACATCAGCGTGGAGCTGGGCGCCGAGTTCGCGCTCATGGAGCCGTTCGGGCACGGGAACCGCACGCCGCTGCTGGTGTCGTGCGGAGTCTTCATGAACGGGCGGCAGCGCGTGGGCAAACTTGGCAACCACTACAAGTTCACGGCGTATGACGGCGTGGCGAGCGTACCCGCTATCTCATTCCGCTGTCCCAACGTAGACGATCTGCTCAGCCACGAGACCGCGGTCGATTTGGTGTTCGAGGCCACGGTCGACGAGTGGCGCGGCCGTACCAGGGTGCAACTGCGGGTCCGAGACGTGCATCCGCGTACCGCGCACTCCGACGCGCCCGCCTACGAGCTGGTGGAGGACCTCTTCGCCAAGGCCGACGCGATCCTGGCGCGCGAGGAGTACGCCGGCATCGAAGAGGCGGCCTCGTTCCACACGAAGCTGGCGGGGGTGACGTTCGAGGGCCGTCAAGACGTGCTGGAGCGTCTCTCGGCGGGCGCTCCGCTCCGGCTCGAGCGCCAGCCCCTCAACGAGTTCGATCCCAACGCGTGCGCTCTCTTCGATCCTACGGGCAATCAGGTCGGCTTCTTCAACCGCCGGCTTGCGGCTGCACTCGCTCCCTCAATCGACGCGGGCGTCGCCTACGACGTAGAGGTCACCGATGTCACCGGTGGCGAGGAAGGGCGCTCACTGGGCGTGAACGTGCTCGTCGCCCGCCGCGACGCCAGCCGCGCCGAGGAGGACCGCGACGAGCAGCGTGCCGCCCGCAGAGCCGAGCTCTCGCAGATGACCGCCGAGGGGCTCGATGCCGTACTCACCGCGAGCTTCATCGGCGACCGCGCGCTGCACGACGCACAGTCCACCGCGCTCGCGCACCTTTCTCGGGGCGAGAGCACGCTCTGCGTCATGGCCACCGGTCGAGGAAAGTCGCTGATCTTCCACCTGCACGCGGCGCGTACGGCCTTGCGGCACGGACGGGCCAGCGTGTTCGTCTACCCGCTGCGCGCGCTCGTCGCCGACCAGGCGTTCCACCTCGAGGAGGTCTTCGCCGAGGTCGGGCTCGCGGTGCGCACCGTCACCGGCGAGACCAGCTTGCCCGATCGCGACGACGCCTTCGCCGCACTCAAGGCAGGAACGCTTGACGTCGTGTTGACGACGCCGGAATTCCTGCATCTCTACTCCTCGCGCTTCGCGGACAGCGGACGGATAGGCTTCTTGGTCGTTGACGAGGCGCACCACGTCGGCATGGCACGTGCGGGTCATCGGCCCGCCTATGCTCGCCTCGGCGAGGCCGCCGAGGTGCTCGGCAGTCCCACAGTCCTCGCGGTGACCGCGACCGCCGACACAGCGACCGCAGACGCGATCAGGGAGCTTCTCGGCGTGACCGCCGTCGTGCTGGACCCCACCGTACGCGAGAACCTCGAGGTCGTGGACCAGCGCGACGCGCAGGACAAGGACGGCTACCTTGCGGCGCTTGTCGCCAAAGGTGGAAAGACGGTCATCTATGTGAACTCGCGCGAGCAGTCGGTCAAGCTCGCGCGGATGTTGCGCAAGCGCGTTCCCGACGTCGCCATGCGAACCGCGTTCTACAACGGCGGTCTCGCGCGCTCGGCGCGCCACGCGGTCGAGCGCGCGTTCCGGGCCAGCGAGGTCTCTGTCATCGTCGCCACCAGCGCGTTTGGGGAAGGCGTCAACATCCCCGATATCCGCAACGTGGTCCTCTACCACTTGCCCTTCAACGACGTCGAGTTCAACCAGATGTCCGGCCGAGCAGGCCGAGACAGTGCCCAAGCCCGCGTCCACCTGCTCTACGGTGGCCGAGACGCCCGCATCAACGACATGATCTTGTCCTCTCTCGCCCCCAGCCGAGACGACATGGCGGCGCTCTACGTCGTCCTGCGCGATCTGGCTGTCGCCGAAGGCCCGGGCTTCGAGATAACGAATGCCGAGCTCGCAGCGCGCTGCAAGAAGGCGCAGCCCAAGTTCTCGCTCGACGAGCGAGGGGTTTCCTCGGCGCTGGGCATCTTTAAGGACCTGGGATTCGTGGTTGGGGAGGGTCATGGCGCCTATCGACGCCTCACCTTCACTCCCTCGGCGCGCAAGGTCGAGCTGGAGTCGAGCGTCCGCTACGCCGAGGGTTTGGAGGAGATCGGCGAGTTCGGACAGTTCAAGTCGTGGGCGCTGACAGCGGAATCCGACGACCTTCTTGCTCGGTTCAACCGTCCGATTCTGCCGACCGCTGTACACTAGTCACTTGCATCCGCAACGCAGCGTGAAGGAACGAGATTGCCGGCCACCCTCGAACAGATAGAAGCGCAGGTCAGGGCCTATAACCCTGACGCTGACCTCACCGGCCTCGACGAGGCCTTCGACTTCGCTGGACTCGCGCACGAGGGGCAGAGCCGCAAGAGTGGCGAGCCGTTCGTCAACCACCCGATCGAGGTCGCGCTCATTCTCGCCGAACTCCATATGGACACGGCCACGCTCAAAGCAGCGCTGTTGCACGACGTGGTCGAGGACTCCGACGTCTCGCTCGAAGAGATCCGTAAGCGCTTTGGCGATGAGGTTGCCGACCTGGTCGACGGCGTTACCAAGCTTGGCAAGATCGAGTTCGAGTCTCTCTCGGAGGCGCAGTCCAACAACCTTCGCAAGATGCTCATCGCGATGGCCAAAGACATCCGGGTCATCCTCATCAAGCTCGCCGACCGGCTGCACAACATGCGCACGCTGGCAGCGCTGCCCGAGGCTCGGCGCCTCGACAAGGCGCGCGAAACTATGGAGATCTACGCGCCCCTCGCGCACCGCTTGGGCATCTCAAGCATCAAGTGGGAGCTCGAGGACCTGGCCTTCTACTACCTGGAGCCTCACAAGTTCCACCAGGTCTCTCGGATGGTCGCCGAAAGCCGAGAGGCCCGCGAGGCATACCTTGCCGAGGTGATAGCGCAGCTGAAGGACGAGCTCTCCGAGGTCGGGATCGTCGCCAAGATATCGGGTCGCCCCAAGCATCTCTACAGCGTCTACCAGAAGATGACCCAGAAGGGCAAAGACTTCAACGAGATCCACGACCTCATCGCCCTGCGGGTGATTGTCGATTCGGTCAAGGACGTCTACGGCGCTCTGGGCACCGTGCACTCTATCTGGAAGCCGATGCCGGGGCGATTCAAAGACTACGTGGCCATGCCCAAGTTCAACATGTACCAGTCGCTGCACACGACGGTCATCGGCCCCTCGGGCAGCCCCCTGGAGATCCAGATCCGCTCCGAGGACATGCACAGAACCGCCGAGTACGGCGTGGCAGCGCACTGGCGCTACAAGGAGGGCCTGCGCGGCGACGACGCCTTTGACGAACGGTTGGCGTGGCTGAGGCAGATGCTTGAATGGCAGACGGAACTCAAGGACCCGCGTGAGTTCATGGAGGCCCTGAAGATCGACCTCTTCGAAGAGGAGGTCTTCGTCTTCAGCCCCAAAGGTGATGTGATAAGCCTCAAGCGCGGGTCGACCCCTATCGATTTCGCCTACGCGATCCACACCGAGGTCGGCAACCATTGCGTGGGAGCTAAGGTCAACGGGTCGATCGTGCCACTCGGCTACGAGTTGCAGATGGGGGACCGCATCGAGGTACTGACCAACAAGAACTCCCGCCCTTCGCGGGACTGGCTCAACATCGTCAAGACCTCCTCGGCCAAGAGCAAGATTCGCAACTTCTTCTCTAAGGTGACCAGGGAAGATGACCTCGTCAGAGGGCGGGATGAGCTGGCCAAGGTGATGCGAAAGCACGGCCTGGGAATCGGCAGCAAGACCGCCGAGAAGGCCATCGAGGCCGTCTCCAAGGAGATGAACTACGCGCACTCGGATGACATCCTGGCCGCCATCGGTGCCGGGAAGATCTCGGCGAAACAGGTGGGAACGAAGCTTCTCAAGCTGATGGCGAAAGATGGCGAAGTATCTAAGCCTGAACCTGAGGTTGAGGAATTTACCCTGGACAAGCCGATGGTCGCTCCGCGCGCGCATCGGCGTAAGAGCGGCGGTGGCGTCAAGGTCAAGGGCATCGACGACGTGCTGGTGCGTCTGGCCCGCTGCTGCACCCCGGTTCCGGGCGACAAGATCATCGGATTCGTGACCAGGGGACGCGGCGTTTCGGTCCATCGCATCGACTGCCCCAACGCGACTGAGCTCCTCGGCGCCCCCGAGCGGATCATCGAAGTGGAGTGGGACCTGGGGACCAACACCACCTTCCAGGTCGAGATCTTCGTCGAGGCGCTCGATAGGCTGCGGCTTCTGCAGGATGTGACGGCCGCGTTGGCGGAGTCAGGCGTCAACATCCTGGCGTCCTCGACCTCCACGCATAAGGACGGCTTGGTCGACATGCGCTTTCTGTTCGAGTTGGGAGACCTGACGCGGCTCGATTCGGTTCTCCGGGAGGTCCGCGGCACCGAGGGCGTATTTGAGGCTCGTCGCATGATGTCGGGTGAGGCCACGCAGCGCCGGCGCGGCGATCGCTGATGCGGATCTCGCGCCTGGTGCTCGGAGCGCTCGAGACAAACTGCTGGGTACTCTCGGACGGGGTCGGCGGTCCGGTCATCGTCGTCGACCCGGCGGACGACTACGCTCGCATCTTGGCCGAGGTGGGCGATGACCGAGTGGAGTCAGTAGTCTTGACGCACGGCCACTTCGACCATCTGGGCGCAGTCACGGCGTTGCTCGCCCATACCGGGGCTAAGCTGCTGGTACATCATGACGATGCGGCGGCAATCACTTCGGCCGAGGGTACGGGCGGTGCCGCATTCGGTTTCTCGGCAATCGCGCCCGCGGCAGACCGGCTCCTTTCTGACGGCGATGAGATCGTGGCCGGCGCATTGACCCTCAGCGTGCTCCACACCCCCGGCCACACGCCTGGCGGGATCTGCCTCTTCGCGACCGGCGACGAGGACGGGGCGCCACAGCTCTTCTCGGGCGACACGCTCTTTGCCGGGAGCGTCGGTCGCACCGATTTCCCGGGCGGAGACGGCCGCGCGCTCGCGCGTTCGATCGCCGAGAAACTCGCGCCCCTGCCCGCGGATACGGTCGTCCACCCCGGCCACGGACCCGACACCACGATTGGCCGCGAACGTCGGCTGAACCCCTTCTTTCCCAGGGCCTGACTAACCGATCGCCGAGGCCTTTGGGCCGCTCGCGCTGGTGTGACGCCCGTCACACAGCTGTTGCCGGCGCAGAAAACACCAGCTCAAACCGTGTGTGCGCGCACGTTGCCTCGCGCGCGCGCGCACTAAAGCACAGCGTCCCGAAAACTCCTTCACATCTTTTCACACGATGGCTCAGTACCTGCTAATGAAATGGGCGATGAGAAGAGTAGGCAAAGACGAAGACGTTTCGTATTGAGGGTGTTACTGGTGAGCAGGACTCGAGGGGCCATTACAAAGCCTATATCGATGCTGGTTCTCGCCGTAGCGGCAGCCGCCATCCTGGCGCTCCTGCCGGTCGTGGCTTTCGCGGCGCCACCTCATGCTCCCACGGGCATCACCGCTGTTGCCGGAACGGCAGAGCCGCTCGTTGCTCGGCTGACGTGGAACGCCAGCACGGGGTCGGACACGGTCAGATATTCGGTTTCGGCTGCATCAAGCGCCGCCGGCCCCTTCAAGGTGGTCGGTTCGACCACCACGACCCGCTACGACTTCGTCGACGGACTTGGCGGAGCTGCGTACTACTTCCGCGTGGCCGCCGTCAACGGCGCCGATGAGCAGTCTGTGGCGGCCGCGGAGCCGATCGGTCCCGTCACGGCGGAATGGGTGAGCGATCCCCACGTACCCACCAGCCAGACCACCAACAAGTGCGCGAGTTGCCATGTTCCGCACCAGGCACAGGATAGTTCGCTCATGAGAGGTACGATTTCGACTTCCTTGCCTGTTCAGGCGGCCACATGTCTGGTGTGCCACAACGGCAGCATTCCTACCGCGGCCAACGTTTCGGAAGGAGCGAACGACTCGTTTGCTCTGGCAAGCGGACACGCTCTGGATACGTCGACATCTGCGACGGGGCTGACCAATAGCTGCTCAAGCTGCCATCAGCCGCACAGCACGGCCACCAAGAACCCCATGATTCCGGCGGCCACCATCAACGGCAAGAGTGTGCGTTCGACGGGTAACGTGTGGTGTCTGGCCTGCCACGACAACAGCAACTCCTGGTATGGGGCGGGCTATCCGTCTCCCTCATCGCCGACGCGGGATGCGCTCGGTTACCCGATTCTCGGTACCTGGGTTGGCCAGTCCGCGTACGAGGGTGCGCGCAACGCCCATCGCCTGGTCCCCGAGACAAACCATACTGCAGGATCGGGTCACGTCATCAGCCGCGGTGCGGGAGACTGCCTGTATTGTCACGCCGCGCATCGTGGTTCCAACACCTATGACGGTCTCGTAGGCACGTACCGCCCGACGACTTCTGCAACTCTCGCGTCCGACAAGGCGCAGGGTGACTACGCTGCCGCATGCTTCTCCTGTCACGGCGGCGTTACACCGAGTGGTTTCGCCACCGCGCCGGCTGACATCAAAGGATTCGTCACCAGTGGCGGCACGGCTTCGGGACACAGCATCGTCACCTCCGGCGGGCTGCTTCCGGTCGGCGCGCCTCTGCCGTGTTACGAGTGCCACAACCCGCACGGGTCGACGCGCGATAACGACTCGATGCTGTCTGATGTTCTCGGCGGTTCGCTGACCACCACCGGTAGTGCCAGCTCGGTCAGGCAGTTCTGCTTCACGTGTCACACCACCAATGGTTCGGCAAAGGGCTGGGACAGCACGACTGCGACATATACCGCTGTCGACTCCGGGGCCAAGGTCGTGGGTATTCCGCGTACCGGCGGCGTCTTGAACCTTCCTGCGGTTACCGGCCACCGACAGAACGACTCGGCTTCGTGCTACCAGTGCCACGGCTCCGACTACGCACAGCCCAGCGGCAACAACGTACACAACCCGAGCATCGGCGGATTCGACCCGGTGTTGCACACCGCGGCTCCGCTCGCGGAGGTCGTCGTGATCTCGGGTCTGTCATACGGTCCGGTCGTCTGTGCTGACTGCCACGATACGGTGCTCAACACCGAGCACGACAAGGCGACGAGCTCGAGCGCGGGCGTTGGCTGCGCAAACTGCCACCCGACGCCCAAGGACACGCTGACCCCGTCGTGGGACAAGTCCTGCGCGCAAGGGGGCTGCCATACGGTTGCCTCAAGCGCCCCGATGCACGCGAGCATCGACGCCAGTCACGCCCCCATCGCCGGCCAGACCTGTTACGCCGCCGGCTGTCACCCCGCCACCGGCTCGCAGAGTCTCGCCGAGACCCACAGAAGCGCTGTCGCGACCCTCGGTGGCTCGCCGCGCTCGAGCTGCCAGGTCTGCCACTGGAACGGCATACCGGCCAGCGGTGCATGTTCGAGCTGTCATGCCGACCGGGTCGACGGTACGCATGGCGCCGCGCAGGCGCATACGTTCTCGAGCGCGAGCGACTACAACAACACGACGGTCGCCGGTTGTACCAACTCCGGCTCCGGTTGCCACGGCGTGGAGACGACCTACGGATCCTTCGCCACTTATCATCCCAACACCGGTTGCGCCGGTGGCGCCTGCCACGCCTCGCCGAGCAAGCCGACCTACGCCGGCAACCGCGAGTGCGTGAGCTGCCACGACGGCAACTTCACGAACGCACCCGACGTTGTTGCGATCGCTGCGGCTTCACCCAACGGTCACTACAACGAGACGACTCACACGGCATCGGGCCTCTCGGCAACGGTCAAGGGCACCGCTTCCGGCACCGTCTCGGCGGCCTGCTCGGACTGCCACAATCCGACCGGTACGGCTGGGATGGGCGCGCTGTACAACCAGCATCAGGCGCTGCCCGCCCCGTACGGTTCGACCACTTGTGCTGACTGCCACAACAACTCGCTGGCTGTCACGACAGTTGTCACGACCAAGTGGGCGACTCGCCAGTGCGACGCGTGCCACAACGTTTCCACGATGCCGACCGCTGCACAGCACGGATACACCGCGCCGGTAGTCAACGGCTCCTCGTCGGTAACCTGTGCTGACGCCGGTTGCCACGGCACCTGGAACCTCCACGCCATCCATGGCGGCAAGGCAGGCGGCGTGGTCAGCACGTGCGCTCTGTCCGGTTGCCACGACTACACCAAGCAGGGCACCAAGCCCACCGCCACCACCTGTGGTGTCGGAGGATCGTGTCACACCGACAAGGCCGACGGCGGCCACGGTGCGACGGTCTCCCACGCCTTTACGGCAGCCAGCAACTACAACAACACCACGATCAGCGGCTGCACCAATTCGGGCGTCGGCTGCCACAACACCGAGACCACGTACGACTCCTTCGCGGCATACCACCCCGCAAGCGGTTGCATGTCCGGTGTTTGCCACACATCCCCCAGCAAGGCGACGTATACCGGCAACCATGAGTGCGTGAGTTGCCACGATGGCTCGTTCGTTGGTGCACCGCCCAACACGCCGCTGCACGCGCCAGCCGGTCTTGGTCACTACAGCGAGACGACCCATACCGCGGTCGGCCTCGGTACGACGGTCACAGCCGGAGGTGCCGCGTCGGCGACGTGCAACGACTGCCACAACGCGACCAACCTCGGCAACAGCGACGTTCGCCAGCTCTACAACCAGCATCAGGGGCTGCCTGCGCCCTACGCGAACACGACGTGCTACGACTGCCACAATAAGAACGTGTATGTGACCAGCGTCATCACGACCAAGTGGCCGACGAAGCGGTGCGACGCGTGTCATAGCTCCACGGTACTCGGCGTCGGCTTCGAGCAGCACGGCACGACCGCGCCGGTCGTTGCTCCGACGGCAGTGGGCACGTACCAGTCGATGGCCTGCAACGCGGCCGGCTGTCACGCCCAGGGCGACATACACGCGATTCACAAGGACGCTGCCACGTGCGCGCTGTCGGGCTGCCATGACTTCAACCTGCAGGCCAAGCTGCCGATCGGTGCGAGCTGTGGAACCGGCAATGCCTGCCACACATCGGCTGAGCCGCATACGCACCTGAGCGCCTCGCATGACGCGTCCGCGCAGCCGATGGCTCAGCCCGGCTCGGCGAGCCAAGTCACCACCGCTGTAGCCACTGCCGAGAACCAGAGCTTCGCGACCGCGACATGGCCGACTGACTGGACGCGTGGATCGACCACCTACATCCGCTCGCAGAACAATGCGGCGCGCGTCCGCTCCACCTACGCCGCTGAGCTCTACTCGGCGAGCACGACGACCCGCGCATTCCAGTTCTACAAGGACATCGACCTCTCCAACTACCAGAGTGCGACGCTGACGTTCTGGAACTACACCGCCGGCTTCGCGGGCGGCACCGACTTCTCGCTCTCTGAGTACTCCACCAACGGTGGGACGACCTGGACTCCGATCTCGAACCTGACCGCGAGCACACCGTGGACGCAGCGGACCGTCGCCCTTCCGGTCGGCGGTACGGTACGCGTGCGCTTCGGCGGATCGGTGAACTCCACCACCGAGTTCTGCGACTGGGACGACATCCTGATCACCGGTGTCCAGCAGACCGTGTCGACGGCCGCTCTGCCCACCAACTCATCCGCGCTCATCAGCTGTCAGAACAACCCCAACGGCACCGAGTGCCACGTGGTCACGGACACCCGCACGCTGCACGCGGCCACAGCCAACAAGTGCACCAACTGCCACAAGGCCGGCGGTCCCACCAATAACTGTCAGACGGCCTCCTGCCACTCGACGCAGTACATCAACGTCGACGTGCACAACACCGCGAACCACGCCACGTCCCAGATCTCGACGGCCACCGGTCAGCCTTTCGCGGGCACCGGGGTTCCGTCGACCACCTGCACGGGCTGCCACGACGATACGATCTCGCTCGAGCACGGCGTCCTGACCGCGTACAAGAGCACCCCCTGCTCGATGTGCCACAAGAAGACGACCAACTCGGGTGCTCCGACCAACGTGACGTCCGCCAACGTGGCCGCCGCTATCCTGAAGGCGCCCGGAACCGCACTGTGCACCGACTGCCACAAGACGGTCACCGCCGCAGCTCCGCATATCCAGCGTCAGGGCTCGACGGCGGCCTCAGGGAGCGTGCAGTTCGATCCGACCTGGTCCGGCCACAAGGTCTACGACACCGGTCTTGGTTCCGGCACGAGCTTCGCCAATATCCAGGGCGCGACTCGCACGTGGACCCTGCCGACGGCGACGGGCTGGCTGAAGACGGGCTGGACCACGACGAACATGGCGGTGCGCTGCAACGATTGCCACGGTTCGGTCACAGGCTCGATCGGCCCGCACGGTGCGTCGATGAAGGTCAATATCGCTGCCGGATACGACAACAGCTACTCGGCGGGTACGCTCGCGCTCAGTGGTGGCTCGATGAACAACACGACCAACATCTGTGCGAAGTGCCACACGACCAACCTCAACGTGAACGGCGATCCGCATGGCCGCACCGATCACAACATCGCGTGCATCAGCTGTCACGTGAAGACGCCGCACGCATGGAAGCGTCCGAGGCTCATCGGCTATACGACCGACCCGGTACCGTACCGGTCGACTCAGGTCACGGGCATCTCGGCTGCGAACCATTCGCCGACCACCTGGACGACGTCGATGTGTGCCGCCGGCTGCAACACCAGCACGCACCCGGCGATCACGGGAACCGCGCTCTGGCCGTAGGCGGCAATCGCGTCTCACTGCGAGCGGGTCCTTCGGGGCCCGCTCGTTTCTGTTCAGATGGCGGGTCAGCGACTTGGTCCGGTTGCGCTAAAGTGTCTACTCGCATCGAATTCCTCGGCAACGGAGTACCAGATGGACGCACGCGCACCCAGGGGCACGGCCGACATGCTTCCTCCCACAGCTCGCGCGTGGGAGCACCTACTGCGTACAGCGCAGGAGTTGTTCGCTCGGTATGGCTACGAGCCGATCTACACGCCGCTCTTCGAACACACCGACGTCTTCACTCGGGGTATCGGCGAAGCCACCGACATCGTCTCAAAGGAGATGTACACGTTCGAGGACAGGGGCAATCCGCCTCGCTCGCTGACGTTGCGCCCTGAAGGGACGGCCAGCGTCGTGCGCGCCGCACTCGAGCACAACCTCGTGCCGAGCGGCGCCCCCGTGGTCAAGCTCTACTACTCGGGCCCGATGTTTCGCTACGAACGCCCGCAGAAGGGCCGCATGCGTCAGTTCTGGCAGATCGGTGCCGAGATGCTCGGCGCTGCCGAGCCGACCGCCGACGCCGAGCTGATCACGCTACTGTGGCGCTTCTACGAGGCCGTCGGTATTCCCGCCGTCAACATGCGGCTCCTCATCAACACGATGGGTGACGAGAACTGCCGCCCGGCCTACCGGCAGACGGTCTCGGCGTACATCCGCTCGCATGCCGAGGGCCTGTGTGACGAGTGCAACCGGCGAGCGGACACCAACCCGCTCCGCGCCTTCGACTGCAAGAACCCGGCATGCCGAGAGATCATGGGCGGCGCGCCGCTTCTGCGCGACGCGCTGTGTGACGAGTGCGCCGAGCACTACTCGGCGGTCAAGGGCTACCTCGCGGAGCTCGGCATCCCGTACATCGAGGATCCGTCACTCGTGCGCGGACTCGACTACTACACGCGGACGGTCTTTGAGGTGCAGGTCGATGCCGGGCTCGGGTCGCAGAACGCCATCGGTGGGGGAGGCCGCTACGACCGCCTGATGGAAGAGTACGACGGCCCGGCCACGCCGGGTCTCGGCTTCGCGCTCGGCTTCGAGCGCACGCTGCTCGCTATGCAGGCCGTCGGCGCCAGCGCAGAAGGCCTTCCCAAGTCCGAGGTCTACGTCGCCCGAGTCGATGGCAGCGTCGTCGGCGCTGCGTTCTCGCTGGTCTCGGTGTTGCGGGATGCGGGAATCGCCGCCGAGACCGACCACCAGGGCCGGAGCCTCAAGTCGCAGTTCAAGCAGGCCGACCGGCTGGGTGCTCGGCTGGTCGCGGTCCTCGGGCCCGATGAGGTAGCCGCGGGACTAGTCAAGCTGCGCGACATGGGAACGAAAGAAGAGACGACTGTCGCGCTTGCCGACGTCGCTGCGGCTGTCTTGGCGATGATCGGTCGCTAGCGGGGTGCAGCGTTCCCATCGCGTATACTCGGCAACGCGAATCCCGTCCCTGGACAAGAAGAGGACCATCATGCTGGACGCCCGCTATTCGATGCGCTCGCACACGTGCGGCGCGGTCACGGCCGCCACGATCGGCGAGGAGGTTCGGCTCGCGGGCTGGGTGGCCAAGCGGCGCGATCACGGTGGACTCGTCTTTCTCGACATCCGCGACCGCACCGGCGTCATCCAGTGCACCTTCGATCCCGAGGCGTCGCGCGAGGCGTTCCCCATCGCCGAGACGGTGCGGCCCGAGTGGGTGGTGTCGCTGCGCGGAACGGTTCGCCGCCGTCCGGCCGGTACCGAGAACCCCAACATGCCGACCGGCGAGGTCGAGGTCGTCATCCACGCGGCCGAGGTCCTGAACCGCTCTCAGACGCCGCCGTTCGAGATCGAAGCGGGCATCGACACTGATGAGCTGACGCGGCTCAAGTGGCGCTATCTCGACATCCGCCGCCCTGAGGTGCTCGCAGCCCTGCAGTTGCGCGACCGCGTGACGCAGCGCTTCCGCAAGTCACTCGAGCATCGCGGGTTCATGGAGGTCGAGACGCCGATTCTGGGCAAGTCGACTCCTGAGGGCGCGCGGGACTTCGTCGTGCCGAGCCGCCTGAACGCCGGCAAGTTCTACGCGCTCCCGCAGTCGCCGCAGCTCTTCAAGCAGCTGCTCATGATCGGTGGCGTGGAGCGCTACTACCAGATTGCACGCTGCTTCCGCGATGAAGACCTGCGGGCCGATCGCCAGCCCGAGTTCACCCAGGTGGACATCGAGATGTCGTTCGCGACCCAGGACGACATCATGACCATGATGGAAGACGTCATGCACGAGGTCATGCGCGAGGCCGGCCAGGAGCTCGAGACGCCGCTTCAGCGCATCACCTGGCACGACGCCATGGAGCGTTTCGGTTCCGATCGGCCAGACGTGCGCTTCGGGCTCGAGCTTGTGGACGTGTCGCCGGTGTTCTCGGCAAGCGAGTTCAAGGTGTTCGCGGGCGCGCTTTCCGGCGGCGGAGCGATCAAGGCGCTCAACGCCAAGGGTGCCGGCGACTGGAGCCGCGGCAAGATCGACGCGCTGAATCAGACTGCGATCGACGCAGGGGCGAAGGGCCTGGCGTGGGTCGCGCTGACCAGCGACGGCGAGACCAAGAGCCCGGTCGCGAAGTTCTTCAGCGACGATGAGATGGCCTCGCTCAAGGCGTCGTGCGCCGCCCAGCCGGGCGACCTGATCTGCATGGTCGCCGATGCTCGCGACGTGGCCAACGAGGTTCTCGGCGTGGTCAGGCTCAAGCTCGCCGACGACCTCGGTATCGAGCGCAAGGGCTTCGCGACCCTGTGGGTCGTGGACTTTCCGATGTTCTCCTACGACGCAGAAGAAGAGGGCTGGAAGGCCAATCACCACCCCTTCACGCTGCCATACCTGGCGCACACCGATCTCATCGAGACCGATCCCGGCGCGGTTCTGACCCACAGCTACGACCTGGTGATGAACGGCCTCGAGATCGGCGGGGGCACGCTTCGAATCCACGACGCGGACGTGCAGATGCGCATCCTTCAGCGTCTGGGCCACACCGAGGAGGCGGCACGCGATCAGTTCGGCTTCCTGCTCGACGCGCTCTCGTTCGGTGCGCCGCCACACGGGGGCATAGCGTTGGGACTCGACCGGCTCATCATGGTGCTTGCCGGCCTGAGCTCGATCCGCGACGTCATCGCGTTCCCCAAGACGTCGTCCGGTGGCGACCCGATGACGTCGGCGCCCAGCGCGATCTCGGCGCGACAGCTCAAGGACGTTCATCTGCGGGTCGACTAAAGCTGGCCTCAACGGTGCCGATGTTATTGGCGGGCAGTTGAGAGCGCGCTACACTCTGCCTAGGCTTCGCCTTGATAGTGGCACGGCACTTACGGTCGAACCAACACTTCTTCAACGGGAGCCCTAGATCCCGAGGCCAAAAGGTATCCCTCCTCGGAGGGAAGCTTGCAGCCAAGGTGCGGGCACCCACCTGCCGAGGCAGGTTCACCGCGTCGTGTCACGTCAAGGCGGGGCACCAACGTCGCCGCAGAGGAGCATCATGCGCAAGACTGTCTCGTTGCTGATCGTGGCCGCCCTGGCCCTGGCTCTCGCCGGCTGCGGTGGAGGCAAGACTGCCAATACCACCACACCCGCGCCGGAAGCGGCCGCTCCTGCGGCACCCGCGGCCGCAGCCGCCGCCGGTGCAGTGATCACGGATCGATCGGCGAATGTCACCTCTGCGTTCGAGCCGTTCCCGCAGGGGGCATTCGTGCCTGCTGACCTCAAGAGCGCGATCGACGCGAAGCGACCCACGCTCATCTACTTCTACGACTCGTCCTACACGAGCAAGAGCAGTCGACAGATCATCGACGCGGTCCGCGATGAGAACCGCGGAATGATCGACTTCGTCACCTACGACATCGCGCGCTATGTGACGACGTCTCCTGCTGGTGTCGTGACGGTTGACCCAGCTCTCGCCAACGACCCGGGAGCATCGCAGGCGGTTCAGCTCGCCAAGGCGCTCGGGGTCACCTCAGCGCCTTTCGTAGTGATCACGGACGGGCAGGGCTACGTCACGTGGAAGTTCCGCGGGCTGTTGGACCGTGTCTTTCTCGAGCGCGAGGTGGAGCGCGCGACTCGCTAGGGTCGTGAGCTGTGCAATCGCTATTCGATGAGAGCGCCGATCTGACCCGAGCCGCGGCCGCCCCGCTCGCCGCGCGAATGCGCCCTCGCACACTTGACGAGTTTGTCGGCCAGGACGAGGCCGTCGGTGACGGCACCTGGCTGCGCCGTGCGATCGACGCCGACGCGCTGTCGTCGGTGATCCTCTACGGCCCGGCAGGCACGGGCAAGACTTCACTGGCGCGCATCATCGCCTCGGTCACGAAGGCCCGGTTCGAAGAGGTTTCGGCGGTAACGGGAGGAGTGGCGGAGCTTCGCAAGGCGATCTCCTCGGCGAGTGACCGTCTTGGACTCACGGGCCAGCGTACGATTCTGTTCATCGATGAGATACACCGCTTCTCCAAGTCGCAACAGGACGCGCTGCTCCATGCGGTGGAGGACCGGATCGTCATCCTCGTGGGCGCAACCACCGAGAACCCTTTCTTTGAGGTCAACGCACCGCTGATCAGCCGCTCTCGCGTGATCGAACTGCTCCCGCTATCCGACGAAGCTGTGCGCGAAATCGTGTCGCGGGCCGTGGCCGATAGCCGGGGACTCGACGGGGGAGCGGTGCTCGAGCCGGACGCCGAGGATGCCATCGTGTTGACCGCCGGTGGCGACGCGCGTGTGGCTCTCACTACGCTGGAGCTTGCGTCGGCAATGGCGCGGTCAGGAGAAGGGGATGCGGCGGTCACGATCACGACCGAGGCGGTCCGAGAGGCCTCACCCACGCGGATTCTGCCGTATGACAAGACCGGCGACGTCCACTACGACGTGATTTCGGCGTTCATCAAGTCGATGCGCGGCAGCGATCCGGACGCGGCGGTCTACTGGCTTGCCCGGATGATCAACGGCGGCGAGGACCCCAAGTTCATCGCACGGCGGATGCTGATCTTCGCCTCCGAGGACGTCGGCAACGCAGACCCCCAGGCGCTTCTTGTCGCCCACGCGGCGTTCAAGGCCGCCGAGTCGAACGGATTGCCGGAGGCCCCCATCCACCTGTCGGCCGCTGCCATCCACCTGTCGCCCGCTCCCCAGAGCAACGCGGCGTACCCGGCCAACGAGGCCCCCCCCCACCAGGTGCGAACCGGGCCCGGCCCCCGCGTACCCACCCCCCCGCCCCAGCCCCCCCCGCCCCGGGCCCGCCGCCC
>CAZIPT010000020.1:0-3983 GCA_964541375.1 uncultured Eubacteriales bacterium
TCAGGAGCGTTACCGGAAGGTATTCAGGTGCGGCCGAATCAACATCTTGGACAATTGCGTTATCGGGCATCGGGCCATCCTCCTCCCAGGCGTGACCATCGGACCGAATTCCGTGGTCGCCGCAGGCTCGGTCGTCTCACGAAGCGTTCCCCCAGGCGTCCTTGTCGCCGGTAACCCGGCAACGCCCGTGATGACTGTTCATCAATACGCAGAGTGGTCGCTGGCCGCGACTCCCGACTACGACCTAGAAGAATACAAGCGCAATCCCAAGGCGGTGGTGATGGGAATGCAGTTGCGTGAGACGGTCCCAAAGCGTTTCCGCGGGAGTGCCTGAAGGCGACCCATACCCGCGCAGGTCTCCAAGTGAGGTTCAGCACGCGGTGTGGGCCGGCCTTCGCCAACCTGCGTGTCTGCAGCGATAACCGCGTGTCTGCATCGATGATCCTTCTGAAGGGCGCGTGATGGTCACGCCTTTGTGCGATCACACGGTCGTGCCCGTCCAGATTCATCCGCATCATGAGCAGGTATGCCCCCCTGTTCGCACAGGAGGGCATACGTAGAATCTGGTGCCCCCAAGGGAATTCGAATCCCTGTTGCCGCCTTGAAAGGGCGGAGTCCTTGGCCGCTAGACGATGGGGGCGAATCAACTACTGGTGGGCCGTATAGGGATCGAACCTATGACCTTGGGATTAAAAGAACGAAGTCCCTAGGTGGCCCCAACTTGGCGCAGGTGGCTTGACCTGCTGTTTCTTGTCAATCCGTGGCTTCTCCGGACTCCAAATCGCGGGAGATGTTTCACCGGTGTTTAGCCAGCTTCACCGGAATCGCCCCGCGGGAGGACCGTTTAGCCACCGGCACCGGAAGCGAATGCCGACAGACATCGTGGCGGACAAGCCCCGCGCTGTCCACCCCGCGGTTCGCGAAGCCCAGCCACCTACCCGTGGGGCCGGGGGGACACGCCCCTCTCGTGGAGGGCGATCTCTCCATCGGAGAAGAGACTGACCCGGTGCCGATCCCAGAGCTCCATCCGGATCAGGTTGTTGCGGAACCCCTGCTGGATGCTCCGGTCCTGGAGCGCGGCGCCGGGCGTCCGGCGATCCCGGAGCACCGTGGCCTTGAAGGCCTCCTTCTCCAGGTACATGACCGGCTTCCCGGCCGCGAGGTAGGCCCGGATCACCGCCTCGTAGTGGCCCTTCGGTCCGCGGGTGGCCGTCTTCCGCCGGTCCGCCTCGTTGGGCTCGCGCACCAGCTTGGAGTGGTCGACGACGCCGGGACTCCCGGGAACCTCCGGGATCACCGGGTGCGGGGTCGGCGCGGTGCCGCCGTAGGTGCTCTCCGGGGGCGTGGCTCCCCGCGGGATGTCGCGCTTCTTCTTCGGTGTCGCCATGGTAGACCTCCGGGTAGGACGCTTTCGTAGATGTAGCGTAGCACGCCGCTCGGAGCCCCGACAACGCGCCGCTCCGGGTGGATTCAGCCAGTTCCCCGCCGAGGAGGCCGTTCAAGGGGTTCAGCTACGCCCAGAAGTTGGCGCCAGGGGTGGTTCAGCTCGAATCTCCTGCGGCTGGGGGGCCTCCGCGAGTAAGTCATCGGAGGGGGCCAATCCGGAGGATGTGAGCGGCTCTCCTGCGGAACCCGAATCCCCTCGACCTCGGCGGCGGATCCGTGGAGGTTAGGCCTGCGCGATCTCCTGCTCCAGCAATCGACCGATTCGATTCGGGTCCACACCGAGCTTCCAGATCACCCAGGCGTGCGCCGCATCGGGCAGGTACTCCAGGAACCCGCCGACGAAGGTCTCCCCGACAACGGTCTCCCCGGCGTAGACCTTGACCCGCGGGCTGGTGCCGTTCGCTTCGCTCTCCGTGGCCCCGAAGCGCACGACCGGCTCCCCGGCGAAGCACTCGACGAATCCCGCGAAGTCCTCCCCGTAGCTGAAGTCCGGATCCCTGAGCAGGGGCACCTGGAACAGCGCGAGGATGAGCTCCCGGGGGATGGGCTGCCCATCGAGGGGAACCTCGAACACACGACCGTCCTGGATGTCCTCCCAGAAGTCCTCGGCGAAGAAGCGAACCGCTTCCCCGAGGGGGTCGAGCGTCGAGCGCACCAGGTCAAGGGAACTACCCCAACCGTCGGACTCCGTCGCAGTGGGTGCCGTCGAGGTTAGATCGCCACCGTGACCGGGCTTCAGCGGGCGCTTGATCTTCGGCACAGAGGGCTCCTCCTCAGGGCGGTGTGGTGCCGCCAGTCTATCGCAGGTCAGACGCGGGTTCACAATCAGGAGCGACTACGAACACGGTGCTCAGCTGGCGGGTGTGCCAATGACGATGGGCCTGGTGCCCGCAGCCGTCGCGTCGGGAGGGGTCCTTGGGGATTCCCTCGCGCGTACGCGTACGTGCGCGAAGATCTTAAGATCCTGCTCTGGTCTTAGTTCTTCCAGTTTCTACTCTTCACCCGGGCTTGCTCGCGCCTCTTGTGTCCGGGGTTCTGAATCACACTCTTCGCCCGGGCTGCTCTGACGGATCTTGTACAGGAAACGCGCGCGAGGCAGGCAATCCCCGGATTTCTCTTCTCAGCACCATCCCCGAGCCAATCCTCCAGAACCTCAGCGGAGACGGAGATCCTGATGGAATGTACGTCCCGGGTGCCCGGCTAGCGGCCCAGGATGGCGGATGCCCAGGGCGCGACCGTCGTGGACAGAAAGCCGATGATGCCGATTGCGAGCAGAAACAGGTAGGCGATTATCACGAGCAGGAACACTACACCGCAGGAGACGCCGCCCCGGCGGGCCGAACACCGCGGAGCCGGAGGAACCTGCAGTCGCGAGGGCGCGCGCCGAACCGCCGTCGGTCGCCGCATCGCCGGCGAGGGGACAGGCACCGCGGCGGGGGTCGCCGGGTGCGGTGCCGTCGAGCTGGCGATGCGCTGCCCCATCCCCGACAGCAGCGCGTCACGGGCTGCGTTCAGCCGTTGGGCGCGCTCACCGTCCCCGCCGACGATGTCCGGGTGCCAGCTCCGCATCTCGCGGCGGTAGCTCTTCCGCACGTCACCGGGCGTTGCCCCTGGGCTCAGCCCGAGGAGACGCCGGTGTTCATCAAAGTCCAGGTTCGTTTCCATGCACCGGTACTAGCACGTTGCACCGACACCGAACCGCCGTCGCACAATCGTATCGGCACCATCAATGCACGGCTCTCGCTCATCTGTCATCGACTCTCCCCCTCGCACTCATGAGGAGGAGCACGAGGGCTGCGAGGACCGCTGAGCGGGCGTCCGCACGCAGAAGCTCGGTCAGGAGCGCCACCGCCGAGGGGTCACGGATATCCCCGAGCGCGTCAGCGGCGCCCCAGCGCACCTCCTCATCCGAGTCATCCAGCGCGGCGATGAGGCGCGGCACCGCCGGGGGGTCGCCGATCTTGCCGAGCGCAGCGGCGGCATTCCGGCGCACCGACTCGTGGTATTCATCCAGCGCCGCGATGAGGCGCGGCACCGCCGGGGGGTCGCCGATCCCACCGAGCGCGTCAGCGGCGCCCCAGCGCACCTCCTCATCCGAGTCATCCAGCGCGGCGATGAGGCGCGGCACCGCCGAGGGGTCGCCGATCTTGCCGAGCGCAGCGGCGGCACTCCGGCGCACCCGCCTGTCGGAGTCATCCAGCGCGGTGATGAGGTGGGGCACCGCCGAGCGGTCGCCGATCTCACCGAGCGCAGCGGCGGCACTCCGGCGGATCCACTCGCGGGAGTCATCCAGCGCGGCGATGAGGTGGGGCACCGCCGAGGGTCGCCGATCCTGCCGAGCGCAGAGGCGGCACTCCCGCGCACCCGCTCGCTGGAGTCATCCAGCGCCGCGATGAGGCGCGGCACCGCCGAGGGGTCGCCGATACTGCCGAGCGCTTCAGCGGCCTCTTGGCGCTCCCACTCGTCGGAGTCATCCAGCCCGGCGACTAGGCGCGGCACCGCCGAGGGGTCGCCGATCTTGCCGAGCGCTTCAGCGG
>CAZIPT010000020.1:4083-34148 GCA_964541375.1 uncultured Eubacteriales bacterium
GCGACTAGGCGCGGCACCGCCGAGGGGTCGCCGATCTTGCCGAGCGCTTCAGCGGCGTGCCGACGCACCACCTGCTCGGGGTCATCCAGCGCGGCGACGAGGCGGCGCATCAGCTCTGCCCGGTCGATGCCGGCAACGGCCAGCTGTCTGCGCACCTCTAATGCCATGGCATCGCTGAGTCCGCGAGATGCCAGCGAGGAGACGGGCGCCAGCTCCACGGAGGGCGCTCTCATGAGACCGTCGGTATGGGTAGTGTCCTCGGTCATCTGCCCTCCCTAGCGCTCATGAGCAGCAGTGCGAACGCCGCGAGGACCGCCGAACGAGCGTCCGCGCTCAAAACCTCGACCATGTGGGGCACCACCGAGGGGTCGCCGATCATGCCAAGCGCAGCGGCGGCCCTCAAGCGCACCATGTCGTCGGAGTCGTCCAGCGCGGCGATGAGGCTTGGCACCGCGGAGGGGTCGCCGCTCTTGCCGAGCGCAACGGCAGCACTCAAGCGCACCCACCCGCTGGAGTCGTCCAGCGCGGCGATGAGGCTTGGCACCGCGGAGGGGTCGCCGATCCCACCGAGCGCAGCAGCAGCACTCCCGCGCAACCTCTCGTCGGGGTCGTCCAGCACGGCGATGAGGCTTGGCACCGCGGAGGGGTCGCCGCTCTCGCCGAGCGCAGCAGCGGCAAGCCGGCACACCCGCTTGTCGGAGTCATCCAGCGTGGCAATGAGGCGTGGCATCCCCGATGGGTCGCCGATCCTGACGAGCGCCATGGCGGCACTCCAGCACATAGTCTCGCAGGGGTCATCCAGCGCGGCGACGAGGCTTGGCACCGCGGAGGGGTCGCCGATCTTGCCAAGCGCATCCGCGGCACCACAGGCAATAGTCACGTTGGGGTCATCCAGCGTGGCAATGAGGCGTGGCACCGCCGATATGTCGCCGATCTTGCCGAGGGATTTGGCGACGCTCCAGCACACACGCTCGTCGGGGTCATCCAGCGCAGCGATGAGACGCGGCACCGCCGATGGGGCGCCGACCTCACCGAGCGCAGCAGCGGCCCTCAAGCGCGCCGTGTCGTTGGGGTCATCAAGCGCGCCGACGAGGCGTGGCACCGCCGATGGGTCGCCGATCTTGCCGAGGGCCCCGGCGACGCTCCAGCACACACGCTCGTCGGGGTCATCCAGCGCAGCGATGAGACGCGGCACCGCCGATGGGTCGCCGACCTCACCGAGCGCGGCAGCGGCACTCCGGCGCAGCGTGTCGTCGTAGTCATTCAGTGCGGCGATGAGGCACGGCACCGCCGATGGGTCGCCGATCGCGCCAAGCGCATCAGCGACACTACGGGCAGTAGTCACATCGGGGTCATCCAGCGCAGCGATGAGACGCGGCACCGCCGATGGGTCGCCGATGTCACCGAGGGCTCCGGCGGAGCTCCAGCGCACATGCTCGTCGGGGTCATCCAGCGCCGCGATGAGGCGCGACATCAGCGCCACCCGGTCGATGCCGGCAACTGCCAGCTGCCTGCGCACCTCAATCGAGCGAGCATCGCCGAGTCCGCGCGATGCCAGCGAGGAGACAGTCGCCAGCTCAGCGGATGGCACCCGCAAGAGGCCGTCGCTGCGTGGTGCGCCCTCGATCACCAGGCTTCCTCCGCGCGCAGGCATTCCTGGGCCGCCTGAATCTCCGCGTCGAGATCATCGGCCATCTCCGCAATGAGATCGCGCTGCTCCTCCTCCGCCTGCCGGACCCGCAGCATGAATGCGTAGAGGTCGCCCCGCCGTATCACGGCGATCTCCCGTTCGATCGCTGCGAGCCGCGAACGCGCTTCCTCGATGGCGCAGAGGACCTCCGCGAGTGCGGCAGTGGTATCGGCTGCGGGGGCCGGGGGTGATGACGGGTCGTAGCCGGCCAGGATCTCGCGCAACCGACTCTCGTCACCCGCCGCGTAGGCGTCATTCGCCTCGACCATCAGCTCATGTCTGCGCTGGCGGTCGCCATCCGAGCACGCGTGGTCGGGATGAACGAGGAGCGCGACCTTCCGAAAGAGAGCCCTAAGCGCGTCTGATGGAATGAATCGTGCGGGAGGCTCGGGTTCCTTCTCTTCTGGAACCTCCGAGGCCGACTGCTCCGCCCTCTCGCGAGCCTGCTCCGCGCGCCGCTGCGCCGCGGGCTGCTCAGGGGCCTTGGCTGCCTGGACGGTGGCGAGCTGTGCACGGAGCTCGTCGAGGCGAGCGTAGCGTTCCGCCAGTCGATACCGGCACAGCCGGTCGAACTGCGCGAGCTCCGCTCTCAGCGTCGCCAGTTCGAGTTCCCGTTCGGTCCGCTCCAGACCGAGACTCGCGGCGAGCGCGCGCTGAGCCTCCAGCTCCTGCTCTTCAGGCGTCAGCACCTTGACGATATCCACTAGGGCCCCCATGCGCCGCAACGAATAGATACACCGCAACAGTCTATTGGCAGGCTACCGGTTGGCTTCGTCCCTACGACGGCCCCCTCACAGCGATTCCCTGCCAGCTCATCTCTGGCCGAGAGCAGTTTGGATAACCTGACACACAGAACGCCGTTCGTTCACGCCGGGGTGTCACTGCCGGCTGCGGGGAGTTCCGGTGCTTCGAAAAGCCGCTCCCCGAAGGCCTCAACTTGCGATTCGTACCAAAGCTTCAGGTCCTCGTGCATCGACACCTGGAGATAGGCCATGGGCCTTGAGCAGGCAACGTAGAGGTCATCCTCAAACCCCTCCCGCCCGGAACTGTCAAGATCGACGACGAGCACGGCAACAGCCTCAAGGCCCTTGAATGCACGGATAGTCTCATACCGAACGGTCCTGGGACCCGGGTCTAACCGCCAGGATTCGATTTCACACGGAACTCCCTTGAGCCCTCCGGCAACGCAACTGTTCTCAAGACGACGCGGTCCCAGAATCACGATGTCTTCCGGCTGAAGGCCGTCGGAAAGCAGTCGGTTGACCGCCTTCGCGATGATGCGCACTTCCTCTGCCTGATCCCTGAAGAAGCTGATCACGGGTTGTGGGCCATCGACCTCGGCCGTCTCAGCCAACCGCCTGTCCGAGAGCACCGCCGTCTGCACCGCAATCGGTTGAGTGTTGCGGCAGTTCCGATCCAGCGGATAGTCCATGGGCCTTGCCGCCGAGAACTTCGACAGACCGCCAAGAGAAATGCCCCCGTAGATGTCCTGACCGGGATCACGGAACACGCGCCATGAACCGTCTTGGATGCCGCCCACTACCAGGGCATCGAGAACATCCGAATAGGCGTCATTGAGTAGGTCCTGGCCTTCGTCAATCACCAGGCAGTCGTACGCAAGCTCGGGCGCCCGACGAAGCCCCTGCGCTGCCGCGTCCGGGAGGAACAGCCCATAGTAGTCGGTATCCGACACGTCCTTGGGTATCTCAGCCAGAGTTCCCGCCGCCTCGGCAACCTGATGCATGACGCCGTGCAATGTCCCCGCGGCGATGCCGTCATGCAGCGTTTCCCTGTGAAGGTAGGTCCCGAGGTTCCGGTTGTAGCAGCAGAGCAACACACGTTTGCCGGCGTCTGAAAGGCGCCTCGCTTCGGCCACAGCAAGCATGGTCTTGCCAGTGCCGGCCCCGCCAGTCACGAACGCCCTCGGATTGCTAGCGAACCCCGCGAGGACGGCGGCCTGGTCGATCGTCAACTTCACGAGTTCGTCTCTGACTGCGGCGACCAGTGAGTCAAGACGGGGCGCCAGAGCAAAAGCCGGTGCGATCCTGCGCACCAGCCGATCGATGGCGGGCTTGTCCAGCGAGGCACGTCCCCGACCCATACGTTCCTCCCAGTATGAGAACACGCGAGCGACATACTGTTCGAACGTATTGAGCTCATCCTCGGAGTCGTATACGACTTCTGGCACGACGCCCGGCCCCTCAATGGTGAACTTGGTGAACGGGAACTGAACGGCCCAGGCAACCGGAAGTGCCCTGCTGCTCGGGTCGCGCTCAACCAGCCACTGGTAAAGCGCGCTGGAGGCCCCGCCTACCTGCGCGAAGGGGCTTTCGTTGCGAACAACGGTCCGCCCGTCCCTGTCCGTATAGAACCAGCGCTTGCCATCGCACTCGACCTTGACGCCGCCCTTAACTTCACAGCACAGAATCCCCCGAGGGCCGATCAGGACGTAGTCGATTTCTGCCCATGGCTTTGTCGGGTGATGCGCGAGGTCGACCGAATGGATTGCCACCCATTCGCTTGAAAGACCCTCCGCCAGCCGCTCGAATATCCGACGCTCTGAGCCGGTCTTTCCGGTGAACTCAGATGGAATCATCCGGGCCATCGGTCACACCCATCGTTCGAAGTAGCCCAAGCTCGGATCGTCAGGCTTGCCAATGAGAAGCGCCCTGTCCAGGAATCGATTGCCCTGCTCACAGCTAACCTCGGGGAGCAGCACGCAGGAGTGACAGGCAGCCAGATTCAGTGAATCGACTCCCTGCGCATCTGCCTCGACGCAGAGAGGATCGGCTGAGCACCACGCAGCTCGCCGGATGGCTTCGGCCACCCCGGCCTCAAGTCGCCCCGGGCGAGACTGCGCAACCACACCGCCGAGACTCCCTGCTGAATCCCCGCTTGCTGTGTAAACCAAGACGCCCGCCATGTCTTCCTCGAAGTACAGACGCTCGCGAAGCTCCGCGGCAGCGTAGCCACTGTCCATCGCCCACTGGGTGATTAGGGCGTGAGCAAAGGTGTGAATCATCACGAACTTCGGCGATACAACGAACTGTGGCTCGGCTTCCCGACGCTTCATGGCCTTCTCGTAGTTGCCGGCCATTGTTGCCACGCGCTGCTTGACGGAATCCCGTGACTCCCACTCGGCGATGGCTTCCGGTGCGAATTCGAGGAACACCCCTTCTCCGCGTACCTCCACAGCCGGGAGCCAGTCCCGACGTCTCAGTGCCACCGGCTGCCCCTTGTCGTAGGCCGAGAGGGGTGGGGCCAGTCGTGTGAATCGTGTGAGCGCCCGCACTTCTCTGAGACGCTCCACCGCGCTCGCGAGGCGAAACAGCGGAGTCTCCCCGGGCCCGTCGAAGTCCCTGGCGCTGCATTCGAAATCGGTTGAGGAGTTGGTCTCGTCCGTCCCTCTTCGGAGCGCCTCGTACTCTCCGCGCCTCAGATCCTCGTCGCTTCCCGCCTCGGAAAGATCGAAGGACATCTTGCGTTTGACCTCAATGATGAGCGCTTCCGCTGGCACGCCATTCATCTTTGCGAGATTCGACAGGAGTGCGGGCCACTGTTCCTCGGGTATACACCCCACCACCGCTTCGATGGACGAGCTCCAATGTCGCTGAACGACCTTTGCCGCGCGGTTCGACCAAGGCGGAATCGACACTGCCGAGGCGACCATCGGAAACCAGACGTTTGAAGCTCCTCGCTGAAGCACCTGAGGGATTTCACTGCACTCTTCGCTGTCGCCAATCCAGGGACGTTTGCCATCACAATGCCCAACGATGGGTTTTAGCGCATCCGCCCCGAAGACCCCTTCGAGGGTCGCCACCATCGCGCATGCGGAGCACTTGAGTTTGATGGATCCCAGAGATGCCGATTCGCCACTGGTCTCGATGGTCATCTTGTTGAACACGCGACAGTCCTTGTCTCCACCACTACCACGTATATGGAGCCACCGGTGGTACGGGAAGTCGCTGATGTGCCCCGCACGACAAGCGATGACGAAGCGTGACGGCACGAGGTCTACGTTGCAGCGCTCGCAGCGGCTGCTCTGGCTGTCGCGAGTGAGTCCCTTGTGCCAGTCGAGCTTCCTGCAGTTGGGGCAGTAGTAGTACTCAGGGAATCTGACGACGGGAACGTCTAGAGAGTCCTCGTCGCGAGACGGCGGCAGCATGAATCGTTGAACGCCGAGCATCTTCTCAAGCCTGGGCTCGTGAATGACCACGTCTTCTTCTGGATGCTGCCAATCCTCATTCCCAATCGGCCAATCATCTGCAACGCTCACCATGAATGACTCGTCCCCGGCGGCGACCATGGCGCCGATGCCGTACGTGCTGATGAGTTGCGCTCGCCGAATCTCGCCCTTGATCCTCTTGTTGTAGCTCACTTCACCCTCCGCTTCACGAGGAAGATGTTCGAGCTCTTGTCCACGTCTCGCAGACTCCACAGCGTGGGGAAGCTGTCGGGCGTCTCTGTGTCGTCCTCCGCCTGGATTAGCAGAGAGTGCGAAGGCTCTTTGAAGTTCCAGTAGGAGAGGTCGGCATCACGACGCGCATGTTCATCCCAAGTGCGGACGGTCCGTTCGAGCTGAGCTTTCGTGTCTTCTGCTTCATCAGGTGAGACGGAACCTGCTCGCCGCACAATCTCCTCGACCGCACGGGCAATCGATGGGGAGCTACTGTCGATGTGCGCCGCCGCATCGTTTGGCATCATCTCGGGATCGGTGTTCCGAACGAGGGAGACCAGGACCGCGTGAAGCCCCCTGTCCCGGGCCCTCGCACTGAACGGGGTCACGCTCGTGGACTCCACCTGTCGATAGAGCGCTGAGTGGAATGGAACGAATGACTCGTAGTGCGAACGGTCTCTGGACCTGGCGGAGTTGTACATGGTCACCACTAGCCCGGGAGACACACGCCCGACTCGGCTGCTCGCCTGGATGTATTCGCTGGTGGACTGCGGCTGCCCCATGACGGCCATCATTCCAAGGCGAGGCACGTCCACACCTACCGAAATCATGTTTGTCGCCAGGACGATGTCGGGGCACCCCTCGTTCCCGAGGGGCGTCGCGAGCTTCGCGAGCGCTACAGGGAGCTCACTGGACGAGCGACGGCTGGTGAGCTCCAGCAGGTCCTCCTCAAGTTCCCGCGGTGTAGTTCCGTGTGACTTCGCCAGATAGGCGATTCGATCCACGACGTCATCTTGCGCAGCAAGACGGGCGCCGCCTAGAACCCTCAGGCTTGAGAAGTAGCCGACCAGCGTCCAGTAGGGGTCGCAGAGCTCGTCGGCGTCAGGTCGATCACCCAGCTGCTGCCGTCGTTCCTCGGCGGCCTGCAGCAGCACCGCATATGTCCTGATCAAGAGGGTCGTCTGACTGGTCCCGGGAGCGCAGACTCCCACGTACAGACGGGTGCCCTTTTCCTCCGGACTCGCCTCGGAGGCGAAGTAGCAGTACCTGGCGTCAAAGATCTGCGGAGGGAACTGCCTGACGTCTCGATCGAACAGCGCACGGGTCTGCGGATCGGCCTGCCGGATTGTCGCTGTGCTCGCAATCACCTTGGGTCTCGAACCGTTAGAGTCACAGAGAGCGTCCACGGCAGTCTCGTAAAGCCCCACAAGGGTTCCAAGCGGACCGGATATCAGGTGCAGCTCATCTTGGATGATAAGTTCCGGAGCATCGGCCTTGGGGTTGGACGCATTGAAGAGCGACGGGGTGGTCTCGCGCCAGGGCAGACTGGCGAACTTGTCGACGGTGGCGATGAGCAAAGTCGGACGATACTGATAGATATCCTGGTCGACCACGAAGACTGGCAACCCGGATCCGAATTCGCAGTCGTCGTTTCTGCAGGCAATCACCAGCTTCGGGTTGGAGCCTTCTTGCATGTAGTAGTTGCGAACCGCGAGCCTCGTTCCGCACCAGGGGCACGTCTGAAGCTGCATGGGATTGCGCTTCTTCACAGTCCGGTTCGTGCGGAGAATCGTTAGAGATTCCTGGGCCTGATCACGTGTGTTTGGCGTCGTGTCTTGCCCAACCCACAGACCGATACTGATCGGTTCCGTTCCAAGGTCGTCGCGGCTCGCACGAATACTCTCGCAGGCACAGATGAGCATGCTGGCTCGCTCGAACTGCTGAACGGTGAGCAGGCGAAGGGTGTATCGCATGATCACCGAGATTCCACCGCCTGCGTCGCCCCGTGACAGACGGCGACGGAAGACCGTGAAAGCTATGAGGCCCAGATACGCCTCTGTCTTGCCTCCGCCGGTAGGAAACCAGAGAAGGTCGGCGATGCTCCTGTCCGCGCTCGCCGGGTCGGCGATACCCTTGAGGCACAGCAGAATGAAGGCAATCTGGAACGGGCGCCATCTCATCCCAGCAGGGTCGGGAAGCTCCCCCACGCTGCCATGCTTCTTCCACTCGTCCCTGGTCCGCTGTTCGAGCATCGCCTCGTTCATCAGCCGGAACGCCCGCCACGATGGCTCGTCGGACTCAAGCGTCGCAATGCCGACGCGCATCCTGGACGCGACGACTTCAGCGTTTGCGAGGTTCGTCTCGGCCGCATCGTGATGCGTCTCGTCCAACGAAGGTATCTCTTTGCGTCGCTCGCTCAGCCAGACTTCGTATCCCTCGACGAGCTTTCGGAGCGTCTGGAGGACAACTTCTTTGTCCTGTTTCGCAAGCTCAAGCATGCCCAGTCCCTCGACCGGGATGTCCGGGTTCGAGTCGGCCAATCGAAGCTCATAGCTTGGGACAACGGATGTGGAAATGCGCCACTCGGCGAAGTCGCCGACTTTCACCCAGTCGGTGGCACATCCGTGACCGACGGCCATCGGCGCCGCATGACGATAGAGCAAATCGTACCCTCTGAGCTCCTCATCGATGGACCCGCGCATGGCAGGTCGCGCAGCAAATGGCGCGGCCGTCGGTGCGTCCGCTTTGATATCGACGCGAGGTTGAAAGACGGCTTCCTCATGCGGGCGCTTGCTTCGGTCGGCAATGTGCTTGGAATTGGAAACAACGACAGTGACTGCCACCAAACCGGCGACGTCGGGCTCCCTCACGCGGTAGAAGAGCTCGACGTCTTCGCCGAGGTCCGCTCTTGTTCCCCGGGTCACCTCGGATACAGGAATGCGCAGCTGAAGCAGCTCTAGCGCGCGTCGCGACCATCGCAACTGCTTCCCGTCGGGCTCCGTGCGCTCGTACCTAGCGCCACTCGTCGCCACCAGCACCGCCTCCGTCGCCGCGGGATCCACCGCAAAGGTGAGACCCATCGACGAGGGGAACTGTATGTTGGCCGCTGAAACGGGCGGGTCTGAACTCGACCCTTCATTGTCAGAGTCGCCTCCCGCTTCGAGGCCAGGATCCTCCTCTGCCCCTAGGCCTGCGTCCATGCCCCGGGGATAGAGCACTCCGCAGATGTATCGCTGCAACGGCGGCTCATCGAGAACCTCACCTGGGTCCACCGGGCCGACCAAATCACGGGCAAGCGCCTCCGCGATCTCGGTCCTGACTTCGTAGAGCCCACTCGAAACGTGTGCCAACGTCATGCCTCCTTGTAAGCCATGCCTGCCAAGACCGGCAGCAACCACATCCCCGACTGACCCAAGCCAACTGACTCCGTGACCGAAGCAGGACCGCAAGCGGTACGCAAATCGCTGACGAAAAGGCCTCCTACGAGAAGAGGAAGCTCGCCGAAATGCTGACGGCACGCGCTGGCCCAGCTGGCTGACGTTCTGCCGACAACCAGTCCGTCGACCACTACTTCGAATACGGACGAACGACCGATTCTGCGAAGCCGCGCCCCGTCCCCGATGCAGACGTCGTTGCGGATTCCCAAGTATGTAGCTGCCGCGTCTCGGCCCTTGGTGTCCGGCGGTACGAGCGAATCGATATCCTGTGGCAAGAACTCTATTGCTTCAGCTGCGCTTGGGTTTCGTCCCGCATGTCGACGGAGCACCCAGCGATTCGCCTCTCCCTTCTGCGGAGCCTGCATTCGAGAATCCTGGGCCCGACTCTCCTCGATTGTTGCGAGCCGATCCCTTGCGCGGCTGAGGGCTACGTACTTGACCCGTGTCTCCTCAGGCACCTTCTCCATAGCGTTGCAGGGCTTGTGAAGCCCGTACAGACCAACGTTGTCGTATTCGAGGCCCTTTGCCCGATGCACTGTCGAGATGACAAGCGAGTCGGTAGAGTTCGCGAGCAGCTCGTCCGGAATTCTCAGCTCAACCAACATCTGGGCGATGACGTCCAGATTCAGCTTCCGCCCACCCCCTGCGACTTGCGCAAGCGCCCGCCACGCTGCTGCGCGGCTCCCAACGAAGGCGAATTCCTTCCTCTCATCGGCGAGGCTGTCGAGCTTGGCGTCAAAGCCATCTCGGCTGATTGACGGCTTCGACTCCCGTCCGCCGAACGCAATCGCGAGCCAACCGGGTACAAGCCGCTCCTCCGCTCTGCGCCGAACCGAGCACGGAACACCCTTCTTGCGCAGTCGCTCAGCGACCAGCAGACACTGTCCGTTGTTGCGACAGAGGATGGCCGCGCTTCCCGGAAGATGCGATTGCGACCAGTCCGTGAACTCGCCAAGCTTGTATCGAGGCAGACGGCCGATGAAGCGCTCTACGCGATCACAGTTCTCGAGCCATCTGGGATTCGCAACCCTCATCGGCTCCCCCAGACCGGCCGCCCGCTGCGCAGTGGTCGTCCTTGCCCTGTAGTGCTGCCGCAACGACTTCTCTTCCATCCCGGGTAATCCACGAACACCCGCGAGAAACTCGTCAGCGGTCAGGTCTTGCGGATGGTCATTCAGCTGCCATCCGTAGATGCTCTGCGACGGGTCGCCCAGCATCGTCATGCCGCCCTGGATTCTTTCAGTCAGGGCAAGAACAAGATCGGCCCTGCAACCCACCAGGTCCTGGATTTCGTCAACGACAAAGTGCCTGATCTGTTCCAGGCGATCCAGCACGTCTTCGTTTCCCGACCGCACGAGTTGGGTTGCCGCCTTGATGCTCCTGTCGTAACTTCCGAAGAAGCCATCCTGGCTTCCAACCGCTCCGCTCTCCAAGAGGAGTTCGTATGCGAAACGGTCAAAAGTCAGTACCCTCACAAACCCGGCTTCGCTGTCGTCGGCTACCTCTGCCAAACGTGATCTGATCTCGGCAACAGCAGCTCGGCTGAAGCTCAGCACGAGCACCTCTCGTGTCGCCCCCAACCCGCAATCGTCGGTGAGATACCTGAGCCGTTCGATAACCGTGTGCGTCTTCCCGGTGCCCGCGGAGGCTATGACCAGCAGCCTGCGTTCAGGGCCGGCGTGGGCGACCTCGAGCTGGTCGGGATTCAGGCCATTCGTGTCGGGCGCATCCTGGGCAGCAGCCAGCTCTGCGGCAGGTAACCAGCGAAACTGATCGTTTCGCTTGGCGAGTGGACTCGCCTTCGGATCGCTGCAGAGTATTTCGTTGACAGTTCTGGGGTCGACGCTGACGCCGAGTGCCTCACACTCACGGGAGATCTCCAAGGCCTTCATCGGCACAGCCGCACCCGCGAGTACTCGCAGGATGCAGTCAACGATTGCCGCGTCGGTCAAAGAGGCCCCCTGTGGTTGCAGTCCTTCGTGCCGCTAGCTCGACCAAAGATGGTCGAACTTAGTGAATGCCAACTGCTCTCCGAAGTTGGCCACCGTGTCCTTCACATTGACGATAAGACACTCATCCGTGCCCCCGTTGGCAGGACCCCTTAAACCTCGCCCAATCATCTGCTGGTAGACATTCGGGCTGAATGTCGGCCTGGCCACGTAGATGGCTCTCGTCGCGGGCGCGTCGAAACCTTCTGTCAATACTCCGTAGTTCGTCAGAACGCGAATCTCGCCTGCCTTGAACTGAGAGACGTAGTGTCGTCGAACGCCGGGCCGGGTGTCCCCCGACACCGACCTTGAAGGAATGCCCCGTGCGTCGAGCAGCGCTGCGAGCACCTGTGCGTGCTCGACTGAAGCAGCGAATACGAGAACGTTCCAGTCATCCGGATGACCAGCGATGCAGTCGACGATCGACCTATTCCTGGGGCGGTTGTCCGCGAGGGCGACGCCTACCCTGGACGGTAGTCGCCTTGTCTGGGTGAGTTGCTCGAGTTCACCGGAGGTCAGCTCAATGAGCGCGCCCTCGAGCAAGTGATGACGCACGCGAGCCAACACAAGATCCGCCTGAAGGCAGACATACGGGTCACCTTGGAAGAGGCCGTCGTCAAGGCGATTCGATCCGAAACGCTGCACGAGGCGTCGTGTCTCGTCCTCGCTCACCCCTTTGAACGGCGTAGCGGTGAGTCCGAGCAGGGGGCACCGGTCTTGATTCTGGTGTTTGCCGAGTCCGAGCCACTCTAGGACGCGCGTGTACTCGGGGGAGATAGCAGAATGCGCCTCATCAACGACTACACAGTCGACGTTCTTGAGCCACAGATAGGGGGCATCACCATCTTCGGTCGCGGATGTGGCGCGCTTCCGAATGACCTCCAGCTTGGCGACAGTGGCTACGAGAACGTGGCCGGAACCCCCTGGCGCCTCGTCAACCTCGTTGTCCGACCACAACCTGCTGATTCTAAGCCTGTCGCGCCCGATCGCCCGCCAGACGTGATACCAGGACTGAACCGACTGCTCACAGAGTTCGTCCGACTGAGCGATCCACAGCACCCTCTGGACACCGCCGGAGGCAAGCTCGCGGCAGATCGCTTCGACCGCTACGCGCGTCTTCCCGGCACCCGTCGGAAGAGAGAGCATCCCACGGCTGGGTGCGCCCGCCGCCGCGCTGACAAGATCACGAACGCGCTGGACAACCGTCGCCTGATAGTCATGCAGCTTGTCCAGCGGCCGCAGACCGTCGACATCCCAGTTGGGCCTCCGATCCTCGCCCTCGAACCCCGCGAACTCGGTCGGGAACCCCAGCTCACGGCAGAACCGCCTCGCAGCGTGGGACCCCGCCCACTGAGAAGGGGCTCGAAAGCCGAGCTCGACGAACTCGTCGCGATACTGCCTGAGAGCGTCGATGCCGAATACCGAGAGCGCCGCCGCGGCCGCACGGACTCCTGTCCTGTCGGCCTCCAGGTCCTCGAGTTCAGAGACTAGTCCTCTGGGCAATCTCCGAATGATCCTGTCCACGCCAATTGCAGTGGCGATCTTCTCGGCGGGTGACACCGCGTCGACTATCCGTGCTCTCAGTTCGCGAAGTTTCTGATCATCCTCGGATCGCAGCACCGCCTGGATGTCGGCTGCGCTCATTCTGAGGTCGAGTTCATCGCTGAGTCGTGCCAGAACGGTCTCGGGCCCGAGTGCGCTAAGCACGTAGACCCTGCCGTCCTTCACATGGAAGTCCACGGGTCTTGAATCCCTGCCTGAATCGGTCAGCGTGGTGATGTAGAGCTCCTCCGCACGCACGATCGTAAGACCGCTGGCGTCGTCGAGGAACTGCTCCATGCCCGGGTACTCATCACCCACAACGCCGAGCACTGTCGCGCCCACCACTTCAACGTCGACCGCTACGGCATCCTCACCAGACTTCATGCCCCAGCTCTGTGAAAGGACCTGCTCATCGACTGCCGATTCAACCTGCAGATACGGGCAACCGTCACGGTCCAAAGCAGCGGCTCTCAGGGGGCTGCAGGTTACCGTCACCTCGTCGACACCGCGATTCACGAGATCGCCCTTGAGCAGGCAGCGCACGCTCGTCGGTCGCACCTCAGCGCACTGTGAGGCCATGGAGTAGAAACGGACTACCTGGGTCGCGTCGCCAGAGGCAAGAATTCGGTCATATGCCGCGGCCCACGCATCGTCGCCAAGATCTCCGTAGCTCGACGCCAGATCAAACGCAGCGAGGTATTCGTCGCCCAATCGAGGAACCGGAAATCCATCGGGGAATCGCCTTAGCTCCCCGGAGACGCACTCGCCGAGCGGGACCAGCCCTTGGCTTGTCTCGAGATAGCCAAGCTGCTCCAGCAGCTGCTTCTGTGGGTTCTCGTATTCCCGGGGGGCATACTTCTCCTGAGTCGAGTGGCGCATCGTCCAAGGACACAAGTCATGCTCGGCCTCGAGGAAGGCGGCGGTGAAAGCCGACGCGGCTTGCGGGGAGAGCGCGCGCAGTGGCTCCAAAGGACCTGCGAAGCTCCGCTCGTCGAAGTCCAACCGGTCGAGTTGAGGATTGCTCGTTTGGCTGCTTTGGAAGTCCGACCGGCAGTCCGCCAGATACTCCCGATACCACGCCTCCGCCTTCGAGCCACCACCGGGAGTCGGAACAGCCGTGGCACCCAACATGCGGAACACTTCCATATGCCGTGCATGAAAGACGGTGTCAACTACGAGATCCCGATTGTCATCGGAGCCTTCAGGTATCACTGGGCCGGGCAGGAGCAATTCAGCCAAGGGGCGCCAGTCACCGTCGCCCGACATTGCGTGGAGCGTCTCCCCCCACAACCCGTACCGCGCCCTCTTCAGCAAGCCGGTCGCGATCGCCGGGTCACATACCGCGACCAGCTCCCATAGTGCCTGCCAGTCGGTGGCCGAATACCCGTAGGCGTGATCAATGAGGAAGTCCTTGAGAAGCGAGTCGCCGCAAACCTCGTGGACACCGAGGCGTTCGAGAATCACCCGTGTGTCGGGGTCGTTGGACAGTTCCGGGGCCACGAACTTCACACCGTCGCGTGGCTGGGCCCCTTCACTGAGAAGGTAGATGGTCTCCTGTGGACCGGCGAGTTGCCCGTCAGACAGAAGAACAATATCTGCCTCAGTTCCATCCCGGTAGAACCCTGAGCGCCCTGGATCAAGCGCCAGGTCGGCGACCTTGAGCGCCGCGACGGACGACGCTGCCGATGCGCAAGGCACAAGAGCCTCCAGCCACTCCTCCGCCGTTGCTACGCTGGCTTTGCCGCACAGTCGTTCAACCCGAGGTCGTCGATTTCGAGCGTTGCGCGTTCCGACCGTTGGGTGCACCCAGTCCGAAGGGCGGCCTGGAGTCGAGGACCACAGCAGTAGCGCGTCCACACTCAGCTGGTCGCGTCCGATCTTCTCGGGGTGGATGCTCAATTCAGACGGCAGTCTGAGAGTCCCGTCCTGATCCGGAAGGCACGGACGCAACTGTGCCCGCTTATAGACCTGCTCGGTGAGCGCGGCATCCGCCCAGTTCCTCGCCTCGTCACCGCGTGCGGGCATGACGTCCAGGAATCTGGCCGGGTCCTCCGCAGTCGATACGCTCTCGGCGCTGTTCGCGATCAGCTCAGCCGCGACGATGATCAACTCGGTGTTGAAATCACCTTGAAGGAGGTTGGTGCGATCCTCATTTGTCTTCCACGGGCAGTTGAGAATGCCTTTGAGGGTCGTCGTGTATTCGGTCGAGAAGAACGCCCAGAACTGTCCGTCGTCCTTGCGGGGCTCCAAAGGAACCGCCCAAACCAGCGGGACTTCATCGCGTTTGGCAAGCTCGCCCGCATCCTTCTTTGCCGACTCAGAGGGTCGGTGGGAGATCTCGAAGACCCTCCAGCGAGTCTGGTCAGATCGGTCCTGGAGCACTATCTCTTCACCCACGTGCTTGAGCGAGATGCTCCGGGTGTCACTTCGCGTACGATCCTCAAGGATCAAATGCTCGACATGTCTCGAGAACAGCATGAACTGCGCTGGAAAGTCGGCCAGGTCCTCAGACAGCAAATCCTCACTTGCAGCTGTGCGCGGCAGCTTGACGACGGTGGTTGCCCACAGCATCAGCTCTCTGAGCACGCTGTCCGAGCCGGCGTCGGCCCTAGGATCGACCGGGAAGGCAAGGCGCAGAATCGGATAGCGTGCAAGACCTCCAACGACTCCGCCGATGACAGAGCGCGCTTCCTGGGCATCGAAGTAGAACGATCCCGTGCGGCTGTAGAACCTCGGGCGGTCGGTGATCGCCAGCACCGACTTGAACCCAAGGCCGAAGCGCCCAATTTCAGTGCCACGCTTCTCGGACATGTGCGAATGCAGGATCGCCTCTGCTCCCGCCTCTGCGAGCGGCTCGCCTTCATTGGCGCAGTACAGCGCTTCATCTGTGAGGACAACGTGGATCTTGCCGGGCCGAGCCGACTCCATGATGGCGTCTGCGCCATTTTGAATGAGCTCATGAAGCTGCCTGCGTCCGTACGCACCCTGGGCAGTTGCGGCCTCGATGTTCGCGTGCTCAGTGACATCCTTCGGTGAGCTCTGGTAGCTCAACAGCCTGCTGTCGCGTTCCGCAATGACGAACTGGCCCAGACTCTCGCCTGGGGTCAGCCATTCGTCCGGAATCAATGCCATGAATCCCCCGCTCATCCCCGCAAACGATGTGTCCCGCAACACGTGCGACTAGATTGAAGCACAGGTCTGACACATGCGCCGCGATTTCTGACAGTCCGACCGCATCGCGGGTTCAGGCAAGCCCGCGCCAGGTGCCCAAAGGCACGATTCAGGCGCCATCCGTCGCCGAGAATCCAAAGGGATCACGAAAGATTTGGCTTGGAAGCTTGACAAGCAAAAATAGTGAGTAAACTTAGATAACTACATCGATATCGAGCATATCGGCGATGGGAGAGCTGCACGAGGACAAGCGTGAGCCGGCACCGACCGGAAGAGGAACGGGGCGTAGCGATGGGCGTACGAACGAGCAAGAGGGTCAATCTGAATGCGAAGCCACTCCCGGTGCCCTCGATACCAATCGACATCCACGACGGGGACTACCGGGGCAAGCACCCGGACGACATCGCATATCCCCACTCGGTCTACTTCCAGGACAACGCCCATCCCCAGCTCCAGGTGGAGCTGCGGGCGTTCAGTAGGGCGAGGCTCAGGGAGCTCGAGGGCCTCGCCAGTGACTACCTGTTCCCGCTCATGGCCGAGCACGGACTCCGCGTTGACGCACTCGCCGAGAAACGTGGCGGCGGGAGCAAGTCCGGTAGCAGGACGCTCGGAGCCTGCTTCGCGCGCACCGGCGGTGACGGCAAGCAGCACTACGCCATCATCCTTGACAAGCCGGACGCCGGGAGCTCCCGGGTCATCTACACGCTCACGCATGAGGCCTCACACTGCGAGGAAATGAACCATGGTCCCGACTTTAAGCGCGTCTTCGGTGAGTTCTTGACCTGGGGCATCAAGGAGAACACGGATTTCGGGCTCCATCGAGAGGATCTCATCGGATTCGCCAAGGGCGACACCTACGCGCCCCCCGTGGCCCCGAGTGGAGACTGGGACAGCTACGCAGTCGGGGCACGCTCGGAGGTGCCCACCGTGAACCTAGACCCCGCGAAGCCGTTCGAAATGGGCCTCGAAGACTACCTCCCCGGCATCGGCGAGGTGCAGTAGACATGGGCATCCGAAGCAAGGATCGAACCCGAAGCGCGGCCTCGTGGATAGACCGTCACGAGGTGCTTATTCCGGCGCCACAGGGGGCCGCCGGTCGGGCCTTCCCGCCCTTCCTCACCGATGCACGCTGGTTCGACACGATTCCAGATGACTACGTCGCCAGCGGTGAGCTCCCAGACGATGAGTTCGTACACCGCATCTACCATCGTCGCCCGAAGTTCGCCGCATTCATCAACGCCCAGCAGGATGCGCTCGCATTCGATGTGGACCGCCACGACTGGTCGCTGGATGAATCCACGCATCCGCTCCTCATCGACTCCTCGCAGGTCGACCTGCTCCTGGAGCGCGCCACCGAAGCCGGCTTCGAGGTCGAGGTCGGCGACCAGGGCGACGACGGCGCAACCTGCAAGGCCTGGGTCTACGACCCGAGAACGCTTGCGCTGATGCCCGAGGGCTACAACCCCTACACCCTGCGCAACCCGATGGCGGTGGCCAGGCGCAGCGCCCCCACCCCCGAGCGCATCATCGACGTCGAGCAGGACGAGCCCGGCATCCTCGCCGCGCTGGCGGAGATCCGGAGCACAGGCAGCTACAAGGGACTCCCCTACGAGCGGGAGCTCCGCAGCCTATACCCCACAACGCGCACGCTGATAGGTGGGCTCCACCTGCTGCCCAGCGCGCTCGCCGGTGCCAACGCCGAAGAGCGCCGGCGTCTCACGGAGTTCCATCGCACCGCCCTCGCACGGGAGACCGGCGACGGGGCCCGAGGAACCTTCGAGGCAGTCATCGAGCTGAGTCCACCGCTTGCCTACGCGCTCGACAACGGGATCGAGGCTCGTGATGCGGGCCGTCATGACGCCGTACGCAACCATCACCAACGACCCGCTTCCAGCGGCAACCTCGACCCCGTGGTGCACCTAGACTACCTGCGGGCACTGGACTTGCGGCGAACATTCCTGAGCTACAGCCGCAACCTGGAGGCGGGCATCGCGCACTACATCAGCGGCAGCGGCTCCTATGAAACCATGCTCGCTGCAGCGGTGGCCTGGCTCGGCAACTTCGAGACACTCAAGGCGGAGCTCCGGAGCTCAACCACGTGTTTCCCTTCGGAGCTGGAGTAACCCATGGGGGTCCGCTTCGCGCAGCAAACCAGAGAGCGCGCCCGGTCCACTGGCGCCGGCGAACTCTCGTTGGACCAGATTAGGGCACTTCGGCGCATCCGTAGCGCTCGGGGAACGCACACGCCAGCCCAGCTTACTGAGATGGACGCCGAAATCCGTGAGCTAGACCGACTCCGACTCCTCGAAGACTACGGGAAGCTCGCCAGGCGGATCGAGCCGACGCTCGGAAAGCTTCGAGGCAACCCGGCGAAGAGGCTCAGCCACGACGAGAAGGTCCACCTCGAAGCTTGGCTGGGAACCATCGAGAGTCTTCGGAGGTCGTACAACGATCAATTTCACATCGCCATGCTCCTGGACACCGCTGGGGACTGCGACGAGACCATCCGTGAGGTGAACCTCGCACATCTCTACCTCGCCGTGCTCACAAACCCAGGAGAATATGTGCGGCAAGGCTACCTGAAGCACTCCGGGCCAGAGGTGCGACCGGCGCTCGCAGACCGGATCACGGGGCTGCGGACCGGGGCATCACTGGCGCAGCTGCTGGCGGAGGCGGCTCTCCCATCCCGGCTTCGGTCGCTGCCGGAAGAGACTGCGCCTAGGGCAGTCGCCGCCGCGGAGTTCCTGCAACTGGTCGAGCTCGAAGTTGTCGAGCTCGCCTTCGACCCCGCTTACGCCGCGACCCCTGAGCGAATGAACCTGGGGCCCACGCACAGGGAGCTCTTCGACCACCGGGATGCGGGGGGCTATCTCCTCGAGGCCGTTGCGAATCTCGGACGCAAGCTGGACGAACATCTGCAGCACAAGCCCGTCAACCAATAGTGAAGGTGCCCGTACGCGTCGGCGCTGCCCCACGTGGGGCGACGTGAGGCCACGTGAGGCACGGTGCCGCTGAAGAGGCCCAGATGGTCCGCCCTCCTCCGAAACGGGAGAATGTGCGCTACTGCGAGCTACTGCCTTGTTGCGCTTCAGATACGACACGGCTTCTGAGTTCGTCGCGTGCCGAATCCACGTCAGCCATTTCGATGATGCCCGCTTGAGCCCTCGCTGATCGAGATTCCGCGGCTGAACCAATCGACTCGCACATTTCCTTCTCTGCCAACTCCCATAATCTGATCACGGCTTCGATTGGCCGCCGCTCTTCATCAGCGCCCTCGCCGTCCAGCTCACCAACGAGTCGTCGCTCGGATTCGATGTCGAAGTCCAGCAGACCCAGCCTGGTCCATATCTGGCGCTCTCGCGACTGCAGGATCCTGAGCTCATCCAGTGTGTCAAGCCACGGCGAACCCGTCGCCTGCTCCGAGTGCCGGCGCGATACGGTCTCGATCGCAGCCGATGCTTTCGGAGGCCAGCCGCGCGGCCAGCTCGACCGGTGACTCCAAAGCCGGAGGATCAGATCAGAAGCCTCCTTGCGAGTGAGTTCCCGAACTGCGTCATCGCTCGCCGCGTCCGCTCGCTGCATGAGTTCGGCGATTCGATGCGCCATCCAGCGGCCAAGCGTGTCGTTCGAATTCGCAAGCCCGAGCTCATGGACAATCGCTTCGCCCAATCGAACGACATCCGTCCAAGTTCTCGAGCGTTCCGTCTCCCCTAAGGAGGTAGATGCGGCTCTTCGCGGGCTCATACTCTCGCTCCCGTCCGTCCTCGCGGCGATCGTCCTTGCGGTCGACTTCCACGTCGATGATCAACTCTCGGCCATCAGTCAACAAGAACCCCAGCATCGACTCCAAAGGAACGGTTGATAGTGTTCCGTCCGTCTGGCGCTCATGTGCATCGCGCTCGTCACCGATTGCGTCGTTCCACATCGTGACCTTCGAGATTACTTCCCCAACTTGGTTGCTCCACAGCAGGCCTGTCCTATTGGGCCTTGCTCCGACGTTGGCCATAAAGGCGTCACCGGGTCGGTCAAACGAATAGCGGATCCGCGCAAGCGGATCGTGCTTCTCGATGGATTCGCGCTCGTGCGATTCCTCCACGAGGAGTCCGGCAAGTTCGAACTCGCCTGCGAATATCTCGCGCCGTCCCTCTTGGGATTCGTCTGATCCCTCGTACGGTAGGAAGAAGTCATTCGCATCCGCCGACTGCAGCGCACGCATCAGGGCGCGACTCGCAGCTGGCGAGACTAGTGCGGTTCGGACGCGCAGATACTCGTGACGATCGTCGGAACGGGTGTTGATGTGAGCGTCTACGACAAGGTCGACCGGGCCCTGGCTGGTCATGGTCAACAGATTGTCAAAGTCCTCATCGGCTACTTGCCGCCATTCGTCCACGGGTGCCGGATCGGCATAGATATAGGCCTCGAGCGGCGCGGGGGACCGAAGGTCGGATAGCCACCAGTCTGGCGATGATTCGACATAATCCTCGAGCCAATGCCGCCACGGCCCCTGCAGCTCGTCCCACTCGTCGCATGCAACGGACATGCCCTCGTCGATCATCTGACCTGCCGCCAGGAGCATGCCGTGGTACTTGAGATAGATGTCGAGCGACTCGAGCACCGGGACATCCCCGTGGCTATTGTTCATCAACTGCCATTGGCGCTCTTGGGCATGCTCGCGCCGATCATTCCAAGCGTCATCCTCCGTGAAGCATAGGTAGTCGACAATCCAGTCCACGGCTCGGGTGGCGACCTCATGCGTCGGCTGTCCGAAGACATCTGCCAGCGGTGAGTACCAGTACGGCAAGGTGTCCATGTCATCGATACGGAAGCGCAGTTCGGGTACTTCACCGCGTGAGGAATGACCGTAGCGATGCTTGCGCTCGAGGCAGCAACTTGCCGGCTCGTTGGCCAGCAGCAGCCTCTCGAGCACGTCCTGATTGAGGCCACTCGCCGAGGCTGCATGCACCGAGAGTGCGGCGCGCTTCGCCAGATCCCGAATCGAAGCGTGCGGCAGTTCGGTTTCGAGCGCGGCGTCGGCAAGCAGGTCAAGATGCTGTCGAAGCTTGTTTGGCGAATCGTCCGCTAGCCGTGCCAATACCAGGTACAACCACTGACGGGCCGACAACCAATAGAAGGCATGGCCAGCACTCATGAAGCCGTCGGCCGTCTTGGACGATGCATGCGCCACCAGGGCATCAGTCAGCGCTTGTCCTTCTCGCCCAAGAAGCGACCTCGCGACATGGGCTGCACGCCAACGCTTGCGCTTGTCTACGTTGCCGAACAAGGCAAACAGAAACGCGGCGAGGGTGTCGTCGACGGAAACGGGAAGACCGGTGATCTCCGTCCGAGAGCACGATTCCAGGCGTCCGATTGACCACAGTAGGGCTTCACGAACCTGATTGTCGTCCATGAGCGAAGCGACACTACTAGCCACAGCAAACAGTTGGTGAGCACTCAGGTCCTCCAGTGAAGCCGAGACCGCACGCAGGAGCAGTGTTGTCGTTCCCTCGCCCAGGCGAAGCGACAGGAGCCGGTCGAGCCCAGATCCCTCTTCTCTGTCGTGGCCAATCAGCTCAGCCAAGCTGTTCTCGATGAAGCTGGGGATGCCGTCCGCAGCCCACCGCATTACGGGACGCGAGCGACGCCACTCGTTCACCAGCTCGTAGATGGCCAACGCCACGCCGCGAGCATACCAACGGATTACCCGGTCGGTGGGCAGCAGCGAGCTAAGAACATGGAGGAAAGGAACCCTGTCGGCGGGAGTGAGAGCGCGACCACTCTCCGCGATGTAGGTCGAGATTGCATCATCTGAGGCGTATGACTCGGCCATTGTCTTGAGGTGCTCGCTGAGATCTGCAGACGTCGAGAGTGGTGGCCGAACTGCGCCCGGATCGATGCTCACCCTCTCGAGGCGCTCAGACTGTGCCGCGCTCGGCTCACTTCTCAGGCCCTCAGCGAATTCTGCGAGCTCCCTCAACGCTGCGACAGAATGCTGAGCCCCCAGGCCTGCCTGCGCACCCCAATCCGCCAATCGCCGCGCCTGTGCTGGTCGTGCCCATAGCGCGAGGTCCCGACGGATACGGAGAGAGAGCTCATCGACAGCACTCGTTAGTGCGGCGCGCCCTGAGGGGCCCCGTTGTCTCAGCTCTGTCAGTAGCGGTTCCGAAGACCCGAATATATCGAGCCGATCGCCGCCGAGTTGTAGCAGACAGACTCCCGTCTCCGCCCAGAGGAACCCATTCGTCGTCGCCCCGTGAACCAGCTGCGTGACAGAGTCATCGATCTCGAGCCGATCTTCGTCGTCCCAACGAGAGACTGTGGCGAATGCCGTCTGTGGGTGTAGCGACGCTACCGCCCGGATTGTGCGCAGGCGGGGCAGACGGTCTGGGTCAGAAACCTTGAGCTCGAACTCCTCGACCAGTCCAACCATTCGGGCGGCGATCTCCGCGCACGTTGAGTCTATGCGACTGACACGGCCAGCAAGTCGAGTGTGCAGCTCTAGGAGAGCAACCGAATCATCGTCGATTCCCGCTGCGGCCGTGACGGCTCTGTCGTAATAGTCCTGTGCAAGGGACGAATCGACTGTATCCATCAGCGCAGCTACACGCAGGAGTGTCTGGACACGCTCGGTCGCAGGCTGATCGTGTTCTTCCGCGTAGACCGCTGCGCGATCCGCCAAACCCAGCACTACCGAGTCAGGCAGGCGTCGAATCACAACCGTGGCCACATCGAGCCAAAGTGATGGAGCCGCCCCACGAATGGCCTTTTCGGCGATATCGGCCAGCTCCGCTACCACCTTCGCGGCATCGGGCAGAGCTGCCCTGAGAACAGCGTCCAGGAGTGTCAGCGACCACAACCGATAGCGACGGTCGAACTGGTTCCATCTGGCCTCGGCACGCTGGCGCCTGCCGGCAAGCTCCTCCTGCACGACGGAAGCCACATCCTTCGCCTTCACCTTCCCACACAGGACTCGCGCTCTTAGCACAAACGCGGGGAGCACATCCCCAAAGACCTCTCGATAGCGTCGGCGCTCTTCGCTATTCGGGTCATAGCCACTCCGAGAACCCTCCGGCTTCTCGCGGAGTCGGTCAGGGACCAGGTCATCGATAGTCAGTGATGCACCGCGCAGCTCGGCCTCGAGTGCCAGTTTGCGCAGAGCGAGCGTGCTGCCTGAAAGGTCGTCCCACTCTGACGGCGCATGTACGGGAAGCGGCGGTGCAGCGTGTCGTATCAGGGTTAGGAGCTGCGTATCGCCCACTCCGCCACAGGCTGCCATCTCGGCAAGCCCCAGTAGCCACTCCTCTTCTGGTCTGTCGTCCCCGCGCCACGATTCGACGAACTTCATCGGCTGACGTCGCAGAGACCGCTCGACAAGATCGACCATGCGCTGTGCGCAATCTAGGGACGGAACCAGGCCCGTCCGCCACAAAGACCCTCGGAAGACGGCTTCGACTCGTGCGCTCATCCGAACGGATGAGACTTCCTGCTCCAGCTGAGAGGGGTCGCACTTGAGCGCAAGGGTATTCGCCAGACGATTGATTGCGGCGAACACAGCATCCCCCGGACGCCAGCTACGAAGCCAGCCCAGAGCCTCACCAAGTCCGTGCCGCCAATAGACCGCCTCGGATCCAACGGCGATGTCTTCGATCGCAATGCGCCATTCGTCCGCGTCGTCGCCCTTCTTGGCAATCGCCTCTCGCAACCATGCGTTGGCGAAAGCAAAGTGCTCGTCGGCTGCAGTGTGATGCCCTGCCCGCGCGTACATCGCTGAAATGCGCAGATGCACCGGACCGCGCCACGGCTGGTTCTCTTGACGAAGGTAGACCTCCGCAACGCCACTAGGGTCCCCGTGACGCATGGCGAGATCCGGAACCTCACGAATGATGCTCTCGACGGCGGAGTTCGAGCGCGCCGCCTCCGCCGCTAGCACCGTCAAGCGGAATGAGTCATCCGCGCGACCTTCGATCAGGGCCGCGCGTAGTGCGAACGTCAGCCGACGCTTGTAGACCTGGAGCCTGACGACGGGATCAGTGATAGCCATCGGCTCGGCTCGATCGAGCGTGATGTCGATGAGATCGCGGTAGCGCTGGCCACGATACAGATGCTCGGCCAACACCGTCGCCGCCTCGGCATCAGTCTCATCGCGTTCCGAGAAGAAGTCCGACAGTCGCTGATGCGCCTCGATCTCCCCGGCCGACCCAACCTCCGATCGAAGGTGACTCTCGAAGTCCTCGTCTCTGAATGAGATGACGTCGTCACGGATCACAACACCAGGCTCTAGGCCTTGGCAGAACGAGCGCCCCTCGTCGATGCTCAATCTCGAGGCCTGCGAGAAGCTTCCGAGTCGGACCGGTCTAGCCGAGCAGACTAGGTTGCCCAGGATCTCTATTGCCTTGGATTGATCGCGGACCTCTTTGACAGCGGCCTTCAACAGGTCCTCGAAGATGGCCTCAGGTGTATGCGCAGCACCCTCAAGTGCCTCCTCGAGGATCAGATCTGCTGAACGCCTCTCATCGAGCACATAAAACTGAACTCTGGGGTTACCGCCCGTCTTGTCATGGAACGCAAGACACCCGTCATCGCCAGCGGCCGGGAACCGGCGTCGCAGGAATGTGGCTGACGCTGGCTCGTCGAATCCGTGGAGTTCGAGCTGGCTCGTGCCCTCGGGTGCCTCAAGATCCGACACTCGGTGGGTGCGTGCTGTCACCAGGAGGCGAACACCCTCCGGAAGCGCAAGCTGCCAGAGCTCGGGCAAGAACCATCGATCGCCATATTGCCGCGCAGCGAATGCGCTGTTGTCAGCCGCGTCGACGACCAGGACTAAGACCCCGCCGGCTTCGTGAAGACCAAGAGCTGCCGCCTCTAGCGCGCTCTTGAGCGCAGTCCAAAGCTCCGGCGAGACGTCTGGTGGCCTCAAGAGCAGCGGAGTGCCACACAACATGGCCAGCTCATTGACCATCTGAAACACCGCGCGCTGAGGCAGATGTCGCCCCTCGGATGGCTCAAGATACGATCCCGCGCCGAAGCAGTCGTAGATGATGACCGCCGAGTTTGGTGGCAGAGCGTCTTCAAGTGACGATATAGTCGTCGTCTTGCCGACACCCGCGACCCCATGAGCAATCAGATGGGTGTTGCTCGGATCAACGAGAGCAGCGGCGAGTTCGTCGACGTCCGGGGTCTCGATGGGATCTTCGACTGCCTCGATCTTTGACGGGACGGGAGTGAGCGCCGCCTCACTGTGCACCTTGAACATCACGAGGATGTCCTCACGCGCCAAACCGCGCGACGAAGCACCCTCCGGGAGCGCTTCAGATTCAATTGCCCTGTAGATGCGGTCTGTGCCTTCCTGGACCGCCCCTGGCAAGTGTCTGGCAATTGCCGCCGATAGACGCAGTTCTTGTAGGCTTCTCGACTCGGCACCACAGTGGCTCAGGTCGAGTAGAAGCAGAAAGTCGAGGAAGTCACGCGAGTGAAGACCGGCGCAGTCCTTGAGCCGTGTGATCTCCGCAGCCCGCGTGCGAGGCAGGGCGTCGATCACGTCTTGAGCGCTTATCCCGTCCCGCCCGTCGCGGACGAGCACCTTGGCTTGTTCCAGCGCCAACCGCGTCTTGTCTGATACGGGCTGATTGCTCACAAGGCGAAGCGCCAGCCGGTTCAGCGTCTGCTCGCGAGTTCCCTGCGATCTCATCGCCGTGTAGACCTCGGCCAGTCGCTTCGTAACTGAAGCACGCGCGCCACGGCCAGAGGTGCACATCCGATAGGCCGTCCATGTTCGGGCAGGTTGGCGATGGGAGTACTTCAGCTGTGTGACGATGATCTGGGATGCGCTTGCGTACGTGTCCCCACCGTAGTACTCGACGAGGTCGGCTCCCAAGAGCAGATTCGGATCCGCCGCAAACGAAGCCTCTGGCGAGAAGCCTTCAAGTACGACGCGCTTCAGGTTTGATGATGGATCTAGCAGCTCGATAGCCCGGCGGGCCGCCCAAAGGAAGTGGAATTGGTCACCCGCACCCGACTCCCTCGCACCAGAGGGGGCTGAATTGGGCGCTACCAAAGCACTGCTCTCACTAGATACAGGTGCTTCACTTCTAGGGGCTCGACTCACCACTCCGGTCCTTCCCGGCGTCCCGCGCAGTGGGCACCCTGCAGCAATCGAAGCTCTTGCAGGCTAGCGGATGCCCTTCGCTCTGATGAGACGCGTGTTCGCAAACTAGAAATACCGCTCAACCTCACGACGGACTGGCGGCCACATCCTCACGACGTCTCCGTCGTCGAAGAAGACCTTCCCATAAGAATTACCAGCATCCGTCTTCATCGCGGCGTACTTACCCTTGAAACCAGACATGTCTAGTTCGCGCTCGCAGTACTCACGCAGCGCCGATAGATACACCCCTCCGCCGTGCTCAAGCTCCAAGAATGCGCGAATGATCTGGTGGTTTGACTGCCGGGGGCGGACGGCCCAAAGCTCGACTCGCCCCAGCTTCTTGAACTCGCTGTCTGCCTCTTCGCGCGTAGGACTGGCGCGACGTCTCCCGGAAGTCCGTTCTCTCGTCCCGGCATCATAGGTGCGGTGACATGAGGGACAAAGGAACTTGAACGTCGCCTCGATTGGCAGGTGTGCCTCGATGACCCGTCGCTCAACCTCCTCGATGTCGCAATCCACCCAGCCGTCAATGCGAGTGTATTCGGCCAGCACGGCCTCGATCAGCGCGCGTCGTTCCCGCCCGTGAACATGTGCGGACTGCAATTCAGCATGCTGGCCGCAGTTCTCGCATGTTCCGCCGTGGTGCTTCCGCGCGGGTGCGGCCGTTTGGTTTACGACGTTACGAATCCGAGGGCCGATGAAGTGGTGGTAGTCCTGAACAGTGCCGACGAACTGAGCCATTCGCGCCTCCAGAATCTTCTGGCTGGGCCAAGCACCGATCAACTCATTACGCGCTAGCGGATGAAGCGAATCTGGAGACAGAGGTCGATGTAGGTCCGACCGAGCTCCTGACCGAGGTAGCCGTAGTCGAAGCGCGTGGTGGAGGGCATGTCGAAGCGCGTGTTGGCGGCGAGGTAGTCCTGGAAATCGTTGAGGTTGTAGAGGTTGAACGCCACGAGCTGCCCGTCGTCGCGCACCACGATGTAGCCGGCGGTGGCGTCGTAGACGCCGTCCCAGATGGTGCTCTCCGGACGCATCCCCAGCGCGACATCCTGGAGCAGGCGCTTGAGCTTGTACTCGTAGAACGGGTGCCCCTCCTGGAGGTTGAAGCCCATCGGATTCGTCTGCCGCAGGACCCGCGCCGCGTCGGCGATGGTGCCCACGCCGTTGCGGTAGTAGGCCAGTAGCGCATGCCCCACGAGCTCCGGGAGTCGGGAGTCGATGACCTCCAGGTTCAGCTGGAAGATGGGGCCCCGCACCCGGTCGAAGACCAGCGCACCGCCCGCCTGTTCGAGCGCCAGGATGCGGTTGCGGACCTGCGGTGTCGTCGTGATCGCGTTGATCCTGCGCACCTCGGCGGCCGAGATCGTCCCCGCGACCTGGAAGCGGAAGTTGGTCTTCTTCCCCGGATTCAGCAGCGTCGAAGGCTTGCCGAGCCGGGACTTGATGCTGTAGCCGTCGGGGCTGGCGACCGGGGCCCGCGGGTCGGACCGCAGCACCTGGATGTCCGCCTTGTCGAGCGACGCCGCCCCCAGCGCCTGAAAGCCGTGGGCCCGGAGCAGGGGCTCCACCGCCGGGATTCCGTAGGCTCCGCCGTTCCCGGCCTGGCGGCCCACCCCGTTGAGCACCGCGTCGAGAATCGCATCGGCCGCGTTCCTCAGGTCCGTCTGCTTCACCTGGGCGAAGTCCCTCCCGGTTGCGACGTCCCTGGAGAAGACCCCGCCGGCGACGATGCGATGCTCGATGATGCCGGTCGCCTCGCGTCGGCGCACGCCGTTGACCACCTGCGAGCGCCCGGGGATGGAGTTCAGATTCGCGTCCGCCAGGGCCAGCGACCCCTGGGCGAGGAGCCGGCACCAGGTGTAGGCCTCGCTCCATTCGCCGTTGTTGCCCTGGAGTGGACCCGGTGGTGGGTTCATTTGAGCACCTTCGCCTTCTTGAGGGCGGCCTTCGCGACCGCCTCGATGACCGGCACGGCGACCGAGTTCCCGAACTGCCGGTAGGCCTGCGTGTCGCTGACCACCAGTCGGAACTCGTCAGGGAATCCCTGGAGCCGTGCCCACTCCCGCGGCGTCATGCTCCGGATGCCCTCGCGGTTCACGGTGCCCTTGATGTTCGTCGTGGGCGTGAAGTCCTTGAGCCGCTTGTCGACGACCAGGTTGCGCTCCCGCCCCATGCCGCCGACGACGATCGCGCCGGCGACGTCGCTGTCCTTCCGCACCTCGTAGCCGAAGCCGTGCCCTGCCGCCTCGTGCCGCGCTCGATGCTCCCGAAGTGTCTTCAGGTACTGCGTCGAGAGGTAGAACTTCACCGGCACGACCTGCTTCTCCTTGATGTCCTTGATGGTGCTCGTGCGGGGCAGCGGGGCGGGGTAGGTGAACGCGTCCACGCCGCAGCTGGGGTGGAAGGCCAGGATGAAGACGCGCTCCCGGTTCTGGGGAACACCGAAGTCCCGGGCATTCAGCAGCTCGGGCTCCGGCACGTAGTACCCCAGGTCATTCCTCAGCACGTTGAGCATGGTCCCCAGGGTCCGTCCCCGGTCGTGATGGACGAGGTTCTTCACATTCTCGATGAGGACGACCTTGGGTCGCTTGAGCTTGATGATCCGCGCCACGTCGAAGAAGAGCGTGCCCCGGGTGTCGCTGAAGCCGCCGCGCCGGCCGGCGATGCTGAAGGCCACGCAGGGGATGCCGGCGAAGAGCATGTCGTGCTCGGGGATGTCGTGCTCATCGACCTTGGTGATGTCCCCGAAGGGCACCTCGCCGAAGTTCTCGAAGTAGGTGCGCTGCGCATTCTCGTCCCACTCGCCGGAGAAGACGCACTTGCCTCCCAGGCGCTGCGCGGCGATGCGCATGCCGCCGATGCCGGCGAAGAGGTCGATGAACGTGAACTTGGGCTTCGCGGGGGGCGGGAAGGGCACGGCATCCCACTGGAGCTTGTCGTCGTCCCAGCCCTGGGGCAGATGGGGCAGCGCCTGGTCCTCGAAGTAGGCCGCCGCCGGTGTTCCCTCCGTCTGGAGGTAGTGCGTGATGAACGCCATCGCCTCGCGGCGCTCCATCGTTAGCCGGTCCTCGACCAGACCGTTCAGCTTAGAGAACTTCACCTGCGTCTCGACTCCTCCACTGCCCGCCGGACCCGGACGACGCAGCCATCCACGTCGTCGGTAATCTCATGTCCCCAGAACCGGAGCACCCGCCAGCCGGCCTCCGCCAGCTGCGAGTTCACCTCGCGGTCCCGGGCAATCGTGCGCTCGATCTTCGGAATCCAGAAGTCGCGATTGGACCCGATGTCCTCCCGGCGATGCTCCCAGTCGTGGCCGTGCCAGAACTCACTGTCGCAGAAGACTACGACACGCGCCGAGACGAAGGCGATGTCGGGCTTCCCGGGGAGCCTCGCGTAGTGCTTCCGGTAGCGCAGCCCCGCCGCCCAGAGCGCCCTCCGGAGCCGCAGCTCGATGGCGCTGTCCTTCGAACGGACGGCGCGCATGTTCCTGCTCCGCTGCTCCGGCGTGTGCCGGTCCATCGCACGCTCCGCCGGGGACGCCGGACGGTGGAGCTTCCCTCCTTGGCAATCCTAGCGGAGGCGACCATCGAGTGTCAGTGCCTGCGGCTACAATGTTCTCGACCTAGGGAGAATCGCATGCTGACAAAGCTGAAGCCCGCCGAGCTCGACGCCATCGCCCCCATCGGTGAGGACGGCGCCATCATTGTCGACACCGATGCCCTCGCGGACGTCCTCCTCCGCGAGCTGGGAGCGGAGCAGCTCCAAATCGCCATCACCTCAGTGGACTACGCGCAGCACGCCGACCGAACTCCGGAGCCGAACACCCGCACCGTCAAGGGCATCGCCTGGGACTCCATCGGCGGCAACCGCAGCCACAAGTGGTCCTTCCGCACGGACGGGCTGGCGCTCTCCACCA